>JAEUJP010000439.1 GCA_016793725.1 Myxococcaceae bacterium | reverse complement strand
GAGGCTGAACCGGCGCGCACGCCTGGTTCTGACACGACGTGCCCGCGCCGAACGGGAGGCACGCGTCGCCGCCCTTGCCGCACGTCGCGCACGACGTGCCGAGCTCACACGTATTCCCCTTGCAGCCGCCGAACACGCAGTTGCTCGCGTTGCACGCGCTCGTGCCGGTGCCGCCCGCCGTGTTGCCGCCTGCCGTGCTGCCGCCCGCCGTGTTGCCGCCTGCCGTGTTGCCGCCTGCCGCGTTGCCGCCCGCCGCGTTGCCGCCCGCCGTGTTGCCGCCTGCCGCGTTGCCGCCCGCCGTGTTGCCGCCTGCCGTCGCGCTGGAGCCACCTGCCGTCGCTGCGCTCCCTCCGGCTTCGGCCCCACCGGCCGTGGTGCCGCTGCCACCTGCGGTGCCTCCGCTGCCGCCCGCGCTGGCGCCCTGGCAGGCGCCGACCTGGCACGTCTGGGCGCCGGTGCATGAGACGCAGCGGTTGCCGTTGGTGCCGCACGAGTCGGGGGTGCCGCCGGGCCGGCAGACGCCGTCGTCGCCGCAGCAGCCGCCGCAGGTGTTCGCCGAGCACATGATGGGTATGGGCGGCGAGCCGCACGAGGTCGACACCACGGTCACGGCCGCCAGAACGAGGAGGAAGCGCATCTGAGACCCACACGACACTCGGGGGGATCACCAGGTGAAGAAAATCGCACGTGTCGCCTTTGACCCGCCCGGCCCCGAGCAGCGTCGGCAGGTTGCGGGCGGTCTGATCCGTGCTCAGCCACCCCGCCATGAAACCCCGCGTTCTCGTCGTCGATGACGACCCCGAGCTGGCCATGATGGTGCGTGACGTTCTGCAGAAAGGCGGCTTCGAGACCTGGGTCGCCGAGCCGCTCCACGCCGAGCGCGTCTTCGAGGCCAAGCCGTTCGACCTCCTCATCACCGACAAGAACATGCCCGGCCTCTCGGGCTACGAGCTCATCGGCCAGCTCCGCGGCAGGTACCCGCACCTGCCCGTCGTGATGATGTCGGCCTACCCCGAGCTCACCGGCGCCAACACCCCCATTCAGGGCTACCTGGCCAAGCCGTTCTCGAGCGTGAAGACCATCATCGACGTCGCGCGCCGCACCATCGACCTCGCCCAGCGCCTCGCAGAAGTTCGGAAGTGGAAGCTCGCGGGGTAACTTCCCCACCGCTTGAAGCGCCGCCTCGTTCGCGTCGTCGTCTCGCTGTTCGCCGCCTGCGCCCTCGTCGCCGCGCTGCTCATCGTCTCGGGCTGGCAGGCCTTCGGTCACGGCGCCACGGGCGAGCGCCTGGCGCGCATGCGCCGCTCGAAGCAGTGGCAGGGCTCACACTTCGAGAACCCACAGCCGCTGCACAACGACGCCTGGGGCTCGCTCGTCGGCTTCCTCGACGTGAGCCCGGTCGCCTCACCAGAGGCCGAGGTGCCGACCGTGCAGGGCGACGCCGCGCGCTTTCAGACGCCGCCGCCCACCGGCCTGCGCATCACGTGGTTCGGCCACTCGACGACGCTCATCGAGCTCGACGGCGTGAAGGTGCTCACCGACCCCGTCTTCAGCGAGCGCGCGTCGCCGTATTCGTTCATCGGCCCGACGCGCTGGTACGCGCCGCTCATACCGCTCGCCGAGCTGCCGAAGGTCGACGCCGTCATCATCTCGCACGACCACTACGACCACCTCGACGAAGCCACGGTGAAGCAGCTGAAGGGCGCCCGCTTCTTCGTGGCGCTCGGCGTCGCCGCGCACCTCGAATACTGGGGCATACCCGCGGCCGACATCACCGAGCTCGACTGGTGGGAAGAGGCGACGCTCGGGCCGCTGCGCGTGGTCTCGACGCCGTCGCGTCACGCGTCGGGCCGCCAGGTGCTCGACCAGGGCGCGACGTTGTGGACGAGCTGGTCTCTCATCGGCCCTGCACACCGCGTCTGGTACTCGGGCGACACCGGCCTGTTCCCCGCGATGCGCGACATCGGCGAGAAGTACGGGCCGTTCGACGTCGCGATGGTCGAGATTGGGCAGTACCACCGCGCGTGGCCCGACTGGCACATCGGCCCCGAGCAGGCGGTGAAGGCCTCGCAGCTGGTGCGGGCGCAGACGTTTTTTCCCATTCACTGGGGGCTGTTCACGCTCGCGATGCACGGGTGGACGGAGCCCATCGAGCGCGCGCTCGCCGAGGCGACGCTGCAGAACGTGAACATCGTGACGCCGAAGCCCGGCCAGAGCGTCGAGCCGGGCGCGCCGCCGCCGAACGAGCGCTGGTGGCCCGATGTCGCATGGCAGACGCGCGAGCAGCACCCGATCGTGAGCACCCAGATGGAATAGGGGACAGGCTGCTTTTCCGCCGCCGAACAGCTCGAAGCCGGCGCTGAGCCCGAGCGGAAAAGATGCCTGTCCCCGTGCTGCGCCCCGTGCTGCGCCCCGTGCTGCGCCCCGTGCTGCGCCCGCTGCGCCCGTGCCTTGCACTGCGCTCACGCCATGAGCCCCTCCCAGTCGAGCCGAGCCGGGTCGTTTCTGACTGCTGGTCTGTTGCTGACCTTGGGCAACGCGGCGCTGGCCGCGCCCATCGTGCGCAACCTCGAGCTGACGGGCAGCGAAGACCACCAGCTGAGCGGCCAGGTCGCCACCGCGCGCCCCGAGGAGACGCTCGAGGCGAAGCTCGAGAACAAGCCGAAGCACGGCGAGGCCGTCATCGACGCCGCCACCGGCGCGTTCACGTACAAGCCGACCGCGAACTACACCGGCGACGACACCTTCACGGTGCGGGTCAGCTCGGGCAAGCAGTCGGCGCGCGCGAAGGTGACCCTGCACGTCGCGGCCGAGAACGACGCGCCGACCGCCAGCCCGCTGCAGCTCGGCGTGAACGAAGACGGCGTGGTGAAGGGTCAGGTCAAGGCGAGCGACGTCGACCGCGACATTCTCACCTGGCGCATCGCGACGCCGCCGCAGCATGGCTCGGCGCTCACCGACACGAAGGGCACCGTCACCTACCGCCCGGCCGCCGACTGGCACGGCGACGACACGTTCACCGTCGAGGTCAGCGACGGAGCGCTCAGCACCACCGCCGACGTCTCGGTGAAGGTCACGCCGCTGAACGACGCGCCGCTCTCGCGCGCCGCCACCCAGGCGTGCCGCGAAGACGAGCCGTGCAAGGGCCAGGTGCTCGCGACCGACGCCGACGGCGACGCCCTCACCTACAAGCTGGTCTCGAAGCCGAAGCACGGCGACCTCTCGCTCGACGAGCAGAGCGGCGCGTACACCTTCACCGCTGCGCGCGACTTTCACGGCGAAGACGCCTTCACCGTCGACGTCAGCGACGGCAGGTTGAAGGTCACCGCGAAGCTCACGCTGAGCGTCGCCGCGGTCAACGACGCGCCCATCGCCTCGGCGCCTGGCATCACCACGCGCGAAGACGAGCCCGCCGCCACGCACGGCAAGGCGAGCGACATCGACGGCGACGTGCTCGTGTGGCGCGTCGCGCAGCCCGCCGGCCACGGCCAGGTGAGCGTCGACGCGCGCAGCGGCGCGGCCACCTACCAGCCCGCGCCCGACTACCACGGCGCCGACACGTTCACGCTCGAGGTCGGCGACGGCACCGCCGCGACGCCCGTCGTGGTGCCCGTGACGGTCACGGCCGTCAACGACGCGCCGGTCGTGAAGCCGGCCGCGCTGACGCTCGAAGAAGACGCGAAGCTCGAGGGCCAGGTCGTCGCCACCGACGTCGACGGCGACCGGCTCGCGTACGCCAAGGGCCGCGACGTCGCGCACGGCGAGCTCACGCTGTCGGCAGAGACCGGCGCGTTCGTGTACCTGCCGGGCGTGAACTACCACGGCTCCGACAGCTTCACGGTGCGGGTCAGCGACGGCAAGGTCACGACCGAGTCGGTGGTGCGCCTCGCGGTGTCGTCGGTGAACGACGCGCCGGTGGCGCAGCCGCTCTCGCTGTCGAGCAACGAAGACGAGCACGCCTACGGCGCGGCCTCGGCGACCGACGTCGACGGCGACGCGCTGCGCTGGTCGGTCGCGAAGGCGCCTGCCCACGGCGAGGCGAAGGTCGACGCGAAGACCGGCGCCGTGACGTTCGTGCCTGCGCGCGACTATCACGGGCCCGACACCTTCACGCTCAGCGTGAGCGACGGCGCGGCGGCCGCGGGCATCGAGGTCGCGGTGACGCTCGCTCCGGTCGACGACAAGCCGTTCGTGTCGGCGCTGACGGTGACGGCGAACGAAGACACGGCGGCCGAGGCGCTGCTGCCGGGCGGCGACGTCGACGGCGACGCGCTCACGTACCGCCTGCTCTCGCAGCCGAAGCTCGGCGCGGTGTGGGCGTCGGGCAGCAGCTTCAGGTTTCAGCCGGCACCCGACGCGCACGGCGACGACACCTTCACGTTCGACGTGTCTGACGGCAAGAGCGTCGTGCAGGGCCAGGTGAAGCTGCACGTCGAGCCGGTGAACGACGCGCCGGTGGTGGCCGACCTGCACCTCTTCACGCGCGAAGACGAGCCGGCCTTGGGCGTGCTGCAGGGCTTCGACGTCGACGGCGACCCGCTGACGTGGTCGGTGAGCCCGCCGGCGATGGTCGACGGGCAGGGCCGCGTCACGTTCGCGCCGGGCGCGAACCAGTACGGCGCGATGAGCTTCGTCGCGACGGCGAGCGACGGGAAGACGACGTCGAAGCCGGCGCGGGTGCACGTGAACGTCGCGCCGGTGAACGATGCGCCCGAGGCGAAGCCGGGCAGGCTCGCGACCGACGAAGACACGCTGATGCGCGGCGTATTGTCGGCGTACGACGTCGACCTCGACGCGGTCTCGTATTCGGTCTCGAGGCAGCCCGCGCATGGCACCGTCAAAATCATCGACGCGGTGAAGGGCGTCTACGCGTACGAGCCGAAGTCGAACTGGTCGGGCGAAGACACGTTCTACTTTCACGCGCGAGACGAGAAGGGCGCGGTCGCCGAGGGCCAGGTCTCGCTGAAGGTCACCGCGGTGAACGACCCGCCGGTCGCCGAAGAAGACCACATCACCGCGCCCTGCCTCGGCACCGTGTCGGGCAGGCTGCATGGGTTCGACCGCGAGAGCCGCGCGCTGATGTACCGGCTGGTGAGCGAGCCGGCCAAGGGCCGCGTGAAGCTCGACGAGAAGTCGGGCGAGTTCGTCTACTACGCCGAAGAGCGCCTCGACGACGAGGTCTTCTCGTTCGAGTACGTCGTCTTCGACGGCCAGGCCTCGAGCGCCCCCGCGAAGCTGCACGTGCACCCCGCAGGCTCGTGCCGCCGCAACAACGGGTGACTCGTTTCGGCTAGAGCGACGCCGGAGCCGCCGTGCCTGCATCGGCCGCGTCGCGCACGGGCTCGGCCGCCGCTGGCGCCTCCTGGCACAAGAGCCCCGCGAACGGCACGTCGGAGCACTTCATCGCGCGCCCGCACCCCTTCGCGCCGAGCTGGTTGCCGAAGTCGGCGACCGCCACCTGGTCTTCGGGGCAGTTGAGCTCGAACGACGCGCGCGCGCGCACCTGGCTGATGATGCGGCTGCGACAGCCCGCCAGCGACAGCAGCACGACGGCAATCAGGGCGAGCCGAAGGAGCATGCGGCTCCCCTTACCAGAGCCCGCGCTTCAGCTCTCACGACCGCGCGGGGGGGGTCAAAGTGACCCATGGTGCTCAACGATTTCGCGTGCTTGTTGGCGCGCGTGGAAGTAGGCGGCGGCGCCATGTTCGCTCTCATCTGCGCCACGTTGTTGACCCAGGCCGATGCGGCTGCTGCCGCGCCGACCCCTGCTGCGACCCCCGAAGAACGCGCCGCCCTCGCCGCCGAAAAAGCGGCGCTGGCGGCAGAACGAGCCGCCCTCGCGGCCGAGCGCCTCGCCGCGAGCGTCGCGCCGGCTCCTCCGGCAGAAGCGGCCGCGCCCGCGGCGCCGCCTCCGGCCGACGTGTGGAACGGGTCGGCCGGCATCGGCCTCACGTACATCACGGGCAACACACAGAGCCTCGTGCTGACGTCGAACGTCTCGGCCGACCGCAGGTGGGAAAAGTGGACGCTCGGCATTCGCCTCTGGGGCGCCTACGGCCTCGCGAACGCGACGGCGAACGACCCGGCGACGCAGGCTGCGACGACGGCGCGCAAGGCAGGCGGCACGGTGCGCGGTGAGCGCTCGTTCGGCTCGGGGTTCGCCTCGGCCTTCTTGATTGCCGGCAGCGAGTTCGACCACGTGAAGAACATCGAGAGCCGCTCCATCGGCGAGGCCGGCGTCGGTCTGCGCTTCTTCGACCTGAAGGAGGGCGACCTCGAGAAGCTGTTCCTCAAGCTCGACCTCGGCATCCGCGCTGGTTACGAGACCCGCTTCCAGTACTTCCCCGTTCAGACGGCGGTGCCCGACTACGGCGTGCCGATTCTCGCGCCGCGCGGCGCGCTCGCGTTTCGCTGGGGGTTCAACAAGTGGGTGCGGTTTTCGGAAGACATCGAGTTCATCCCCTACGTGATTCAGCCCGACGCCGGCCGCCTGCTCATGAACAGCACCACCAAGCTCTCGTCGCGCATCACCGAGAACCTCGCGCTCACGGCCGCCGTCGTCGTCAACTACGACTCGAAGCCGCCGCAGGTGGCCCCGCCGCCCGCGCCGCAGCGCGTGAACACCGACGTCACACTGACCGCCGGCATCGAAGCGGTGTTCTGAGCCCGAAAAACACCAGGCCCCAGCAGCCCCCCGTCGAGCAGGGGTTGCCGGGGCCCTTCGTGACCGAAGCCGGGAGGAGCTTCAGTTCATGTTCTGCAGGTGCAGGTGGTTGTCGTGGTTCGGGTACGCGCGAGTCAGGCCTTCGCGCACCAGCACGGGGTCGTTGAACAGAACCACGATGTTCGGGTTCACGCGCTTGATTTCCTGAATCATGCGGCGCGTCGCGGCGCGGTCGTAGTGCGGGCTGCGCCACGTCGCGTTCACGCTGTTGCGGTTGCGCTCGATGTCGGTGCGGCCGTCGCTGAACGCCATGTCGATGTCGACGTTGCGGCCCGTCTCGTGGCTCGCGTGCCCGTCGATGTCGCCGCCGCCGCGCAGGCTGATGTCGCCGACGCGCATCGTCTGACCGGTCGCCTCGTGGTACCGCGCCGCCGCCGTACGAATCGTCTCGATGGTGCGCTCGGTGCCCCAGCGCTTGCTGCCCGAGTAGTAGCCCTGAAAGCCGTAGCCGCGATCAGGCAGCTGCGTGTCGACCCGCGTGTTGTTCAGCTGGCGAATTTCGGCCGGCGACTTCACGCGCGCCGGGTTCACCGGCGTCGTGTTGCCGCCCTCGAACGTGTCGCCCACGTTGCGCAGCTTGCCGGCCGTCTCGGTGCCCGCGATGCCGTCGACCCGAATGCCCTGCGCCTGCTGAAACGCCCGAACCGCCGCCGCCGTGCGCCGGCCGAAGATGCCGTCGATGTCGCCGAGCTCGTAGCCGGCCGCTTCGAGCTGCGTCTGGAGGTTACGAACGTCTTGGCCGCGCGAACCGATGGTGAGGTTGGGCATGTGTGAGGGCTCCTGAAACAGTCATCGAACGCGCCCAACCGCCGGTTTCCGTTGAGAAGTCGATTGCGCTTCGTGCCCTGTCGATTGCGCTTCATGCGCAGCGCCAGGTGCCCCAAGGGAGCGTTTTTTACAGGCCGAGCGTTGTAGCGGCGACACCTCTATATTGGTGTTTTCCGGTGCTCGAGCCCGTACCTACAACCCCGCCGCCCCCTCCGGCGCCGCGCGAAGAAGCCACCCATACCGATCGGCTCCTCGATCGGGTTCGCGCCGCCCAGCGCCGGGCCCTCTGGCTCCAGGGCGCCCTGCTCGGCGCCGCCGCCACCTTCCCCCTGTTCATCTTCGGCGCCGTGCTCAGCACCCGCGTGCCCGCGCTCGGCCGCCTGCTCTTCCTCGGCGCGTTGCCCGCCGGCCTCGCCGTGTTCGTGTACTGCGGGGTCGTGCTGTGGCGGCAGGCCGCCGGCAACAAGTCGCGCACCGCCCTGCTCGTCAGCCGCGCCATGCCCGAGCTCGGGCTCGACGTGCTCGCGGCCGTCGAGCTCGCGAAGGCCCTCGGCCAGCGCCAAGACTTCAGCCCCGAGCTCGCCCGCGCGTTCTTGAGGCAGCTCGACGCGAAGTCGGCCGTCGCGAACCCCCTCGCCGCCGTCGACCGCTCGCAGGTGCGCCGCGCCGGCGTCGTGCTCGCCGTGTCGCTCGTCGTCTGCGCCGCGCTCGGCGTCACGCAGCGCTACCGCATTCGTGCGGGGCTCGAGCTCGCGTTCAGCTCGACGCCGCAGGCCGCCACGATTCGTGAGCCCATCACCGGCGACGTCGAGCTCACCTACCGCTACCCCGCGTACACGGGCCTGCAGTCGCGCACCGTGGCCGGCACCAACGGCGAAGTCACGGCGCCGGCCGGCACCGAGGTGGTCTTGAAGACGCGCGCCGACCGCGACATCGAGGCGGCGGCCATCGAGGTCGACGGCAAGCAGCTGCCGCTGAAGCTGAACGGGCGGCGCGACCTCGAGGGCAGCTTCGTGGTCGACAAGGCGACGCACTATCACTTCGTGTTTCTCGACGGCCGCGCGGTCGAGGCCGAGGGGCCCGACGTGCCGGTGCGGGTCGAGGCCGATGCGCCGCCGACGGTGAGCCTGTCGGCGCCGGCAGACCAGCTCGAGGTCGACAACGACAAGCAGAGCGTCACGGTGAAGTACGAGGCCAGCGACGACTATGGGCTCTCGCAGCTCGAGCTCGTCTACCGCGCGCAGGGCAACGAGGTGGCGGTGCCGCTGCAGCACGACGACGGCCGCAGCACCCGCGGCGAATACCGGTGGGACATCGGCGCCCTGCACCTCGTGCCGGGCCAGCGCGTCGAGTACTACGTGAAGGGCACCGACAACGACGAGGTGTCGGGCAAGAAGTCGGGCGTGTCGCGCACGCAGACGCTGAAGCTGTACAGCGCGAGCGAGCACCGCCGCGACGCGCTGAAGAAGGCCGAGGCCCTGTGGGAGCGCTACGTGCTGCACCTCGCCGACCGCATGGAGTCGCAAGACCGCGCCCCTGACAAGACCCCGACCCTCATCGCGGGCAACGCGGTCATCGACGCGCAGGGCAACCAGCTCGGGCTCGACTCGAGCCACCTCGCGCAAGAGCTCGCCAAAGAGCGCGACGCGCCGACCGAGCTGATCACGGGCCTGCAGAACGCGGGCGGGGCGCTGCAGCGCGACGTGAGCCAGAGCACGCTCGCGCGCACGCAGTACATTCGGCTGTCGAAGAGCACGCAGACGAAGCAGTTCTCGCAGCAGCTCTCGCGGGTGATTTCGCAAGAGATCAAATCGACCGAGCAGAGCGTGCTGTACCTCGAGTCGCTGCTCGACCGCGTGAAGATGAAAGACCTGAAAGAGCTGGCCGAGCAGCTGAAGAAAGACCGCCGCGAGCTCGCCGAGCTGCTCGAGAAGATGAAGCAGTCGCCGAACGACGCCGACAAGCAGAAGCTGCTCGACCAGATTTCGGCGCTGCGCGAACGAATGGATCAGCTGAGCCAGCGCATGGCCGAGCTGGCGCAGGGCATTCGTGACGAGTTCATGAACTCCGAGGCGCTCAAAGAGATGGCCGAAGACTCGAGCGGCAACCAGCTCGACGAAATCGAGAAGCTCGTGCGCGAGGGCAAGCTCGAAGAGGCCATGGCGAAGCTGCAAGAGATGTCGATGCAGATGGACGACATGCTCAGCGACCTCGAGGCCGCCGAAGACCAGTCGGAGCAGAACCAGGACCCCGAGCTCGCGAAGAAGTTCGACGAGTTCCAGAAGAACCTCGACCAGGTCACGAAAGAGCAGGAGCAGCTCAGCGAAAAGACCCGGGCGATGCGCGACAAGAGCCGCCAGGCGATGAAAGAGCAGCTCGCGCGCCGCGGTGAAGAGGTGAAGCAGCGCGTGCTCGAGCAGGCGCAGGCGCTGAAAGCATCGCTGCAGTCGCTCGACTCAGACATGATGAGCTCGCGCGCCGAGAAGCCGCGTGAGGCGGCGCTGCAAGACCTCTCGCACCTCGAGAGCGCATTGAAGGCCGACGACTTCGACCTCGCGGCCGAGGCGGCGCGCGACCTGGCCGAGCAGACGCAGCAGCTCTACGAGCAGGGTGACGGGCAGCGGCGGCAAGACGAGCTGTTCGGCAACCCGCCCGACGTGCGCAAGAAGAGCCAGCAGCTGGCCGAGAAGCTGCGCGGCGATGCGCAGAAGGCCGACAACATCGAGCGGCAGCTCGAGTCGCTGTTCCCTCAAGGGTCGCAGCAGCTGTCAGAGAGCGACAAGCAGCAGCTCGAGGGCCAGTCGCAGTCGCAGCGGCAGCTCGAGAAGCGGGCGCAGTCGCTGCAGCAGCAGATGGACGAGATTCAGCAGCGCGCGCCGGTGTTCGACGGTGAGACCGAACAGCAGCTCGAGCGGGCGCGCCAGAGCATGGACCAGGCGACCCAGCGCCTCGGCGGCAAGGAGCCGGGCAAGGGCTACGCCGAGCAGCAGGGCGCGCTCGAGGCGCTCAAAGGGCTGCAGCAGTCGATGCAGCAGCAGAGCCCGGGCAAGCGGCGCATGCCGATGCCGATCGGCCGCCGGCCGAGCCAGAGCAGCAAGCACGAGAAGGTCGAGATACCCGACGAAGACCCGTCGCGGGCGCCGCGCGAGCTGCGCAAAGACGTGATGGACGCGATGAAGCAAGGCGCGCCCGAGCGCTACAAAGACCAGGTGAAGCGCTACTACGAGGAGCTCGTGAAGTGACGTCGGGGACTGGCTACTTGGGGAGTGGCTACTTTTCCGACCGCAGCAGCCGACGTTCGCCGCAGCGCGCGTTCGGAAAAGTTGCCTGTCCCCTTCTGCTCCTCGGCCTCTTCGCCCTCCCCGCCTTCGCCGACGAAGAGCAGCAGCTCGAAGACGCCGCCGCGCTCAAGGGTGAAGCGAAGGCCCGGCTGCAGAACGTCGAGCAGATGCTCAACGACTGGGACATCGACGGCGCGCGCCGCGAGCTCGAGGCCGCCGAGAAGGTGGCGCCGAAAGACGCCGAGCCGGTGCGCTACTTCCGCGGGCGGGTGCTCTTCGAAGAGGGCCGCTACGCCGATGCCATCAAAGAGCTCGAGGCAGCGGGCGTGCGCGACAAGCCGGGCTCGTGGCTGCGGCTGGTGAAAGACACGGCGCGCATCACCGAGAAGTACGAGCGGCAAGAGAGCGACCACTTCATCTTCACGTACCCGCCGGGCAAAGACGCGGTGCTGGCGCCGTGGGCGCTCGACGCCATCGAGTCGATGGCGAAGGCGATGGAGGCCGACCTCGGCTTCAGGGCCAAGGGCAAGGTGCGCATCGAGATCGTCTCGAACGCGCGCGAGCTCGCCGCCGTCTCGACGCTGACGAAGAAGCAGATTCAAGACACGGGCACCATCGCCATCTGCAAGTTCAACAAGCTGATGGTGACGAGCCCGAAGGCGCTGGTGCACGGCTACGACTGGCTCGACACGGTGTCGCACGAGTACGTGCACTACGCGGTGAGCAACGTGAGCCGAAACACGGTGCCCATCTGGCTGCACGAGGGCCTCGCGAAGTACCTCGAGTCGCGGTGGCGCGGGCCGTACGGCGCGGCGATGACGCCGTCGACGCTCGCCCTGCTCGGCTCGCGCGTGCGCGCGAACACGCTGGTGCCGTTCGAGAAGATGCACCCGTCGATGGCGCTGTTGCCCACGGCCGAAGACGCGGCGACGGCGTTCGCCGAGGTGTACTTCGCGGTCGACCTGCTGTTTCAGCGCGAGGGCAGCAAGGGCCTGAAGGAGCTCCTGCAGCAGATGGCCACCGGCGAGAGCGACCAGAAGTCGGTCGCGTTCGTCTACAAGGCGCCGTTTCCCCAGTTCGAGAAGGCGTGGCTCGCGCACGTGAAGAAGCAGCCCTTCCCGAAAGAGCTCATTCCCCGCTCACAGAAAGAGCGCACAGATGAGCTCGTCGCCGGCGACGGCGAGAAGAAAGACGAGAAGAAGAAGAAGAGAGACGTCTCGTTCGGCGACTTCAAAGAGGTCGAAGAGGTCGACGCGCGCCGCTGGGCGCACCTGGGCGAGCTGATGCGCGAGCACAACCGCGGCAAGGCGGCGGCCGAACACTTCCAGCTCGCGTGGAACGTGGTGAAAGACCGCTACGAGAGCATCTCGAACAAGTACGCGCTGACGCTGCTCGAGCTGAAGCGGTACGACGAGGCCGAGAAGGTGCTGCGCGGCTCGCTGACGATGCACCCGGGAAGCGGCCCCACCAGCGTGCACCTCGGCCGCATCTTGCTGCGCAAGGCCGACTTCACGAAGGCGCGCGACGCGTACCTCGATGCGCTCGCCGTGAACCCGTTCGACCCCGAGGTGCACCTCGCGCTGTACCTCTGCTTCGACAAGCTCGGCGACGCGAAGATGAAGGCGCGGGCGCAGGCGGGGTTTCTGATGTTGATGCCGAAGATTGACCCGAAGAAGCTGCCCGAGCTCGCGCGCGAGTTCGCCAAAGACGATGACTTGAGTCACGTCGACATCGGCGAGCCGCCGGCGCCTGTCGCCAAAGACGCGGGCTGAAGTCACGTGACAGACCGCCGGCGTGCCGCGCCAGGTGGTCGAATCCACATGGCCCTACCCCGGCATCGCCCTTGCTCATGCTCTGTCTCGTCGAGAGAGAGAGAAGTGAGAGACAAATTCCGGCGGCGGCGACTGCAATGAGGGGCAGTCGCCGCCTGCCTCCTCTTCGTCGGTTTGACAGCACCGGATCGCATTTTTAATGTCACTGCCATGAGCAGGCAGATCACGATTCGTCACGACTCGCCCGAGCTCGCGAAGCGGCTGAAGGCGCGTGCGCACCGTGACGGCAAGAGCGTGAACACGCTGATCGTGGAAGTGCTCGAGCGCGCGGTCGGTCTCAGCCAGCGCGCTGAGCGGCTCAAGCGCTACGTCACGTGGTCAGAAGACGAGCTCGACGCCTTCAACGAAGCGCTCCGGTCACAGCGGACCATCGATGAAGACCTCTGGCGGTAGCGTCGCGCTCGACACCACCGCCTACGCGCAGTTTCGCCGCGGCCACGCGCTGGCTGGCTCACGCATCGCGACGGCGGCCGAGGTCGTGATTCCCGTCATCGTCGTCGGTGAGCTGCTCGCCGGTTTCGCCGTGGGCTCACGCCGTCGCGAGAATGAGGTGGTGCTCGACGCCTTCCTCTCGGAAGAGTTCGTGAGGCTCGTGCCCGCCACACGCGAGGTCGCAGACGTCTACGGCGAGCTCTTCGCAAAGCTGCGCACGAAGGGCCGGCCCATTCCCACCAACGACTTGTGGATCGCAGCCACGGCCATCACCGAAGGCGCTGTGCTGCTCACGTTCGACTCCGACTTCGACCGCATCGATGGGCTTCGCGTCGAGCGACTTCGTCCCTGATCAAGAGCGCGGTTACGCCCCGGTAACGCTCGAGCGTGTTTCGCCGCGGTAACCCGTTTTGCGCGCGAGCGGGCAGCTCTGCGTTTCATCGCCCTCACCATGCCCACCCGCAACGTGATGGGGACGTTGTTCGCCGACTCGGTCCGAATGCTCGCCGAGCGGGAGCTCACCTGCCTCCGCGGTGGCGCGTCACGCACGACGCCTGGTACCCGCTCGAGACCTACGAGCGCGTCGATCGAGGTGCGCGGCATCAGCGACACCGACCTCCAGCTGCGCATCTCGCACGGCCTCTCGCAGCCCGCCGAAGCCGGGGCTGCCTACCAGACCGTCGGTTTCCTCACCCGCCTCCTCCAGCACTGCGGCGCCGCCGAAGTCGAGCACGCGCTCACCAGCGCCTCGTGGGACTCAGACCCACACACGACCCTGCAGATGACGTAGGCGCCCGGCGAGCTTCAATAGGGTTACACTCGTCAGCGAATTGAGCCGCAACGTCATGGGCACGTTGTTCGTCGACTACGTGCGCATGCTGCGAACGCGCAAAGACGTCGACTGGGCGAAGTACTTCGGCCCGCAAGACCTGCCGTACCTCACCGCGCGCATCACGCCCGACGGCTGGTACCCGATGTCGACGTTCGAGCGCATGGGCCTCGCCATTCTCGAGGTCATCGCGCAGGGCGAGCTCGAGACCGTGAAGGCGTTCGGCGCCGCGTCGGTCGACTGGCTCGCCGAGACGCACCCGACGCTGCTCGCGAAGGGCGACCCGCGCGAGAGCATCATGCGGTTTCAGGTCTTGAGGCAGAGCTTCTTCGACTTCTCGGCGCTCGAGGTGCTGGGCGTGAGCGACTCCGACGCGCAGCTTCAAATCGCCTACCAGATGGGCCCCGTCGCCGAAGAGGCCGCGTCGTTTCAGACGATGGGCTTCTTCATTCGGCTGCTCGAGCTGTCGGGCGCGAAGTCGGTCGAGTCGAAGTTCACCGGCCGGTCGTGGGCTGGTGATCCAGCGACGGTGTGCGAGCTCGTCTGGGAGTGACCCGGTCGAGCTCCCCCGACACCAGCCGGTCGATCAGCTCCGCCACCCCCGCCCCATGGTCCGACGGCGTCACCCAGTCGGCCCGCTCTTTCAAGCTGGGAATCGCGTTCGCCACCGCCGCGAAGAACCCGGTCGCGTGCGCGAACGAGTGGTCGTTCTCGGCGTCGCCCGCCCCCGCCACCTCACTCGCGTCGATGCCCAGCCACTTCGCCGCCGCGTGCAGCCCCGTGCCCTTGTTCACACCGGTCGGCAGCACCATCACCGCCCCCTTGTTGAAGATGATGTCGAGCTCGAGCCCCAGGTCGTGAATCGTGCGCAGCACCGTGTGCTGGTGCGGCTCCCACGTCGCCACCACCACGCTGCCCTGCGAGATGGGCTTCACGCCACGCGCCGTCAACATCTGAAAGAAGCGGTCGGGCGGCTTCGGCGCCAGCAGGTGGTACGCCTCTTTCACCGGCTCGTACAAGAGCGCGCCGTTTTCACCCACGATGAGGTCGAAGATGGTGTGACCCGGGAACACGTCTCTCAGCTCGGGCATCTCGCGCCCCGTCACCATGAGCAGCTTCAGCCCCGCGTCTTTCGCCTTTCGCAGCGCGGCGAGCGTCGGCTCGTCGACCTCACCGTGCCACGCCAGCGTGCCGTCGTAGTCGACGGCGAGTGCACGAAAGCTCATGCGGCCTCCTTTCGGCCCATCACCCCGAGCGCGCCGAACATCGCACCGTACAGCTGCGCCTCTTCACCGAGCGCCGACCGCAACAGCTCGGGCTTCCACATCAGCTCTTCTTTCACCCGGTATCGAACCCGCGTCAGCAGCGCGTCGGTCGCCGTGCCGCCACCCAGCACCACCAGCTGCGGGTCGACCACCGAGCAGATGTTGATGATGGCCGCCGCCACCTCGTCGGCCACCCGCTCGGCCACCTTCGCCGCGTCGGGGTCTTCGAGCACCTCTTTCGCCGGCACGTGGTCGGGCGCGCCCGCCCGCTCTTTGATGGCCGGCGACCCCACGTGTTTGTCGAGCGAGTCTTCGCCCGGCGGCTTCTTCAGGTCTTTGCGGCCCAGCAACATGTTGCCGACCTCACCGGCCGCGTGATGGTAGCCGCGGTGCAGCCGCCCGCCGAGAAACAGCCCCGCCCCGACGCCCGTGCCCAACGCGAGAAACACGAAGTCGTCGATTTGGGTCGTGTGCCCCTTCCACCGCTCGCCGAGCGCCGCCGAGTTCGCGTCGTGCTCGACGAACGCCGGCACCCCGAACACCTTCTCGAGCTGCTCTCGAAACGGAGCGTCCTGCCAGCCCAGCTTGCCCGCCACCAGAATGGTGCCGCCGTGGTCGACCTGCCCCGGCACCGCCGCGCCCACCGCCAGAATGCGGCCTTTGCCGAGGTGCTCGCGCTGCAACATCTCGGTCGCGTGCCGGTGCAGCCGCTGCGCCGTCTCTTCGGGCGAGGCCTTCAGGTCGGTCTTGAAGCGCTCCATGGCGAGCGGCTCGTGGGTCTGCGCGTCGGCAGCCATCAGGGCCGTCTTGGTGCCGCCGATGTCGACGGCGATGAGCACCGGGCGATGAGCCATCACCGCTCTACGTAACGGCCGCCGGGTGCCGCGGCATCGCTCTCTCGACCAGCGCACGCAGCGTGTCGTACTCGATGGGCTTCTCGAGCACCTTCAGCACGTCGAACTGGTGAATCGTCATGTCTTTCATCGCCGTCATCACCGCGACGGGCACCGCCGCCAACGCCGGCTCTCGCGATCGCAGGTCGAGAAACTGCCACCCGTTCATGCGCGGCATCATCAGGTCGAGCAGCACCAACATCGGCGGCGTGCTCGCCTTGCGCAGGTGCGCGACGGCCTCGACCCCGTCTTTCGCCTCCATCGCGCCGACGCCCAGGTCTTCGAGCAGGCCCACCAGGCAATCGCGAATCGCCTCGTTGTCGTCGACCACGAGCACCCAGCTCATGGCGCCACCCCGTGGCGGCGCGGCAGGCGCACCTCGAAGCGCGAGCCGTCGCCCGGCGTGCTCTCGACCTTGATGGTGCCGCCCATCGCCCCGACGATGCGCTTCACGATCCACAAGCCGAGGCCGAAGCCTCCGTAGTGACGCTCAGACACGGCGCGCTCGAAGCGCTCGAAGATGCGCGCCTGGTCGGCCAGCGCGATGCCGATGCCGTGGTCTCGCACCGACAGCACGAGCCACCCGTCGTCGCCCGTCACCTCGACCTCGATCGGCTTGCCGTCACCGTACTTGATGGCGTTCGAGTAGAGGTTCGTGAAGACCTGGTCGAAGCGCGTCCTGTCCCAATGGCCCTCCGACCGCTCGGGCACGTTCAGCGCCAGCTCGCTGCCCACGTCTCTGAGCGAAGGCGTCAGCCGCTGCACCACCTCGCGCACCACGGCCGCGCCGTCGATCAGCTTCGGCTCGAGGTCGATGCGCCCGGCCCGCAGCTTCGACACGTCGAGCAGCTCGTTCACCAGCTCGACCAGCCGCCCCAGGCTCTGCTCTGCGCGGCCCAGCCGGCCCTTCACCCGCTCGTCGAGCGTCTCGGCCAGCGGCCCGTGCGTCACGAGCTGCAGCTGCAGCTGCAGCGCCGTGAGCGGCGTGCGCAGCTCGTGCGACGCCACCGCGAGAAACTCGTCTCGCCCCTGCACCGCGTCGACGAGCTGCTGGTGCTGCGCCTTCTGCCGCGTGATGTCGCGAAACTCGATGACGGCGCCGACCTCACCGGTCGAGAGCGGCATCACCGAGCACGAGACCGAAAACTCGGTGCCGTCGCTGCGCAAGAACACACACTCGTGGTCGCGCGCCGACGCCTTCGGCCGATGCACCTCGCAGGCCTCGACGGGGAACTGTGAGCCGTCGGGGTACTTCGGGTGCAGCACGTCGTGCAGCAGCTTGCCGCGCAGGTCTTCGAGCCGATAGCCCGTCACCGCCGACGCCGCCGGGTTCAGGTACGTCGTCACGCCGCCGGCATCGACCATGAACAGGCACGACGCCGCGTTTTCGGCCACCGCCTGCGTCAGCAGCTGCTGCTGCTTCAGCTCGCGCTCGAGGCGCCGCTGCTCGGTGACGTCGTTCAGGCCGCCCACCACCCGGGTCGCCGAGCCTGCGGCGTCGTGCAGAATCCACCCGCGCGCGAGCACCGTCGAATACGTGCCGTCGCGCCGGAGGAACCTGAACGAGTCTGACCAGCTCGAGCGGCCTCCCTCGAGCGCCTCTCGCAGGCCGCTCTCGACGCGATCGCGGTCTGCCGCGTGCACGTAGTCGAGCCACGCCACCAGACTCGACAGCGCGTCGATGGGGTGACCGAGCAGCGACTCGACGCTGTAGCTCCAGTGGAGCTTCGCGTCTTTCAGGTCCCAGTCCCACACCGCGAAGCCCGTCGTGCGCGTGACCGTCAGGTACCGCTCTTCGCTCTTCACCGCCGCGCCGCGCAGCTGCTCTTCACGCGACTGCACCAGCTCGAGCGCCGCGTCACGCAGCGCGCAGCACGCCGTGCGCAACCCCGACCGCTCTTCTGGCGTCAGCGGCTCTTCCTGCTCCAGCACCTCGAACAGAATGTCTTCGAGCACCACCACCGCCCGCAGGCACTCGAGCGCGTCGTGGCCCGCCGCGAACGACTGCGTGCCCAGCGGAGCGCCCTCGAGCGACAGCACCACGTGCTCGAGCAGCGGCTCGTGCCTCGCCTGAGACGACGGCATGCGCTGCTGGAGGAGCTCGAGGACCCTGCTCTTGTGCCGAGCCAGCCGCTTCGAGGTCTTGTCCGGGGCGCGCATACCGAGAGAACTTCCTCATCGCGAGGGCACCCACATGCAAGCCCGGGTGAAGCGTTTCTGATTGGTAACGGGCGGGGGCCGTATTTTCCGGGTCGGGCTCCGCTGCTCATCTGGCCGCCGAACGGTACTGCTGTTCGGCAGCCGCATTCGCGGGCGCTGCGCCCTCTACTCGAACAGCTTGCCGATGCGCTCGACCTCACTCTGGGCGAGCTGCGTCGTGAACCCGCCGAGAATGCCGCTCACGTTCCTGAACGCCTTGCCGATGTGCATGCCGGTCTCGTCGATGTTGAACTCGCGAATCTCTTTCACGTGCTTCGAGCCGCGCATCTTCAGCACCGTGAGGCCGCGCCGCATCTCGCCGTAAATCTCGACGTACCTGAGCAGAATGATGCTGTCGGTGATGGTCGACACGTGCGCCTCGGTGATGGAGGTGCCGCCCATCAGCGTCGGCGTCGTCGACGTGAACAGCCCCGTCACCTCTTGATGTTTGATGAACGAGGTCAGCCCCACCACGAACTCACGAAAGCTCTTCAACGAGCCCACCCGCTCGAGCGCCGACATCGAGTCGATCGCGATGCGCGCCGGCTTGAACTCTTCGATCTGATGTTTGATGGCGATGAGGTGGTCTTCGAGCCCCTTCACCTCGGGGTACTCGCACACCACCTTCAAGAGCCCGGCCTTTTCCATCGACTCGTAGTCCATGCCCCAGCCGGTCGCGTTGCGAATCAGCTGCTCGCGGCTCTCTTCGAACGCCAACAGCAGGCACTTCTCTCTGCGCTGCGCCGCCCCGTTGATGAAGTGCGCCACCGACAACGTCTTGCCCGTGCCCGTCGCGCCCGAGATGAGCACGATCGAGTCGCGAAAGAAGCCGCCCCCGCACATCTCGTCGAGCATCGTGATGCCCGACGTCACCCGAAGCATCGACGAGCGCTGCTTCAGCTCGATCGCCGAGAGCGGTATCGCGACCAGCCCGTCATTCGTCACCGTGAACGGGTACTCGCCCTTGCTGTGCTCGGTGCCGCGAAACTTCAGAATCTCGACGGTGCGGCGCCGCTTCTCTTCTTCGAGCACGTTGCGAAGAATGATGACGTTGTCGGCCACGAACTCTTCGATGCCGTAGCGCGCGATGGGGCCGTAGTCTTCCATTCGTTCGGCGGTGATGACCGACGTCACGCCCATCTTGCGCAGCGCCGACGCCGTGCGAAACAGCTCGTGGCGAATCAGCGCCGTCTCACCGTGCTGCGAGAACACCGAGCCGAGCGAGTCGAGCACCACCCGCTTCGCGCCCGTCTTGCGCACCGCGTGCTCGATGCGCGCGATGAGCGCGCCCAGGTCGTACTGGCCCGTCGGCATCGCCGCGAGGCTCGGGTCGGGCGAGGCGTCGACGAACGTCCACTTGCCCTCGGCCTCCCAGGCCTCGATGGCCCAGCCGAAGCCCTTCATGTTCTTGCGAATGTCGGCGGGCGGCTCTTCGAAGGTGACGAAGACGCCGGTCTCGCCGAGCTTCGCGATGCCGCCGGCGAGAAACTGCGCGGCGAAGATGGTCTTCGCGCTGCCGGCCGTGCCGGCGACGAGCGTCGAGCGCGCCGCGGGCAGGCCGCCCTTGGTGATGTGGTCGAGGCCTTCGATGCCGCTGGGTACCTTCTCGACGGGGAGCGGGCTCTGGTTCACTTGGTCCTCGCCTGTTCTTCCGCTGAGAGACTCAACCCCGCCAGCACGCGCGGCGTGTGCGAGAGGTCGCCGATCAGCCGGCGCACCGGCAGCGGCGCGTCTTTGATGAGCGTGGGGGTCACGGTGACACGTTCTCTGTCGGCGAGCTCGGGTCGCTCGAGCACGTCGATGATCTCGAGCGTGTATTCGCCTCGCAGCAGCTGGCTGCCCAGCGCCTTGATGTTCGCGATGGCCGTCAGCGAGTTGCCGAGCTGCCCCGCGATGAAGAGCCTGAATTGGTATTTCGCCACGTCGCCTCTTCCTCTCTTCAGTTCACGTACAACCGGTACGCCGCCAGCACGTAGCCCAGCACTGCGATGAGCATCAGCCGCGCCTCTTCACGCTTCGCGGCGCCGAGCTGCGAGCTCTCGGCGCTCCAGCCGCGCGACAGCGCCTCTTGATAGACGTCGACGATGTCGCCGGGCCCCGCACGCACTCTCGCGAGCTCGTCGGCCAGCCGCTGCAGCTCGGCGCGCTGCGTGCTCGGGTGCACCTCGTGCTCGCGGTCTGCGATGGCCTTCTCACACGTCGCCACGAAGTCGCGCACGAACCCCTCGAACACCTTCGGCGCCGAGTGCCTCAGCGGCTGGTGCCCCAGCAGCTCTGCCGAGATGGAAGAGCGCGACTGCGACAGGTTCGCGAGCCCCTTTCGTTCGCGCTCGTGTGCGGCGAGCTCGGCCGTGCGCTCGAGCTCGTGCTTCAGGCGAAACCGCTCGAACGCGTGGCTCAGCGCGCGGCCCAGCACCTCGGGCGTCTGCGCGTCGCGCGTGAGCGCGTCTTGTGCGCCGACCCTCAGCGCCTCGGCGCGCCCCGCGGCGTCGTCGGGTCGCAGAATGGCGACGACGGGAACTCCGGGCATTCGGCGCACCAGCTTCTTCAGCGCCGCAGTGCCGCCCTCGGCCGACAGGCTCAGGTCGACCAGCACCACGTCGGCCGCCTCGGGCACCGCGCGCTCGAGGCCTTGAGCGATGCTGCGCACGCGCTTGGCGTCGAAGCGGAAGTCGCGACCCGAGGCGAGCTGCGCGAGCGTGATGCCGGCGTCTTCGTCGGCCTCTTGAACGAGCAACACGCGCAGCACGGTCTTCTGCACCGGCGCCGGCGCGGCCGGCTCGCCCTCGGTCGCCTCGAGCTGCGGCTGGCCCGCGCGCGCGCTCAGCAGCACCTTCGTGATGGCGTCGGGGTCGATCGGCTTCTTCACGTAGCCCGCGACGTTCGGCAGCTCGGCCGCGGCGGCCGCGGTCGCCGAGATGACGACGACCGGTATGTTCGACAGCGCCGCGTCGCGCTTTCGCTCTTCGAGAAACTGCCAGCCGGTCATCACCGGCATCAGCAGGTCGAGCAAGATGAGGCTGGGCGCGGGCTGCTTGCGCGAGAGCTCGAGCGCGCGCGCGCCGTTCTCTGCAGAGATGACGCGATAGCCGAGGTCTTCGAGCAGTTCGCTCAGCGCTTCACGATTCGTGACGTCGTCGTCGACGACCAGCGCGAGCTCACCAGACACCGCGGCATGGTGACGGTCGAGCGCCGCGGACGCAAACTGCAACTTGCGAAATCGACCGTTACCGATCAGTAACCTCGACGAGCTCTTGCAGGGCTTCGTAGCGCACGGGCTTCTCGAGCACGCGCATGACGTCGAAGCGGTCGACCATGACGTCGGCGATGGCGGTCATGACGACGACGGGTATGGCGGCGACGGCGGGGGTCTTCGAGCGCTGCTCGAGAAACTGCCAGCCGTTCATGGTGGTCATCATGAGGTCGAGCATGATCATCGACGGCGGCGTCGGCACCCGCGCGAGCAGCTTGAGCGCCTCGTTGCCGTCTTGCGCCTGCGTCGCGTCTGAAATCGGTAACGTGAGACGAATTTGCACGGTGGGCGCGTCAGACCTGCCGCTCGTCGAAACACGTCGGCACGTCACCCCGCGGTGCATGATGAAAAGTCTCGCGGGGTCAGCACCCCGGGCGGCGCGGCACGCAGCTTGAAAAGCCCGCCCCGCATGAAAATCACGCTCGAGAAGAACGGCAGTGTCACGGTGAAGTTCGAAGGCACCCTGAGCGTGCGGCAGGCGCTCGGCGTGTCGAAGGTCGTCACCCTCTTCCCCCGCCGCACCAAGATGCTGCTCGACTTCACCGACGTGCAGTTCGAGAGCGAAGGCGCTTCGGCCCTGGTCATCCCGTCGATCGCTTCGGCGCACAACCCGCGCGTCGAGGTCATCGGGCTCGAGGAGCGCCGCGCCGAGCGTCACCTGCGCCTGGTCGCCTGAAAGGACTTCGCGATGACGACGCCCTACGAAGTGACGTACCGGAACATGTGGCCCTCCGATGCGCTCAACGCCTGTGTGCGCGAGGGCGCGAGCGACCTGCGCGACCTGCCTGCACCTGCGTGCCGGGCGTGGTTCGAGCGCGGTGCGGGCGACAGCGGTCTCAAGGTGCGCCTGGAGCTGGTCGCAGGCGAGAAGCGCGCCGAAGCGGAGCGCAAGCTGCCCGCCGAGGCTGAACATGCAGAAGTACGCGAGGTCATCGCGTCGACGTTGCGCACGCTGCGGGTCGAGCTCGCGGCACGCGCTGCGCTGCCTCGCGCGGCTTGAGCATGGTAGGCACCGGGGCCTGTGTTCGGCCTCGGCAAGAAGAAAGCAGACGACCCCAACCAGCTGACCCAGCCGATTCCGCAGGGCTGGAAGATTGCCGACCTCGGGCTGCTCGGCTCGGGTGGCATGTCGCGCGTCTACCGCGTGCGCGACGACGAGCTCGAGCGTGAGGTCGCGCTGAAGGTGCTGCGGCCCGAGCTGCTCAAAGACGACGACGCGCTCGACCGGTTCATCGACGAGGGCAAGATTACCGCCCAGCTCGATCACCCCAACGTGCCGCCCATCTACGCGCTGGCCTCCGACAAGAAGCGCTCGACGTGCTTCACGATGAAGGTGCTCGAGGGGCGCTCGATGCAAGAGATGCTGCTCGACCCGTCGAACGCGACCGTCGAGGGCATGTTCAAGGCGCTCGAGGTGCTGGTGCGCGTGTGTGACGCCGTGGCGTTCGCGCACTCGCGCGGCATCTTTCACTGCGACCTGAAGCCGCAGAACGTGATGGTCGCCGAGCACGGGCAGATTTACGTGGTCGACTGGGGCCTCGCGCGGCGCAAAAAAGACCTGCCGACGCAGGCCGAAGACAACGAGGGGGCGATCGGCACGCCGGCCTACATGGCCCCCGAGCAGGCGCGCGGGCAGAACTACGCCATCGACGAGCGCACCGACATCTTCCTCATCGGCGGCATGCTGTACCGCATTCTGGTGGGGCGGCCGCCGTTCGTGGCGAAGACGGCCGAAGAGACGCTGAACCTCGCCGAGAAGGGCGACATCACCCCCCCCGAGCAGCTCGTGCCGAAGGGCACGCAGCTGCCGCGACGGCTCGTGACCATCGCGATGCGCGCGCTCGCCCACAAGCCCGAAGACCGGTACCAGACGGTGGGCGAGGTGCGCGCCGAGCTCGAAGACTTCATTCGCGGCACGGCGCGGCTGCCCGAGCGCAAGTTCATGCCGGGCGAGGTCATCGTGCGCGAGGGCGAGGTCGGCGACTGCGCGTACATCATTCTCGACGGGCACTGCCAGGCGAGCCGCGAGGTGGCCGGCAAGAAGCAGATGTTGCGGCTGATGGGGCCGGGCGAGATGTTCGGCGAGGCGGCGATTCTCAACAACACGACGCGGCTCGCGACGGTGACGGCGCTGATGGAGACGACCGTCGCGGTGGTCGACCGGCAGTACCTCGAAGAAGAGATGCAGCGCACGTCGCTGATGGCGCTCGCCGTGCGCACGGTGGCGACGTGTTTTCTCGACCTGAACGGGCAGACGGCGGCGCTGCTGCAAGAGCAGACTTACGTGCGCGCGGTCGACATGTGCCTGCGGGAGCTGACCCTGCGCGGGAAGCCGGGCAACGACGGGTTCTCGCGGTGGGTACCGTGGGCTGCCCTGCTCGCGCGCATCGCCGAGAAGACGAAGCTCGAGCCGGCGGCGATTGCAGAGCGGGTGGCGCGGCAGACGGGGTTTCAGATCGACACGCACGCCGACCGGCTGACGCTGAAAGACGACTAGCGACTGACGTTGGCCTTCAGCGACCGTCGCAGGCGCGCCGGCACTGGTTGACGCACTTCGATTTGTTGCCGGCGCCGTGGCAGCGGCTGTTGCAGCCGTTTCGACACTTGCGCGCGCCGTCGTCGCTCGCCGCCGCGCGCGCCGTCTCGGGCTCATCGTCGTCGTCGCTGTCCGCAGTCGAGACGTCGCTCGTGGCTGCCACCACGTCGTCAGCGGGGCTCTCGCCCTCGAGATTGGCCGGAGGCCGCGGCCCACCGGCAAAGGCCAGGATGGCGAAGGCCAGCACTCCGACCCACCAGCCCTGTGGAAGCGTTTCCAAGGTCACGCCGAACGACGGAGCGCCGCCTCGACTGTCGCAGGCTGGCGTCAGACGGCTCGAACTTCGATGACTTGCGGTGCGCGACCAACTTCGGAAGTACGGCCGCGATGACGACCGCGAACACCACGTACAGCACCGACCGGCTGACGCTGAAAGACGACTGAGGCGTCGCCCGAGCTCGGGGCCGTCGTCGAGTGCCGGGCTGATTTCAGCGCCTCGGGCCTGGGTCGCGGTGTTCTGGTTTCGAGCGGCCGCGTGCTGGCCGGCAGAGATGCGGCGGGCTTTTCCCACGTGTGGCGCCCTCTTGGGTCGACAGGTGGAAGGCCGACTTTTCAACTGTCGCCAAGGGGTAAAGGTCTACCCCTTCGAAGCACTTCAAAAGTCGCCCTCCAACCCCGCGCGCCTGAGGCCGCAATCGTCGCGGCTCGAGCGGCGAAAAAGCCGGTCGTCAGTGGCAGACGGGCAGGTAACGAATCTCGACGAGCCCGACCACACCGGCCGGCACGTCGACCGTGCCCCGCACCGCGTCGTATGCGAGCGCGGTCGCCGCCAGCGCGACGCCATCGACGGTCACCGTCAGCGTCGAGATCACGGGCTGGGCCGTCAGGAAGAACGTGTGGCGCGGCCCGAACGGCGTGCCGATCGGGTTCGCCCAAACCCACCCGAAGTTCTCGAGGCAGATGTCCCCCACGCTGCCGCGCAGCGCCTGTGCCGCGGCGGCGCTCCGAGGCTGACCCGCCGTCGAGTCGTAGCTGCAACCGGCGGGCGCCGCGAGCTGCTGCGGGCCGATCGCGTCGAGCATGACCGAGCTCGACAACGCCTTGAGCGCGTCCACATACGTCTGCACGGGCTGAGGAGAGCGGTCATCGGAGTCCGAGAGAGTCGCGATGCCGAACCAGCCTCCATCTCGCGGGAAGGTCGGGTTCGCCTCGAGCGCCGCCACGATTTCACCTGCGTCCGGCTCGGCAATCGTCACAACCTACCCCGGCACGAGCCTCGGAAGCACGGCGGCGATGACCACCGCGAACACCACGTACAGCCCCGCCACCAGAATGTTCACCTTGTTCAGCTGCCCGCTGATGGTGCTCGCGAGCGTGCCGTCGATGCCGGCCGCGAGCTCGTCGCGCACCACGAGCAGGTCGACGCCGCCCGTCTTCGCGTCTTCCGAGCGAAACTTCGCGAGCGTGATGCGCTCGATGCGCTGCAGCGCCGACTCGACCAGCTTGCGCGCGAGCCACGCACGAAGGCCCGTCTTCGCCGCGCGCTCGGCGAGCAGCCCGTTCACCGCGCCCGAGAGCCGCGCCTCGGCGTCGCGCAGCGGCAGCTTCTCGACCACGCGCCCGACCGAGCCCGCGCGCTCGCCCTGCGTGCTCTCTTCGGTCACGCCGAGCTGGTTGAACACCAGCTTCAGCACCCGCGTGCCGAGCTGAAGCTTCTGCAAGCCGTGCAAGAGCCCGCGCATGATGGCGTTCTTGACCGCGAGAATGCCGGTCACCACGCCGAGCGCCACGAGCGACAGCGCCGCCGCGATGAGCCCGCGCAGCCACGAGCCCTGCGCGGCGAAGTAGACCGTCGTGCCGGTCACCACCGCGCCGAGCAGCACCATGCCGAACACCGTCTTGAGCAGCGCCTTCAGCGCGGCGCCGATGACGGGGCCGAACGCGTCGAGCAGCGCGCCGAAGACTGGTCCGAGATCAGGCATCTGTCCCCTCTTTCCCTACTGAGTGTCGCACGCGGGTGACGGCGCGCCCAGTTGTCGTATTTGGGTGTTTGACACCCACTCCTACGCTTTCGCTCCATGCGACGGACACAACTTCGCGGTCAGGCGCTCGTGCTCTTCGCGTTGGTGATGCTCGTGGTCGTGCTCGCGATGATCGCGACCATGAGCCTCGCGAACCTCACCCGCCAGAAGATGGAGATGCAGATCGCGAACGACACCGCCGCCTACTCGCAGGCCATCGCCGCCGCCCGCACCTACAACTCCGTCGCCCTGCTCAACCGCGCCCAGGTCGCCACCATGGTCGCCGTGCAGGGCATTCACAGCGCCGTCAGCTTCGCCGGCACCTACCGCGGCGCCTTGAACGCCACGATGTTCGCCTATCAAGACGACCTGAACCGCGAGTTCGGCGACTGTCAGACCTGGGAGCGCCAGTACAACTTCACCGGCGACCAGAACGAAGGCGAGCGCAACGCGTGCGAGCTCGTCGACCAGGTCGCCCAAGAGAGCTCGTGCAATCGCGCGAAGCCGAACCTGCTCTTCGGCATCTTCTACATCGGCTGCAACGGCGAGGCCTGTGACGCCCGCAACGAGATTCTCGGCAACTTCGGCCTCTTCTTCGACAGCTGCCTCGTGTTCGGCACCGGCCGCGTGCAGATGCTGAAGCGCGAGTGGTGCCGCGTGCGCGGCCTGTGGGACACGCTCGACGACCCCACCGGCGCACAGGCCCGCCGCGCCCAGGCCGAGGCCGTCTTCCTCGGCGCGCGCGAGAGAACTGCGCTCGAGGGCACGCTGCCGGGCGCGCTCCCCTCGCTCGCGAACAGCGCCGTCGCCACCATCGGAGGCACTGCCAACGTCGCGGTCGGCACCGCCGAGGTCGGCCGCGCGTACGCCGGCGGCGGCAGCTACAACGGCCTCGAGGCCGCGCTCGGCAGCCGCGCCCACCCGTTCATCAGCGGCCGCGCCGACGGCCGCCGCGCGCTCGAAGACCAGCTGCGCCGCGTCGTCGAGCCGTCGGGGGCGCCGCCCGACGAAATTCAGCTCATCGCGCCGCTCCTCGGCAGCAGCTACTTCATCGAGCCCGACATGTGGGACGCGCGGTACGACACCAACCACGGCAAGCGCGAGCCCGCCGCGTGGTCTTCGTGGGCCGACGAGCACGGCGAGGTCTCGGTCTCGTACCGCGGCAACTTCACGAGCCAGCGCACGCCCGGCGTCGCCGACGTGCGCTGGGCCCGGCGCTTTCGCGGCTCGCAGTCGGCGACCGACGAGCAGCACCAGGGCGACACGCACGACTGGTGCCCGCAAGACCTGAAGGCCGAAGCGCGCGACCCGTTTCTGCGGCACACGCTGCTGCCGCACAACATGCCGCCTCCGAACGAGCCCGACCCCTGCGAGAACGAGTCGTGCATCTGGCCCGGCTTCTACGACGTCAACGCGGCCATCATCACGAGCCGCGACGACGTGTGGGGCCAGCCGAAGCTGCTCACCGTCGTGAGCAAAGACCTCTCGGCGGTCAAAGACCCGTGGAACATGTTCTTCAAGCTGCAGTTCGCGCAGGGCGGAGCGCCGGTGCAGGTCGACTTCCGCACCCGACACGCGGTCGCCGGCGTGATGCCCGAGTTCCAGAGCGTCGCGGCGGGCATGGCGTACTACCACCGCCCCCAGCACTGGAAAGAGCACCCCAACATGTTCAACCCGTACTGGCGGGCCACGCTCGTTCGCTCGAACATCGACACGACGTGGCAGGGTGACCTCACCTCGAACGTCGCGGGCGTGAACGCCGCGGCCATCAACGCGCTCGTCACCGCCGGTTACCGGGGCATTCCATGAAGCCCCATCGCTCGCGGGCGCGTGGCCAGGCCATCACCGAGCTCTCGCTCGGGCTGCTCGTGCTGGTGCCGACGCTGCTCATCGGCATCTACCTCGCCGAGACGTCGATTCTGCGGCTCGAGGCGCCCGAGGCCGCCACCGAACCCCTGTGGGATGCGACGGCCTACTCGCAGCAGCAGTACGTCGGTGGCTTCGTTCTGTCGCCCGGCGCGCGCGCCACCGCCCAGGGCGAGGCGCAGGCGCGCATGACCGGCCGCACGATGGTGTACACCCGGGCCAGCGCTCCGGTGGTTCGCTGCGGCGGCGCGGGCGACATGGGCTACGCGGTCGGCGGCGTCATGGGCGCGTACGCCGAGAACGGCGGCATCTCGTGCACGGCCGAGCTGCACACGGGTGACCGCGACCTGACCCGCGGCTTTCTCGACGAGAGCGACGGCTTCTTCAGAGAGCCGCTCAACGCGATTCGCCGGCAGTTCGTGTTCCGCGAGAACCAGCGCGGCAACGGGTTCAAGATGGCGATCGGCGACTGGGGCCTCGTGGCGCAGGCCCAAGAGGCGAACGAGTGCCGCCTCACGATGGACTCGTGCGAGAACCCCGGCTTCTTCGGCAAGGCGCAGACCGTGTTCAACCAGAACATCAACATCTTCGGGCGCCGCGGCACCAACCACCGCCACTTCATGAGCGAGCTGATGAACCGCACGACGCCGCCGCAAGACTTCGACCGCGTGACGGACTTTCAGATGAGCTTTCAGGGCGAAGGCGACTTCATGGAAGACGTGCCCGTCGTCGAGGGCGACCGCGAGTGGCGCACGACTCCGTTTTTGAAGAGCCGCGCCGACGCCTACGCAGCCCGCTCGGCGGTCTGGCTGGGCGGCGTACCCTGAGCTTCGTCGTCGCGCTCTTTCTGCTCGCCGTCCCCGCGCGCTCGGCGCAGCAGCCCGACGGCGGCATGATGGCGATTCAGTGGGTCGACGGGGGCATCGCGCCCGCTCCGCTCTCGCTGCCGCCGCTGCCCTTCACCTGGGAGCTGCCGCCCAAGACGATGCACGAGGTGCCCATCGACGGCACGACGTACGTGCAGGGCGTGCCGGTGCGCCTGCGCTACGTGATGGTGAAAGACACGCCGCGCGAAATCGGCCGCCACTTCCTCGAGAGCTTCAAGAAGCAGGGCCTGTTCATCTCGCCCGGTCAGAACGTCGAGCGCATGCTGACCGGCGTCGACCCGCAGAGCATCTACACGTACACGGTGGTGCTGCAGGCGAACGGCCCCGACCACACGACCGTGATTCTCGGCGAGGCGATGCCGCTCGAGAAGAAGAAGGAAACGACGACGGGCCTGCCGCTGCCGCCGAGCGCGAAGAACGTGCTGCCCGTCGCGTTCGAGGGCTACACGGTGGTGGCGTTCACCGTGTTCGATGCGGTCGATGACCTGAAGAAGTTCTACGCGACCGAGCTGCCGCGACGCGGCTACCGGCCGAAGAGCGAGACCGTCTGGGTGAAGCGCGGCGAAGAGCTCGACGTGAAGCTCTCGGCGGTGAAGGGCGGCTCGCAGGTCGTCATCGAGCAGCGAGCCACCCGGGAGTAGCATGCGGCGTACGTGAGCGCCGCAGCGACGCCATGGGGGCTGGTGCGCGTGAGCGGGCTGCTGCTCACGGTCGCGTGCGCGCACGGTTCGCACGGTGGGTCGAGCAGCTGGTACGGCGATCTTCCCGAGCTCGCCCGCGAGGTCGCCGCGGTTCGCCAGGTGGCGCGGCTGCGCGAGTTCGAGACGGTCGCGCTGCCCGACGATGCGTTCGCCACGAAGTACCTCGAGTCGACGCGGAGCCACCGCGAGCGGCTGAGCCGCGAGCTCGAGCGAAACATGGTCACCTTTCGGGGCGGTGCGCCCTTCACCATCAGCCCGGAAGCTCTACGCGGGGCCGAAGCCACGGTGACGATCGCGACGCTCGCATTTTACGAACCTGTCGAGCACCGGCTCTACCTGCGCGAGGTGATTCCCCATGAGTT
>JAEUJP010000545.1 GCA_016793725.1 Myxococcaceae bacterium | reverse complement strand
CGAATCACGAGGCGCTCGAGCGGCTGGCGACGATTCACACGCAGGCCGCGAACTGGACAGGGGCGGCCGACTGCCTGACGAAGCTGCTCGAGGTCGAGCCCGACGCCTCCGCGCGCGCGCGCCACACCATCGCGCTCGCCCAGATTCACCTGAACGGTTTCAATGACCCCGCGCAGGCCGCCGCCCTCTACAAGCGCGCGATGGAGCTCGCCCCCGGCGACCCGGCGACCCTCGACAAGCTCGTCGCGCTGTACGAGCAGCTCGGCCAGGTGCAAGAGCTCGTCAACGTGCTCGAGCAGCAGGCGCAAGGCGCGCCCGACCTGCGCCGCGCCATCGCGCTCAAGCTGCGCATCGGCGAGATCTACTCGCGCTCGCTCGACAACCCGCAGCGCGCGATGGCGACCTACCGATCGGTGCTTGACCACGAGCCGCAGAACATCGCCGCCCACGTCGCGCTCGCCGACCTGTTCACGAAAGACCCCGCCGCGCACGCGATGGCGGTCGAGTCGCACCGGCAGCTGCTCAGGCTCGACCCGCTCCGCGTCGAGAGCTGGCACACCCTCTTCCGCATCTGGGAAAGCCACCGCCAGCTCGACAAGGCGTTCTGCGCCGCGGGCGTGCTCGGCTTCTTGCGCCGCACCAACGACGTCGAGGGTGCGTTTCTGACCGAGGGCAAAAACCGGCTGCCGGCCGAGACCCAACAGCAGCTGCAGCCGGCAGAGCTCGAGGTGCTGCACGTGCCGGCGGCGAGAAACCCGGTGGTGCAGGTCTTCCGCGCGATTGGCGATCAGCTGCCGAAGATCTTCCCTCCCGACTTCGAGCACCTCGGCATCGACAAGAAGGCCGACCGGCTGAAGGGCGACCACGCGGTGCACAAGGCCGTGCGCGCGGTCGCGAACGTGTTCGGCGTGCAAGACTTCGAGGTCTTCCAGGCGAAGCGGGGGCTGGTGTTTCTCGAGACGACCGAGCCGCTCTCGGTGTGCGTCGGGCAAGACGTCGTGCGGCGCTTCAACGCGCGCGAGCAGAAGTTCCTGCTCGGGCGGGCGGGCCTGAACCTGTTCGACAAGGCCGCGGTGCTGCGCAAGGTGTCGAGCGGTGAGGCCGCAGACCTGGTGGGCAACTCGGTGCGCATTCACCTGCCCGACTGGCAGGGGCTGGGCCGCCGCAACGAAGATCACACGAAGCAGCTGCGCAAGGCGTACTCGCGCCGCGCGATCAAGACGCTCGAAGACCCGGCCGAGGGCGTGGCACAGATGAGCGGCCTGAACCTCGACGCGGTGATCGAAGGCATGAACCAGTCGTTCGACCGCGCGGGCCTTCTGGTCGCAGGCGACGTGCAGGCCGGGCTCGGCATGATGCTGAAAGACGACAACGCGCCGGTCTCGAAGGTCGACACGGCCGAGACGGTGGCGAGCGCGGTGGGTCAGCGCCGCGACATTCGTGAGCTCATGCTGTTCGCGATCAGCGACGACTTCTTCAGGCTTCGCGCACGGCTGGGGCTGTCACTCGGCTGAGCCCGACCCGGCAGCCCGCACACCCCCTCAGGCTGCGTTGCTGCCCCGTGCGCGAATGGCCTGCGGGTCTTCGCGGAGCAGGGTCTCGAGCGCGTCGGTGTCGGGCGGCTTCACCAGGTGCAGATCGAACCCGGCCGAGAGCGCCGCCGCGCGCTGCTGCGGCGAGCCATAGCCCGTGAGCGCGATGAGCAGCAGGTCTTCGCCTCGCGGGTCGGCGCGAACGCGGCGGGCCACCTCGTAGCCGTCGAGGCCGGGCAGCCCGATGTCGACGAACGCGATGTCGGGCCGCTCTTTGAGCAAGAGCGCGAGCCCGGCCGTGCCGTCGGAGGCGGCCATCACCTTGTGGCCCCACATCTCGCAGAGGTCGACGAGCGACTGCTGAAAGTCGAGGTTGTCTTCGACGAGCACGACGCGGCGGGTGAGGGTCGCCACATCGTCGTGGTCGCCCTCTTCGTGATGGGGCCGCACCGAGCTCACCGGGAGCTCGACCATGAACTCACTGCCGTGACCCAGACCGCCGCTGGTAGCTGACACATGCCCTCCATGGAGCTCGACGAGCTTCTTCACCATCGTCAGACCGATGCCGAGACCGCCGCGAGAGCGATCGATTGTGACCCCCGACTGCGAGAACAGGCCGAAGATGGTGGGCAGCGCGTCTGCGGCGATGCCGATGCCGGTGTCTCGCACGGCCACGCGCGCCCGACCGTTGCGCTCGCTGACGCTGACGGTGATCGTGCCGCAGTCGCCGGTGTACTCGCTGGCATTGTCGAGCAGGTTCGTGAACACCTGCTCGAGCCGCAGCGGGTCGCCGCTCACGAAGATGCGCTTCGAGCCGGGGTCGAACGTGACCGACTGCCTTCGCAGCTTGGCGCGGTTGTCGCGGCAGGCGTCGGTCGAGCGCCTCACGAGCTCACCGAGGTCGATGGGCTCGTTGTGCAGCTCGATGCGGCCGTGGGTGACGCGCGCGACGTCGAGCAGGTCATCGAGCAGGCGCTTCAGGTGGTGCGTCTGGCGCTGCACGACCTGAATCGCGCGCGCCCCCCGCTCTTCGGTGACCGACGCCCGGAGCAGCGGCAGCGTCGCGGCGACCGCTGCGAGCGGGTTTCTCAGCTCGTGCGCGAGCATCGAGAGAAAGTCGTCTTTGAGCCGGTCAGACTCGATCAACGAGGCCGCGCCGGCCCGCACGGTCTGCTCGACGAGCCGCAGGCGGGCGAGCGAGCTCACCGTCGCGACCAGCTCTTCGGCCTCGAACGGCTGCACCAGGTAGCCGTCAGCGCCCTGATCGAGCCCCTGCACGCGCTTCTCGAGCGTGACGAACGTGGCCGAGGTGAGCAGCACCTTCACGCCTGCGGTGGCCTCGTCGTTCTTCACGCGGCGGCAGATCTCGAAGCCGTCGACGTCGGGCAGCCGCACGTCGAGCACGACGACGTCGGGCTCTTCCCTGATCTTCTGGAGCGCCTCGGTGCCCGTCGCCGCTTCGGTCACGTCGAAGCCTGCGCGTGACAACATCAGCCCGACCGTATAGCGGGCCGCCGTGTTGTCGTTCACGTTGAGCACCCTGACTCGGGGCGCCGGCGGGTTGACGGGGCTCACGCTCACGAGATGGGAAAAGCTCCGCCCGCCTTCTTCAGGGCGTCACGAATGCGGTTGATGGCGAGCTCGCGCGACAACATGTCTTTCGAGACCACCGCCTCGGTCTCTTTGGCGAGCCGGGTCTTCTGGTCCGGGTCGAGCACGTGCGACGTGATGATGATCACGGGTATGCCGCGGGTGCGCGGGTCAGACTTCAGCTCGTCGAGCACGTCGAACGCCGTGATGTCTTTGAGCAGAAAGTCCAAGAAGATCACGTTCGGCCGCTGCTCGCGCGCGAGCGCGACGCCCTCGGGCCCCGATGACGCCTCACCGAGCTGGTACGGCGAGCCCTGGAGCAGCTGCCGCATCAGGTACCGCGACCGCTCGTCGTCGTCGATGATCAGCACCTTTGCCTGCTTGCTGGTCGTCGACAGCGACTTGAGCTTGCGAATCAGCCGATCTTGATCGACGGGCTTCAACCAGAACTCGTCGGCCCCGAGCGCCCGGGCCTTCATCGCGCGATTCGTGACCGTCACCACCAGCACCGGAATATCGGCCGTCTCGGGCGTTCGCTTGAGATCTGCCAGAAACTGCCACGTCGTCTCTCCCTCGAGCATCACGTCGAGCACGATCGCCGACGGCCGCAGCGTCTTGAGCAGCTCGCGGGCATCGTCGACGGTGCGGGCCGGTACGACCTGCAGGCCCGCCATCGCGAGGTACTTCTCGTAGATGAAGATCGTCTTGCGATCGTCTTCGACGACCAGCACCGGCGCGCGCTCGGGGTCGAGCGGCTTGGCCTTCAGCGAGTTCAGCTCCTTCACCTCGGGGTGCACCGGCGGCACGGCCAGCGTGAACTTCGTGCCCTTGCCGAGCGTGCTCTCGACCTCGAGAGAGCCCCCGAGGATCTCGGCGAGCTTGCGGCTCAATGAGAGACCCAGGCCGGTGCCCTTCACCTTTCGCTGCAAGGGGCTGTCGATCTGGGTGAACTCCTCGAAGATGACGTCGATGTTCTCGGGCGCGATGCCGATGCCGGTGTCTTCGACCGTGAGGTGAACCAGCTCGTCTTTCGAGCGCAGCGCGACCTTCACCCCGCCCCGCTCGGTGAACTTGAGCGCGTTCGAGACGAGGTTTCTGACGATCTGCGACAGCTTGCCTTGATCGGTCTCGAAGTTGACGTCTTCGGGCGGCCACGCGATCGACAGGCTCACCTTCGAGCCTTCGGGCACGAGCGGCGTCAACATGCCGCGCAGCGACGAGACGAAGTGCGTGGCGGTGAACTTCTCGGGGCGCAGGTGCAGCCGGCCGGCCTCGGCCTTCGACAGGTCGAGCAGATCGTTCACCATCGCCGTCAGCTCTTCGGCCGAGGCGCGAATGAAGCCGACCTGCTTCTTCTGCTCTTCCGACAGGGGCTCGCTCGGCGACGACACCAGCAGCTTCGACAGCCCCAAGATCGTGTGCCGCGGCGTGCGAAACTCGTGGCTCACGTTCGCGACGAGCCGGCTCTTGAGCTCGTTGTTGTGGCGCAGCGACACCGACTTGTCTTCGAGCTCGGCGTGCAGCGCGAGCACGCCGCGGTTCGAGTCTTTCAGCTGCTGGTGGGTCTCGACGAGCTCGGCGTGTTTCTGTTCGAGCTCGCGCTTCTGCTTCGCGACCTGGCGGTTCAGCTCGAACACGTCGTCGACCGCGCCGTCGACCAGGGCCTTCGCGGTCAAGAACCGCTCGGGCACCTTGAAGCCCAAAAGCGCGACGCGCCCGTCGCCGGTCCGCTCGGCGTGAAACAACATCGTCGCGGGCCCACCCGGAGTGTTGACGCTCAGCTCCCAGTCTTCGACCGGCCCGCTCTTCGCCTTCTCGAGCAGCGCTGCGAACTTCGCGACGGTGCCGTCGAGGGCGAGCGAGTCGAAGCGGGCGCCGACCTGGGCGCCGAGCAGCTCGGCGGCGCTCTCGGCGCAGTCGACGATGCCGCCCGCCTCGTCGCAGATGAGCTCGACCTCACGGCGCCGGCCGGCAAAGGGCTTCTTCACGACAGAACCTCCGGGAACAAGACGGTCGACAGAAACTCGCGCGAGAAGGCTTCACCGAAGATCTTGCGCAGCATGCCGAGCGCACGATCTTGCTCGCGGTGATCGCGGCAGTACGCGAGGTGGGCTTCGGTGAGATCGCTGCCCGCGGGCGCGCGGGCAGCCAGCAGCCCGAGAAAGGCCTCGGCGTAGCCGGTCACCACCCGCTCGACCCCGGCGGCCTGGCCGACGTGCGTGCGGGTGACGAAGGCCTGCGGGCTGAACCAGCGCGCAGCCCAAGGCGGCAGCTCGCCGTTCGGCGACGGCAGTGTGTGCGACGGCAGCTGCGGGAGCGGCAGGCCGTGCGACATCGGCGACAGGTCGGCTGCCGCGACGATCGCGTCGGCGCCGAGCCCCACCACGTCGGCGCCGAAGATGGGCAAGGGGCTCGTCGGTTCAGGTATGCAGAGCACGTTGCCGATGTCGAGCCCGTCGCCGGTGACGGTCACGAAGCGGGCGAAGCGCAGGCCGCCGCCGGCGAACGTGCGCGACGACAGCCACGCCGGCCGCCCGCGGAAGCGGCCCTCGGCGGCCTCGAACCGGGGCTCGGTCGGCAGGGCGCTGAGCGTGAGCGACTCGTGAAACCGGCGCTGCAGCGTCTGCGTGAGCGCGGCGAACCTCACGGCGTCACCTCGGCCAGCGCAGCGGCGAGCACCTTCGCCGCGGCCTCACGCGTCTCGGGGGCAGCCGTCTCGAGCGCCGCGGCGATCGCCTGGAGCAGCTCGCGCTCGCGCCCCGCGGCCCCGCGCCGGGCGAACGCGCCCTGCATGAACTGCACGTACTTCACGAGCCGCTCGGTGTGGCGCAGCTCGGCGGCGTCGGCGAGGTAAGACAGGTGATCGGCGACGTCGTCGGCGTCGAGCGACGTCGCCGATGCGAGCACCGCGCGAACGAGCGCTGGCGCGGCGAGCTGCAGCGCGCGCCCGGGACCCTCGGCGTACACCAGCGCGTTGCGGCCTTCTTGCAGCATGCTCACGGCGGCCGAAGCCGAGGCGACCTCGCGGCTGATGACGGCCTGCAGCTGCTCGAAGTTGTCGTCGAGGTGCCGGGTGCACATGCCGTGGGAGTTCAGCAGGCCGCGCAGCCAGGTCGCGTAGCGCCGAATCACCTCGGGCTCGTCCGACGTCAGCGCCTCGAGCAGGTAGGCCATGTGAAAGCTGCTGTCTTGATACGAGTTCTTGCGGCCGTGCTCGCCGAAGCGCTCGAGCCAGAAGGGCCGCTTGAACATGACGTCCATCGCCTGGGCCGACAGGCGGTCGGCGCGGAGCCTGAGCTCGTCGATCAGCGCGTCGTTCACTTCGAGCTCCACAGGCCGTTCACCGCCGCGATCAGCGTGTCGGCGTCTGAGGCGACCAGGTCGGAGCCCAACTGCCGGCAGAGGTCGGGCGCGAAGCGGGCCGCCCCGCCCCCCACGGCGATCTTCAGGTCGGGGTGGGCCGCGCGAAGCTGGGTGACCGCGGCGCGGGCCGAGGGCACGTTGAAGCTGATCGTCACCGAGAGCACGACGAGGTCGACCGGCTTGTCGCTCAACGCTCGCAGCAGGTGGTTCGTCGGCACGTTCGCGCCGAGGAAACGAACGTCGTAACCCTCGAGGTCGAGCGCGTCGGCCACCAGGCGCGCGGGAAGGTCGTGCAGCTCACCCTCGACGCACGCGACGACGATGCTGTGGCCGCGCGCCTTCGCCGCCTTCGAGCGCTGATAGAGGTACGCGAGCACGACCTGCGAGATCGCGGTCGCCATGTGCTCGTCGGCGACGCTGATGCGGTTCTCTTGCCAGAGCCGGCCGATCTCGAGCTGGGCGGCGGCGACGATGTCGCGGCGCAGCACCGCCGGGTCGATGCCGTGGTCGAGGCCCTCTTCGACGATCAACCGCAGCGCCTCGCGCCGCTCGCCGTTGAGCTGCGCGGCGAGGTAGCGGCTCCGCAAGATGTCGATGTCAAGCGACCGCACGGGCACCTCGAGAAGCGGTGAGCCATGGCGTCAGGGCACGAAAGGTCTCGCGCGCGGCGTCGACCGTCTCGTTCGGGTCGGTCGACGTCTCGATCGACTCACCCATCGCGCGCCACATCGGGCCGATGCGATCGCCGTAGACGCTGAAAAACCGGTTGGCGCGGACGGCCTCGGGCAGGCGCTGAGAGAGCGCGTAGAAGCCGAAGAACGACGCGAGGTACTCGAGGTAGTCGTGCGCCGAAAAGTCGTCGGCCATCACGCGGAGCACGCCCTCCACCTCGCGGTGCAACGCCTGCGTCTCGCTCGTCAATCGATTCACGAACATCTACGGTGACCTGTGAGACGGGAACCGTAACGGGGTCATGCGCACGCACAAGGGGCCCGATGCCCCGTTACCGCCCGGTAATGCAGGGGCCCTATTCCAGCCGCAGAATGCAGCCTGCGGGCAGCAGCTTCTCGAGGCGGGCGACGACCTCACGCACCGGGCCGGGCTCGGGGTGCTCGACGGTGACCTTCACCTTGTAGCCGAGCGACGCATCGAAGGTGGGGTAGCTGCCGATGGGTACGTGGGGCATCGACAGGGCGACCTCGTCGAGGGCGCGGGCGATCTCGGGCTCGGTGGCCGAGAGGTACATGGCGGCGGTGGTGAGGGTGCCTCGGGGCAGCCGGCCGAGCACGGTCTCGAGCTGAATGCGGAAGAGGTCGGGCACGCCGGGCAGCATGAAGACGCCGTCGCACGCGAGCACGGGGTACCAGATGCCGTCTTGGTAGACGAGCTCGGCGCCCTCGGGCGCGTCAGCGAGACGCATGGCCTGGGGCGTCGCGCGCTTGCCGTAGTGCTCTTTCACCTTGGCCTCGATCTCGGGCAGCCGCACGACCCGGCGGCCGAGGGCGAGGGCGACTGCGCGCACGGTGACGTCGTCGTGGGTCGGCCCGATGCCGCCGCTCGTGACGATGTTTCGGGCGCGGCGGCGGGCGAGCTGCACGGTCTCGACGATCGCGTCGACGTCGTCGGGCACGGTCGCGAGCAGGGCGAGCGCGAGGCCACGGTCGCGCAGGCGCTTCACGAGCAGCGGGCCGTTGGCATCGGTGACCTTCGCCGTCAGCACTTCGTTGCCGATGATGATCCCCGCGACGGGGGTGGTCATCGGGGCAAGAGCGCGTTCGGGTCGTCGATGCCCATCGACGCGCGGAGCTGCTTCAGCTCGGCGAACTGCGCCGTCTCGCGCTGCAGCGCCTTGCTGCCGAGCCCCCAGCGAACGAAGCCGTGCAGGTACATCACCAGCGCGATGATCGAGGCCGCACCGAG
>JAEUJP010000535.1 GCA_016793725.1 Myxococcaceae bacterium | reverse complement strand
CCCCTTCCACGCCTCGAAGTCAGACCAGTGCACCATCGCGTCGGCCCCGCAGGCGTCGATGCCCTTCCAGTCTTTGTACGATGCGTGCTTCCCCGCGAGGTCGACGCTGCTCGCCATCGCCGGTGGTGCCGCCTTCTTGTGCGCACATCCCACGACAAGCAGCGCCACAAACAACATCAGTGATCGCATGAGAGTGGCGGCACCGTAACACGGGTGTGCTACGAATCGGGGTGCATGGGCGGCCAGGAAACCCGGGTCACCAAGATCTCGAAGCTCCAAGACCGCATCCCCGTCAGCACGGAGAGCTGTCTCGTCGAAATTCACGGCCCCGAGCTGGGCAAGAAGTACGTGCTCGACGAAGAGGAGTTCACGATCGGCCGCGACGTGAAGAACAACATCGTCGTCGACCTCGACAACGTCTCGCGCCGCCACGCCAAGATCAGCACGCGGAGCGGCAAACACTTCGTCTCAGACCTCGGCTCGACCAACGGCACCTACCTGAACGACGAAGAGGTGCTGCAAGAGCAGCCCTTGCGCTCGGGCGACTTCGTGAAGGTCGGCGGCAGCATCTTCAAGTTCCTGCAGGGCGGGAACATCGAGACCCTGTACCACGAAGAGATCTACCAGCTGACGATCGTCGACGGGCTCACGCAGGTGAACAACAAGCGCTACTTCCTCGAGTTTCTCGAGCGCGAGATGGGCCGGTGCCACCGCTACAACCGGGCGCTGTCGCTCATCATGTTCGACATCGATCACTTCAAGAAGATCAACGACACGAACGGCCACCTCGCCGGCGACTACGTCTTGCGCGAGCTCGCGGGGCTCATTCGCCAGCGAATTCGCAAAGAAGAGTGCTTCGCGCGGTACGGCGGCGAAGAGTTCGCGGTCGTCATGCCCGAAGCCGGCCCCGAAAACGCGCGGCGCTTCTCAGAGAAGATTCGCAAGCTCGTCGAAGATCATCACTTCACCTTCGAAGGCAAAGACATACCCGTCACCATCTCGGTCGGGGTCGCCGACATGACGGGCGACATGACCGAGCCGCTGCAGTTCATCAAGGGCTCCGACGCGAACCTGTACAAGGCGAAGAAGGGCGGCCGAAACCGGGTTCAGGGCTGAGCCCGGCGCGACGTTGTCGGTGCGGGGCTCGCGCGCCGTGCGTCGCAGGCATGCCCGAGCGCGTGCGCGGCCTGACGGTCGGCACCCACTTTCACCACGTGTGCGCGGCCTGCAAATCCGACTTCAGCGTGCCCAGCACGGGCGCCATCTCGTTCTCGTTCTTCGCGACGCTGTTCCTGGCCGGCGTGGGGGCGATCGTGGTCATCAACCCGCCCGGAGCCGCCGTCGGCGCGCAAGACGACAACCGGTGGTTCGGCTGGGGCCTGCTCGCCTTCGCGTTCGGTGGCCTCGTGGTGTTCGCCGCACGCCTTCGCGCGCGGGTGCTGCACCCGGCCGTCAGAACGTCAGACGCAGGCTGAGCGTGCCGCCGAGGTACATGTCGACGGCGCCGCCGGCCTGGTACGTGTCGCTCGACTCCGACCTGAACGACAGCCCGTAGCGCGTGAAGTCGAAGTTGAGCCGAAGCGCGACGGGGCCCACGATCTGGTACCCGAGCCCGAGCAGGCCCTCGATGCCGAAGTTGCTGCCGCGGGGGAAGAAGCCGTTCGCGGCCCCCGAGATCACCTGCCCCGACGACAGCACGACGATCACGGCGAACCGGCCGAAGATCGAGAACCCCGAGTTCGAGAACGGCAGCTCGCCGTAGAGGCCGGGTCGAATGCCCGCGTATGCGACGGCCGGCAGGCCATCGAGCGTCGACCCGTCGGTGCCGGTGCCCACCGAAAACGAGCGCTGCGCGAAGCCGACGAACGGCGTGATCTGCGCGGCCACCGTGTCAGACGGCATGATGCGAAAGCGGAGCGAAAAATTGAAGTTCTGGATGTTGGTGGCCCACGTCACGTCGGTGCCGCTTCGCCGCGACTTGAGCCCCACCGAGTTCGAGAACTCACCGTCGACCCCGAGGCCCGACATGATGCCCTTCGAGAAGATCGCCAGCGGGTAGAACTCGAGCCGGCCGATCGGCGCGACCACGAACGACGCGCTGTAGCTGCGCAGGTTGCTCGTGACCGCCGCGTCGTACGAGTAGTTGCGCGAGAAGATCGACACGCCCGCCTCGAACGCCACGAAGTACGGCTTCACCTCTTTGCGCGGCGCCGGCGCGTCGTCGTCGACCGGCTTCGGCTCGGGCTTGCGCGCCTCTTCTTTCGGCGGCGGCGGCGCCTCGGTCGGCTCTCTCTCTTTTTTCTTCTTCGGCTCTTCCGGCGGCGGAGCCTCTTCTTCTTTTTTCGGCGGTGGCTCGTCTTCTTTTTTCGCCGGCGGCGGCTCTTCTTCTTTTTTCGCCGGCGCCGCGGCGGCCTCGAGCCCCATCGCCTTGTTGAGCGCGGCCAGCGCCGCCTCGAGCACCGCGTCGGGCAGCGTGGCGCCGGTGAACGTGAAGCTCTTCTTCAGCTTCGGCGGGCCGGGCTTCGCCGCCACCTGCAGGTCGAGCGTCTTCTTCGCGCCCTTCGCCTTCACGGTGCCGGTGACGAAGAAGTCGACCTTCGCCTTCTTGCCCTTCGTGAAGTCGGGCTTGTAGCCCTTCGTCGCCTTCTTCGGGTCGAGGCAGGTGTTCGCCGAGCAGAGGTTGTCGGCGATCTGGCTGCGAACTGCCGCGCCGCCGGGCCCGCCGAAGGGGGCGACGACGAGCTTCTCGGCATAAGCGGCCGGGGCCAGCAAGAGGAGCAACCCCCCGGTCAAGACGCGCATTCGTGGTAAGAAACTTCGAACCGGTGACCCACGCAAGTTCGAATCCAGCGCTCGAGCAGTTCATCCGGAGCATCCCGCTCTTTTCGTTGGTCGACCCACCCGAGATGATGGACATCTTGCGTCTGCTCCGCCCCGTCGAGCTCGAGGCGGGCAAGGTGCTCTTTCGCGAGGGCGAGCCGGGCAAGGCGATGTGGGTGATGGGGCGAGGCGTCGAGGTGACAGTGTCGGCGACGCAGGGTGACCCGAAGCAGCCGGGCCAGAAGCGGCCGGTGGTGGTCGCGTACGCGCGCGAGGGTGAGGTGCTGGGCGAGATGGCGCTCGTCGACGACGGGCCGCGCTCGGGCACCGCGATGGTGGTGCAGGGCGGCCACGCGCACGAGATCGACGCGAACGAGTTTCACGCGCTGCGCGGCGCGAACAACCCGGCGGCCTTCAAGGTGCTGCGCCGCGTGTGCACCGACCTCTGTGCGCGCTTGCGCGCCACGAACGATCGCATCGTGCCGCCGAGCACGTCGGCGGTGCAGACGCCGTCGATGACGTCGACGCAGCGGCCGGGGGCGCAGGTGATGGACGAGTTCTCGGCCTTCAAGGGCATGCCCGCGACGGTGAAGCTGGCGCTCGCGCAGAAGCTGCAGCTCATCGAGGTGAACGAGGTGACGCCGCTGTTCGCCGAGGGCGAGCCGAGCGACGGCGCCTGGTTTCTCGTCGAGGGTGAGGTCAGCGTCGGGCGCAACGGCAAGACGCTCGCGAACCTGGCGCCCGGCGCGATGTTCGGCGTGGTGTCGGCGATCGACCAGGGCACGCGCTCGGCGAGCTGCGTGACGACCGGGCCGGCGAAGCTCTTGAAGCTCGGCGAGCGCGACTTCGACGCGCTGTTCGCGTCGGGGCACCGGTTCGCGTTTCAGATCGTCGACCTCGCGGCGCGCCAGCTGACGTTTCACCTGCGCCAGGCGAACGCGCTCTTGTCGTTGCCCGGCAAGGCGCCGGCCGCGAAGGCGCCGCCTCCACCCCCGGCGCCGGTGTCGAAGTTCGACGAGATCGACCCGGCCGCGATGGAGATCGACTTCGATCTCGACGAGATCACGATCGAGCCCGACGCCGGCATCCTGGGTTGATTTTCCGCGCCGTTACTCTTAGGTGACGCACATGTCCGTGAACATCCAGCTGGAGTGGACGCCGAACCCCTCGACCCTGAAGTACGTGGTCGACACCAAGCTCCTGCCCACCGGGGCGATGAACTTCACGACGCCGGTGTCTGCCACCGACCGCTCGCCGCTCGCCGAGAAGCTGTTCGGCATCAAGGGTGTGGTCAGCGTCATGATCGGCACGAACTTCGTGACGGTCACCAAGGGCGACGAGGGCGAGTGGGACGAGCTGAACGACGGCGTCATGCTGGCGATCGACAAACACCTGGGCGACGGCGGCATCGCGGTGAAGCCCGAGGTGCTCGAGGCGCGCGCGCGTGAGCTGGCGTCGAACGGCGGCGCCATCGAAGAGCGCATCAAAGAGATTCTCGAGGCCGAAATTCGCCCCGCGGTCGCGCAAGACGGCGGCGACATCACGCTCGACAAGTTCGAGAACGGCGTCGTCTACCTGCACATGCAGGGCAGCTGCGCCGGGTGCCCGTCGTCGACGGCGACGCTGAAGATGGGCATCGAGACGCGCCTCAAAGAGTCGATTCCCGAAGTGACCGAAGTCGTCGCGGTCTGACGTGCCGCAGCCCGCCCGCCGCCAGGTCTCGGCCAAAAACGTTCGCCGCGAGCTCCTGCCCGAGCAGTCGGCCGAGCTGCTCAAGGCGCTGCACCTGCTCACGCGCGACGGCCGGCTCAACGCCGACACCCTGCGCAAGCTGAAGCAGGTGAACCACCTCGTGGGGCTGCTGACGCCCGCGCTCGACGACGTGCAGCAGCGCTTCGGCGCCCCCATCGTCGTCGACGTCGGCAGCGGCAACGCGTACCTCGGCTTCGTTCTCTACGAGCTGTTCATGAAAGAGAAGGGTGAGGTCGTCTCGGTCGAGTCGCGCGCCGACCTGAGCGCGAAGGCGACCGAGCGCGCGAAGGCGCTCTCGTTCTCGCGCATGAAGTTCGAGACCGGCGCGATCGCGGCCGCGGCGGTGCCCGAGCGCATTCACCTGCTCACGGCGCTGCACGCGTGCGACACGGCGACCGACGACGCCATCGCGGTCGCGCTGAAGCACAACGCCGACCACGTCGCGCTCGTGCCGTGCTGTCAGGCCGAGGTCGCGCAGCAGCTGAAAGACGCGAAGGGCTCGCCGCTGCACGTGCTGTTCGAGCACGGCATTCACCGGCGCGAGTTCGGCTCACACCTGACGAACGTGATTCG
>JAEUJP010000426.1 GCA_016793725.1 Myxococcaceae bacterium | reverse complement strand
GGTCAGCGTCAGCAGCATCGAGCCCAGGGTCACCATCTGGCTTGCCCAGACAGCAAGCGCCACGCCAGCGGGGGCAGGGCGCGAGTTCGCGCGCCTGCGTGGGCCTCACGGCACCACGAGGTGACACGGGTTAGGCAGGCGGTTGGCGCCTGGTGCTGCGCGCCTTGGCGTGCTGCCGCTCGAGAAACTGTGCGCGCTTCAGGTGTGCGCGCACCAGCGCGACGAGCTCGTCGGGCTGAAACGGCTTGCGAATGAAGTCGTCGCCGCCCGCCTCGAGCCCCTCGAGCCGCTCTTCGAACGAGCTGACCGCCGTGAGGAACAAGATCGGCAAGAACGGGCGCTGGGTCGAGAGCTCGCGCAGCTTTCGGCAGAGCTGAAACCCGTTCATGCCCGGCATCACCACGTCGAGCAGAATCAGGTCGGGCAGCCGCTCGGTGCACAGCGCGATCGCCTCTTCGGCGGTGCCGCAGTGCAGCACCGGGAACCCGTAGGTCTCGAGGTGCGCCTCGATGAAGTCGCGGCTGATCTCGGAGTCGTCGACCGACAGCACCGCCGCCCCCTCGACCGTCGGCTCGCCGGCCACCACCTCGAAGGGGCTCTTCGCGTCGGGCACCTCGCGCAGCCGCATCACTCCCGTCGGCAGTCTTCCGAACGCGTCGGTGCCCGCCTGGTGCAGCTCGCCGGTCGGCACCGGGCGCTCACCCGGCGTCAGCGGCGTCGACTCTTGCAGCTTGTTCGCGGCGGCCTCGAGCTTGTGCGCCGGCGCCTTCTCGGCCGCGAGCTGAAACAGCGCGCGCGTCTGCGCCATCGCCTCGGGGAACAGCTCGCCCATCAGCTTGCTCGCGTCTTCGGCCGTCGAGATCAGCGAGGGTATCGAGGCCTGCAGCGCCCGCGCCATCTTGATCGCGCTCGGGTAGCGCCCGTCGGGGTTGCGCTGCAGCGCCGTCATCACGGCGTCAGAGAGCGCCTTCGGCACCCCGGGGTTCATCGAGATCGGAGCGGGGATCTCGTCGCGCAAGATGCCCCGAAACGTCGCGAGCTCGCTGTCGCGCAGGAACAGCGGCCGACCCGTCATCAGCTCGTGCAGCACCGCCGCCGCCGAGAACAGGTCGCTGCGCGCGTCGAGCGGGGCCCCGCGCGCCTGCTCGGGGCTCATGTACCCGTGGCTGCCCTTGATGTTCCCCGTCATCGTTCGCGACAGCGCGCCCTTCGCCTTCGCGACGCCGAAGTCGATGACCTTCACCACGCCGTCGTACGTGACCATCACGTTCCCGGGCGACACGTCGCGGTGAATGATCGGCGAGCGCTCGCCGGTCAGCAGCTGGTGGTTGTGTGCGGCGTCGAGCGCCTTGCACAGATCGCGGCCGATCATCGCCGTGAAGCCCATCGGCACCGGGCGGTTCAGGCGGTGGCAGCGCCGCAAGATCGAGGCGAGGCTCTGGCCGGCGATGAACTCCATGGCGATGAAGAGATCGTCGCGCTCCTGCCCGAGCTCGAACACCTGCGCGATGTTGGGGAACTGCAGCGACGAGGTGATGCGCGCCTCGTTCACGAACATGTTCACGAACTCTTCGCGCTCGCGCAGGTCGGGCAGAATGCGCTTGAGCGTGACCAGCCTCGTCGCGCCCTCGGAGTCGACGTAGCTGGCGAGAAAGATCTCGGCCATGCCGCCCACCGAGAGCCGCGAGAGGATCTGGTATTTGCCCAGCCGCCGCGCACCGATGCTCATTTTCGGCGGCGAAGTGTAGCCCGGGTACACTCGCCCGCAATGCGCCTCGTTCTGCTCGTCGCCGCCCTCACGCTGGCCGTGCCCGCGCGCGCCCAGGTGGCCATGGGCACGCTGACCCCGCGGCGCCTGTTGCTCGGCGGCTCAGAAGGGCAGAACCCCGTGAGCGACACGCGCGCGAGCCTCTTTCTCATCGGCCTCGGGCTCGTCGGCGCGGGGCTGGTGCTCGGCGGCGCCGGCTTCGCGATTCTCTACGTCTGCCGCGAGGGTGAGCAGTGCTACGGCGACCAGACGCTGCGCACCGCCGGCTGGGTGCTCGCGGCGCCCGGCATCATACCCCTCGTCGTCGGGGTCATCATGCTCTACGCCGGCGTCGGCGGCAGCAGCAGCGGCGGCGGCGGCTCGAAGGTGCGCCGGGCCCTGCCGGTCACGTTGGGCTTCGCGCCCCTGCCCGGGGGCGGCGGCTTCGCCACGGGCACGTTCAACTTCTGACGGCGACCATGTAATAGGCGGGCCGTGAAGAAGAGCGGGGTGTTCTCACTCACCGTCGTCGTGGCCGCGCTCGGCTACTTCGTCGACATCTACGATCTGCAGCTGTTCAACCTGGTCGCCGACAAGAGCTTGCGCGGCATCGGCATCGAAGACCCGCAGCAGCTCGCCCAGTACAACTACACGCTCTTTCTCTGGCAGATGGGCGGCATGCTCGCCGGCGGCGTGCTGTGGGGCATCTTGGGCGACAAGCGCGGCCGCAAGTCGATTCTGTTCGGGTCGATTCTGCTCTATTCGATCGCGAACATCTTGAACGGGCTGGTGACCGACATTCACCAGTACGAGGCGGTGCGGTTCTTCGCGGGGCTCGGCCTCGCCGGCGAGCTGGGCGCTGCGATCACGCTCGTGTCCGAGGTGATGGACAAGCAGCAGCGCGGCTGGGGCACCATGATCATCGTCACGGTCGGCGCGCTCGGCGCGGTCGCGGCGAACCTGCTCGCGAAGAACCTCGACTGGCAGATCTCGTACTTCGTCGGCGGCGGGCTCGGCCTGGCGCTGCTCGCGCTGCGCGTCGGCACGTTCGAGTCGACGATGTTCGCGAAGGTCAAAGAGAGCGCCGCGGTGAAGAAGGGCCACTTCTTGTCGCTGTTCCTCTCGCGCGAGCGGGCCGTGCGCTACCTGTGCTGCATTCTCGTCGGCCTGCCGGTGTGGTTCGTGATCGGCATCTTGATCAAGTTCGCACCGGCGTTCGCGAAGGCGACCGGGGTGACGGGTGCGGCCAGCGCGGGCGACGCGATCATGTACGCGTACGTCGGGCTGTCGGTCGGCGACCTGCTCTCGGGCGCCGCGAGCCAGTGGTCGGCGTCGCGCCGCAAGGTCGTCATCGCGTACCTCATCGCGTGCGCGGCGCTCACCGTCGCGTACGTGACGGTGCAGGGGCTGAGCCTCGAGGCCTTCTACGTGTTGTGCCTGTTGCTCGGCGCGGCGACCGGCTACTGGGCGTTGTTCGTCACCATCGCGGCCGAGCAGTTCGGCACGAACATTCGTGCGACGGTCACGACGACCGTGCCGAACTTCGTGCGGGGCGCCGTGATACCCATCACGCTGTCGTACAAGGCGCTCGAGCCGGCGCGCGGCCCGGTCACTGCAGGGCTCATCGTCGGCGCGGCGTGCATCGCGCTCGCGATGGCCTCGATTCTGATGCTCAAAGAGACGTTCGGCCGCGAGCTCGACTACATCGAAGAGGAAGGTCCGGGTGTCGCAGCAAGCGGCAGCACCAGCGGCTCCAGCGCCTGAGCGCGGGTTCTCGCGCGACGTCATCGTCTCGCTCGTCGTCGTCTACGTCGTGTGGAGCTCGACGTACTACGCGCTGCGCGTCGCCGTCGAAGAGCTGCCCGCCCTCACCATGGGCGGGGTTCGCTACCTGATCGCCGGCTCTGCGCTGTTCGTCTTCGCGAAGCTGCGCGGCGCGCGGTGGCCGACGGCGAGAGAGTGGCTCGCAGCGCTGCCATCGGGCGGCCTCTTGTTCCTCGTCGGCAACGGCTTCGTGGCGCTCGCCGAGGTGAAGCTGTCGTCGGCGGTGGCGGCGGTGGTGGTCGCGACGATGCCCATGTTCGCGGCGGCGATGGCCCCGCTGTTCGGTGAAAAGTCGCGGCGCGGCGAGTGGGTCGGCATGGGCCTCGGGCTCATCGGCGTGGTCGTGCTGTCGCTGAACGGCGAGCTGCAGGCCGAGCGCACCTCGGCGCTGCTGCTGTTCGTCGCGCCGGTCGGCTGGGCCATCGGCTCGATGTTGTCGCGCAAGCTGCCCGCGGCGCCCGGCATGCTGTCGCCCGCGGCGCAGATGTTGTGCGGCGGCGTGCTGCTGGTCGCGGCGGGGTTCTTGCGCGGCGAGACGCTGCCGGCGCACGTCACGTTTCGCGGGGTGGCCGCGGTGGTCTACCTGATCGTGCTGGGCTCATTGGCGGGGTTCACGGCCTACGCGCACCTGCTCAAGACGACGCGGCCGGCGCTGGCGATGAGCTACTCGTACGTCAACCCGCCGATCGCAGTGATCATCGGGGCGGCGCTCGGCAAGGAGCGCATCGGGCCCGAGATGCTGATCGCGGTGGCGCTGATCGGCGCCGGCACGTTCACCTTGATCAGGAACGCGCGGAAGTGAAGCGGTGAAGCCGTGAAGCGGCTACCGGCGAACGGGGTTGTTTCGTACGCGCACGGGAATCGGCTGCGGCTGGCCCTGCGCCTTCAAGCCGCGGCTGATGAAGACGACCATGCCGGCGCACAGGCCCATGAGCATGATGAAGACGGTGCTGTCGATCGGTGACATGACGTGAACTCCTTTGAACATTCGTGAAGCGAGGGTACCGGCCCACGTCGCGGTCAGACCCGCGAGCGCAGCGCACAGCAGAACTTGATGACGGCCCGCCGCAGAGAAGAGCCCGAGCACGGCTGCGGCGCCGCAGGTGGCCCACCACGCGGGGGGGTGATCGGGCCTCGAGGCCCCGACGATCAGGGCGCCTGCGGCATAGACGGTGGCGAAAGCCCGCATCACGTTCGAGATGCTACGCGATCTGCTCGGGGGTTTAGTAGGGGCGCCTGCCGACCTGGTTGCCTGGGGGTGCGTAATCGCACACCCACAACACCCAGGGGCTCCGGTTGGCCCCGAACGGCGAGTTGGTGTCGCACACCTTCGAGGCGCAGCCGACGCCCACGCTCGTGCGCCAGACGATCTGCGTGTAGTGCCCGCACACGCCCGCGCAGGTGTTGTTCGCGAGGTCGTAGTTGCGCACCTCAGACGCCCAGCTCTCGACCACCTCGGTCGCCGTCGGGCTGTCGCCGTAGGCCGCGTACAGGTTTTCACCGTAGGCGTTGCCCAGGTTGGGGTTGTGCACGAACCGGCACTGCTCGGCGTAGGCGGCCGCGACCGCCGCCGCCCCCTCGTGCCAGCTCATCGGCGGCAGCGCCGGCATCGGCTCGGGCATCGCCCGCGCGCGCACCGCGTTGTGCGCCCGAACGATCTCGTTCTCGCCCGCATCGACCGGCTCACCTGCGCCGCCATCGCCGCCGCCGGTGCCGCCACCCGCATCGACGCCGGCCGCGCCGGCGCCGCACGCAGCGAGAAAGATGAACGCGAGCGCTCTCATTCGACCGGTACGGGCGCCGGCTTCGGCGCCTTCAAGACCTCGTAGGAGGCCTGCTTGCCCGTCACCGTCATCACCGCGGCGAGCCCGTACGACGTGGTGCCGTCGTTCATCTTCCACGGCAGCGGGTTCGCCGAGCCCTGGTTCACGTAGAGGGCGGCCGACGGCTTCTTCTGCGCGATCGGCTTGCCGCCGAGGTCGGTCGCGTGCCCGCCCGCTTCGAGAATGTGCCCGAAGACGCCGAACGGCACCTTCATGCGCTTCAGCAGGTCGGCGAGCTTGGGGTCGCCCACGTTGCCCGCGCCGGGCACGAAGTCGATCGCCTGCTTGCCGCTCTGCCGCGGAGGCCCGTGCACCAGCATCACCACCGGGTCGTCGGCCGCCCGAATCGCCGTCTCGGCGTCGGTGAGCGCCTGGTCGTTGTAGATGCAGCCGCCCGACAGGTGCAGATACGTCTTGTCGTGGTACCCCGAGATCGAGACGAGGTCGAAGCCCGGCCCGTCGTAGCGGCGCTGAAGGCCCATGTTGATGAGGTTCAGGTAGCCGGCCTTGCGGGCCTTCGCGATCGCGTAGTTGTGGGCGCCCGAGCGCTCGGTGTTGCCGGTGATCGACACCATCGGCCGCTTCGTCTGCTTCGGCAGCCAGTCG
>JAEUJP010000437.1 GCA_016793725.1 Myxococcaceae bacterium | reverse complement strand
CTATGAAGCCATCCAACGAACACGACGAAGAGGCGGCCGCTCCGCCCACTACTGGCGACGCGGCCAATTCCGCTACGCCCGCGAGGGAACTCGCGAACGCACGCGCTGCCTCAGGGCGTCCTCATAGTGAACGTGCGCTCTTGAAGCGGTAGAGGCGAACCCATGGGGTTTCTGGGGTGATGGTGGTCGCCGTGCTCGTACGAACCCCTGCCGAGACGTCGAGAAGGGCAACGTCTCGAGGCCGCGGCATGGAGCACCGCACGCGACACGTCGGGCGCCACTCCGATGGACGCCGTCGTATTCGGCAGCAGCTCGAGCCAGGAGATCGAGACGCTGCGCCTGCTCGCGGCGAAGGGCGGCAAGGGCAACCCCGACGTGATGCTCGCCAACTCAGTGCGCGCACCCGAGGTCGCGGCGTGGCTGCTCTCTCAGAAGCCGCGGCGCGTCGCCGTGAAGGGGGGCAAGCTCGACGTCACGTGCGCACGACAGGGCGACGAGCCGCCGTACGGCTGTTGGGAGCAGGGACCTGCTCGGCCGGCTGAAGCGTCAGAGTCATCTTAAGGTAAGGTCACACCCGCAACACCATGACGCGGCTCGAGTTCATCTTGGGGGAACAGGTCATCCCCTTCCCGGCTGAGCGGTTCATCATCGGCAGCGGGGCCGACTGCGCGATCGTGCTGCAAGGCTCGGAAGTCCGAGAGCAGCACGCCGAGGTCATGCAAGAGACCGACGGCACCTGGTGGGTGCGCGACATCGCGGGCTCGGGCTCGGTGCGGGTCGACGGCTCGGCCACCTGGGAGGGCCAGCTCACCGGCGGCAGCTTCTTGAGCGTCGGCGACATCGATCTTTCGGTGCGCGAGTCGGGCGACGAAGGCTCGGGCACGATGATGCGGCGCTCGCAGAGCAACCCGGCCGTGAGCCTGGGCGACGAGAGCGAGCCCGACGTGCCGACCGACTCGTCGACGCGGTCGCTGAAGAGCAGCGCGCGGCCGTCGGCCGTTTCCCGGTCGGCGCCGACGACGAAGCAGCCGAAGCGTCACCTCGACCCGGGCGACATCATCGACAACCGCTACCGCATCGTGAAGCGGCTCGCGGCGGGCGGCATGGGTGAGGTGTACCAGGGCGAGCACGTCGAGCTGCACAAGCCCGTCGCCATCAAGGTGATGCTGCCCGAGCTGTCGAAAGACGCCGACTTCGTGGCGCGGTTCAAGCGCGAGGCGATCGCGTCGAGCCGCATCGGCCAGCACAACATCACCGACATCTCTGACTTCGGCCGCACCGCCGAGAACCGCTTCTACTTCGTGATGGAGCTGCTCGACGGCAAGACCCTCGCGCAGCACGCCCGCGACGGCGCGATGCCGCAGCGGCGGGCGGCGAACATCTCGATTCAGATCGCGCGCGCGCTGATGGCGGCGCACGACCGCGGCATCGTGCACCGCGACCTGAAGCCCGAGAACGTCATGCTGCTGCAGCGGCCGGGTCAAAAAGACTTCGTGAAGGTGCTCGACTTCGGCATCGCGAAGGTCAACGAGGGCCACGGCGCGGGCGGCCTCACGCAGATCGGCATGGTCGTCGGCACGCCGCAGTACATGAGCCCCGAGCAGGCGTCGGGCCTGCCGGTCGACGCCCGCACCGACATCTACTCGCTCGGCCTCATTCTCTACGAGCTGGTGGCGGGGCGGCCCACGTTCAAGGGCGAGACGCCGTCGGTGCTGATGGCGATGCAGATGACTGCGGCGCCTCCGCCGCTGATGCCGGGCCCGATCGAGCTGCCCGTCGCGCCCGAGCTCGAGAAGCTCATCTTTCACCTGCTGCAGAAGAAGCCCGAGTCGCGGCCGGCGACGATGCACGAGGTCGTCGAGCGGCTCGAGCCGTTCACGTCGTCGTCGGGCACCTACCGCGCCACCGGGCAGCAGCCCGTGCCGGGGCAGTCGCAGCTGTTGCCGCTGACGGCGACGCCGCTGCCGCGCGGGGGCACGCAGCAAGACATCCAGACTCCGGGGCTGTTGCCGTCGGCGGGGTATGCCGCTCCGAGCTCGGGCGGCACCAGCGGCGTGGTGGCAGCTGCGCCCGGTGTGGTGGCTCCGACGGCGCCGATCACGATGCCGCCCGAGCCCGCGCCGGCGACCGGCGGTGGCGGCAAGAAGGTCGCGCTCATCTTCGTCGGGGTCGTGCTGCTCGCCGGGGTGATGGGCATCGCGGCGGCCTCGTTCATCGGCGGCCGCGAGCCCGACCCGCAGCCGCTCGTCGTGGTGCCGCCCCCTCCGCCGCCGAAGCCCGACCCGGTCGACGACAAAGAGAAAGAGAAGCCGCCCGCGGGCCCTCAGAAGCTGGCGCTCACGTTCGAGACGGTGCCGCCGGGCGCCGAGGTCTACGAAGACGACGTGTTCGTCGGCAAGTCACCGGTCAGCCTGGCGCGCGAGCGCGAGAAGGTCGTGTCGCTGCGCTTCGAGCTGAAGGGCTACAAGCCGCTCTCACGCAAGGTGCGCTTCGAAGATGGCGAGAAGAGCGTCAGCTTCGAGCTCGAAAAAGAGAAGCGCGGCGGCAGCGGGCCGGGGCCGAGCAACAGCGGCAAGCCGAAGCCGACGGGGCTGCACGACGACCCCTACTCGACCGTCAAAGAGCTCAAAGATCTGCCCGACTAACCGCGGCCCTCGAGAATGAAGAGCACCACGGCGGCCGCGGCGGCGACTCCGGCGACCACCCACGAGATGTTGGTGACGAGCGCGTAGGTCGACGCAGTCGACTGCAGCGCGTCGGCCTGCATGCGCGTGCGCATCGGGTCGAGCGTCTGAATCTCGTTCGACTTGCCCATGGTGAGCACGCCGAACGTGACGCCGCTGCCGACGCCGACCAGCGCGAGGCCGGCGGCCACCCACGTGAACACGCGCCCGCCCTTCTTCGGCTGCGCTGTGGCGCTCGTGCTCGCCGACGGGGCCGTGCTCACGGCCTCTTTCGGCGCCGACGTGGTGTTGTTCGAGGCCACCGGCTCGGTCTTCGCCGCCGACACCGGCCGCAGCGTGATGGTCATCTCGGTCGACCGGGTCGTCTGCATCACGAACGAGCGCTCGACGCTCTCGTACCCGTCGCGCGTGACGGCCAGCTTGTGGTTGCCGGCGCTGAGCTCGACCGACGCCGGTGAAGTGCCGAGCCCCTTGCCGTCGACCTCGATCTTCGCGTCGGGCGGGTCGGCGAAGACCATCAGCTGCTGCACGCCGCGCTCTTTCAGGCGGCGCTCGAGGTTCGCGATGGCGTCGTTGACGGTGTCTTTGTCGGCGGCGTCGGGCAGCAGGCGCAGGTAGTCGCGGTAGGCGCGCAGGGCCTTCGCGGTCTCGCCGAGCTGCTCCCAGCACTTGCCGATGTTGAAGAAGATGACCGGGTGAGGCTTCAGCAGGTACGCCTCTTCGAACGAGGCGATCGCTTCCTGGTAGCGCGCCTGAGAATAGAGCGTCTGCGCGCGGCCGAAGATCTGCTTCGCCTTCGCGGCCGGGTCGTTCGACGCCGGCTCTTCTTTTTTGGCGGCGGGCGCGGGGTCTTTGGCGCCCTTGCCCTTCGCGGGCGCGGCGGCGGTGAGCGACAGCAGGACGATGAGTGGAAGGGTCATGTTCGAGGCTCCTCAGCGGCAGCGATCGATGGGGTTCGTGATCGTCGGGGTGTTGCACCCGCAGACGACGTTCCCGCTGCCGCAAGTGATTTGGAAGGTTGAGCAGGTGCGCAGTGTGCCGGTGAAGCCACAGCCCGGGAAGGTGCTCGTCGACCAGCCCGTCGAGGTGGTGCATTGGCCCGGGAGACCCGACAAGTTGCTGCACGAGCTGCCCGCCCCGGAGCACGTGTAGCCCGTGCAGCCGTTGACCTGGTACTGGTGCGTAATCGTCGGGTTCCCCAAGCCGTTGGTCGAGCAGTCGTAGTTGAAGCCCAGACTGCTGCAGGCGCCGGGAATGGGGGTCTCGAAGTACATCGTCTGGTTCGGGCGAACCTGGTTGTTGCTGTCGCAGCAGTCGCCCGCGGTCGCCACGTACTTCGTCGGGGTCGTCGGCAGAATCGTACAGAACCGCGCGGCCGTGCCCGCGCCATAGTTGTCGTTGTCCCCGTCGATGTAGCCGGTAAGACAGGTTCCGCTGACACAGTCTCCCGCGTTCACGCACGGCTGGCTGTCGGCGATCTTCGGCGTGCAGAAGCCTGATGCCCCCGGGTTCTGGCAGTAGTGCGAGTTGAGGCAGTCGGAGTTGTCGTCGCACACGGTCAAGCACGCAT
>JAEUJP010000429.1 GCA_016793725.1 Myxococcaceae bacterium | reverse complement strand
CGAGCAGTACCTCGATCGGCTGCTCTCGGTGCGCGCACAGTGCCCGGCCCTGCGCGAGGTGATCGTGATGGAGCCGCCGAAGGCCGCGCGCCCCGGCGTGCTCACGTACGCCGAGGTGCTCGCGCGCGGCGCGAAGGCGGCCGAGCCGCAGTACTGGCAGCGCGTCGAGCAGCTCGACCCGAGCGCGCTGGCGACGCTCATCTACACGTCGGGCACGACGGGGCACCCGAAGGGCGTGATGATCAGCCATCACAACATCGTGTGGACGGCCGAACACCTGCTGCAGTGCGGCGACTTCGGCGATGACGAGACGCTGCTCAGCTACCTGCCGCTCTCGCACATCGCCGAGCAGATGGCGTCGATCTACCTGCCGATCTTCAGGGGCTACCAGCTCTACTTCGCCGAGAGCTTCGAGCGGCTGCCCGAGAACCTGAAAGAGGCCAGGCCCACCATCTTCTTCGGCGTGCCGCGCGTGTGGGAAAAGTTCAAGGCCAAGGCCGAGGCGCGCATGGCCGAGCTGCCGGCGCACCGAAAGCGCCTCGTGGCGTGGGCGCGCGGCGTCACGCAGCGATACCAGTCGATCGCCCTGGCGGGCCTCGCGATGCCGCTGCCGCTCGCGGCGCAGTACGAGCTCGCGAGCCGGCTCGTGCACCAGAAGCTGAAAGAGCGCATCGGCTTCGATCGCTGCCGCGTCTTCGCGACGTCGGCGGCGCCGATCGGGCGCGACGTGCTCGACTTCTTCGCGTCGGTCGACATCGTGCTGCGTGAGGTCTACGGCCAGAGCGAGGTGACGGGCCCGACGACGGTGAACACGCAGTCGCACACGCGGCTCGGCACGCTGGGGAGGCCCCTGACCGGCGTCGAGGTGCGCATCGCCGAAGACGGTGAAATTCTCACCCGCGGGCAGAACCGCTGCCTGGGCTACTTCAAAGAGCCCGCGGCGACCGCCGAGCTCATCGACGCCGACGGGTGGCTGCACTCGGGCGACGTCGGCGAGCTCGACGCCGAGGGGTTCTTGCGCGTCACGGGGCGCAAAAAAGAGATCATCGTGACGTCGGGCGGCAAGAAGACCGCGCCGTCGAACATCGAGTCGATGCTGAAGGCGATCGAGCCGATCGGCAACGCGCTGGTGGTGGGCGACAACCGCAACTACCTGGTGGCGCTGCTCGCGCCCGACCCCGAGAAGACCGCGGCGTTCGGGGCCGCGCGCGGCTGGCCGACCACCCCGGCGGCGCTCGCCGGGCACGAGCCGTTCAGGCGCTACCTGCTCGAGGCCGTCGAGCGCGACGTGAACCCGCGCCTCGCGAAGTTCGAGACGGTGAAGCGGTTCGACGTGCTGCCGCACGACTTCACCATCGACGGCGGCGAGCTGACCTCGACGCTGAAGGTGCGGCGCAAGGTCTGCGCCGAGAAGTACCGCGCCCGCATCGAAGCGCTGTACGCGTGACGCGGGCGCCACGGGCTTACGGCGACGACCGCGACGTACCGGGGCGCTGCACGACCGTTTCCGCGCGACGGCTGACGTGCGCACCGCCAGGTCGCTGCGCGTTCGTCGCGGCGACGGCGACAGCGGCAGCCTTTGTGTCGCGGCGGCCGAACACAGAGGCTGTGGCAGTGGCGCGCACCGCGCGAGCCCGGCCGACGCGTGAAGACATGACCTTGTGTTTCGACGGTCGCCGTCGATCAGCGGTGCCTCTGAAACGACGACGCGAGCCGAAAGGCAGGTGCCCTGGCTCGCGTCGTACGGTGACTTGCGGTGCCGGGCTCAGCCGCGGCGGTCGATGGTCACGTAGTCGCGCTTCTTGGCGCCGGTGAACACCTGGCGCGGGCGCGAGATCTTCTGCTCGGGGTCGGTGATCATCTCTTCCCACTGGCTGACCCAGCCCACGGTGCGCGGAATCGCGAACAGCACGGGGAACATGTCGACGGGGAAGCCCATCGCCTCGTAGATGAGGCCCGAGTAGAAATCGACGTTCGGGTAGAGCTTGCGCTGCACGAAGTAGTCGTCGGCCAGGGCGATGCGCTCGAGCTCGAGCGCGATCTCGAGCAGCGGGTTCTTGCCCGTCACCTCGAAGACCTCGTCGGCCGTGCGCTTGATGACCTTCGCGCGCGGGTCGTACGACTTGTACACGCGGTGGCCGAAGCCCATCAGCTTGGCGCCTTCGCCGCCGCGCACGCGCTTGATGAACTCGGGCACGGCCTTGACCGACCCGATCTCACGCAGCATGCGGAGCACCGCCTCGTTCGCGCCGCCGTGCAGCGGGCCGTACAGCGCCGTGATGCCGGCCGCGACCGCCGAGTACGGGTCGACCTCGGAGGAGCCCACGACGCGCGTCGCCGTCGTGCTGCAGTTCTGCTCGTGGTCGGCGTGGAGAATGAAGAGAATGTCGAGCGCGCGCTCGAGCACCGGGTTGACCTTGTATTTCGACTCGGTCATTCGCCTGATCATCGCGAGGAAGTTGCCGCAGTACGACAGCTCGTTGTCGGGGTAGACGTACGGCAGGCCCTGGCTGTGGCGGAAACTGAACGCCGCGATCGTCGGCATCTTCGCGATCAGCCGAATCATCTGCTGGCGGCGCGTCGCGCGGTCTTTCACGTGCTTCGCGTCGGGGTAGAAGCCCGAGAGCGCCGCCACGGTCGAAGCCAGAATCGACATCGGGTGCGAGTCGTAGCGGAACCCGTCCATGAACGACTTCACGTTCTCGTGAATGAACGTGTGGTGGGTCACCTTGTGCACGAAATCTTCGAGCTGGCTCTTCGTCGGCAGCTCGCCGTTCATCGTCAGGTACGCGACCTCGAGGTACGTCGACTTCTCGGCGAGCTGCTCGATCGGGTAGCCCCGGTATTCGAGAATGCCCTTGTCGCCGTCGATGAACGTGATGGCGCTCTTGCAGTTGGCGGTGTTGAGAAACGCCGGGTCGTACGCCATCAACCCGAAGTCATCGCCTCCCGTCTTGATTTGCCGAAGATCCATCGAACGGATGCAGCCGTCAGCGATGGGAAGTTCGTAGGTCTTGCCGGTGCGGTTGTCGGTGACGGTGAGCGTGTCCTTGGCCATGGCAAGACGGGTTCTCGACCTTCACCGCGGCCTTTTCAACGAAAAAGCGACGAGGGTGATAGGGCCCCTATCTTTCGATATGCGCCCGCTCGCCCGCGCCGCCGTGCTGCTCGTCGTCATCGCCGCCGGAGCGGTCGCGCTGCGCCTGTTCGCCCCCTCGCTGCTCGAGCCTCGCGCCGCCCTCGAGTGGCTGCGCAGCATGAGCCCCGTCGCCCAGGTCGCGGCCTACGTCGTCGCCTACGTCGTCGTCACGACGCTCGCGGTGCCCGCGTTCGTGATGGCCATCGTCGCGGGCGTCGCGTGGGGCCTGCCGTGGGGCCTGTTGCTCTGCTACCTCGCCGCGAACCTCGCCTCGAACTTCCACTTCTTTCTCGGGCGCTCGCTGGGCGCCGAGCGCATCGCCGCCTGGCTGCAGAAGAGGGGCGTCGAGCGGCGGGTCGACAAGAACACGTTCACCGCGATGCTCGTGTTGAGGGCGATGCCCGTGCCGTTTCTCATCGCGAACGTGACGGCGGGGGCGGCCGGCGTGCGGTGGCCGATCTTCTTGTTCGGTTCGGGGCTCGGGCTCGTGCCTCAGGTGGTGGCCTTCACGGTGCTCGCCGCGCAGGTGTACGCGGGTGTGGCGGGCGCCGAGAAGAACGCGGCGCTCTACGGGGCGGGCGGCATCGGGGTGTTCATCGCGATGGGGCTCGTGTCGCGGTGGCTGCGCAATCGGGCGGCTGCGAAGCCGTAGTGCCGGGTATGAACTCGACGGCTCCCGTTGCAGTGAAGAAGACGTGCCCGGCGTGCTGTGAAGAGATCTCGCGGCGTGCGAGCCGCTGCCCCCACTGCACCTCGAGGCAGCCCGACGCCGCCCTGATGCACCGCAACCTGCGCGGCCGCGTGGCGGGCGGTGTGTGTGCGGCGCTGTCGCTGCAGCTGGGGTGGGACGCGACGCTCGTGCGCGTGCTCTTCGTCTTGAGCCTGGCGCTCTCGGGTGGCCTCACGTTCTGGGGCTATGCGCTCTTGTGGGTGCTGACGCCGTTCGAGGCCGAGGGCCAGACGCCGGTGAAAGAGGGCGCCGAGTGGCTGAAGGGCGTGTTCAGCAGGGCCGACGCCGTGAGCGACGGGCCGCCGGCCGCGTAGGCCCAATCGAGCGTTCGAGCGCGAAGCCGCAGCGGCCGGCCCTCAAATCGCCCATCGCTACAGCCCTGCAGCGCTTTTCTTGCCGCGCGAAAACCCACTGGTACCGTGCCGTTCGAGCAGCACCTCCCCCCCCGGCACGCGCATGTCTCCTCGTCGCAAGCTCATCTGGGCCGCCGTCGCAGCGGCCTCCGTTCTCGCGGTCTGGAGCGCCTCGGCCGAGGGCGGCTTTCGCCGGTACGTGAAGCTGAACCGCGACGTCTCGGCGCTGCGTGAGAAGAACCTCAAGCTGGCGCAGCGCAACGCGCAGCTGACGGCCGAAATTCGTGCGCTGCACGAGAGCCCCGAAGCGCAAGAGCAGGCCGCGCGTGAAGAGCTGGGCTTCGTGCGCCCGCAGGAGCTCATCATCTCGCTGGAGGACAAGCGATGACCCCGTCCGTTGCGCTCCCCGCGATCGCTCCGGCGCCGCGCACCCGGGCCGCGGCCATCGTGCGGCTGCTCCCCGGCCTCGCGGCCCTGTTCACCTTCGGCGTGCTCGCGCGCGGCGGGTTCAAGAACATCTTCACGCTCGGCCCCTACGAGCTGGGCGCTGCGGTGGCCCTGCTCGCGGGCTCGGCGCTCGCCGTCGTGCGTCGTCTGCGCCGCGGCGCGAGCGTTCACCTGCGCGACGAGCTCGAGCTGGGGGGCTGCGCGCTCGCCGTCGCGTTCGTCGTCGTCGCGCTCACCGGTGAGCGCACGTACCCCATCGTCTACCTGCTCACCGCGCTGCTCGTGACCTTCTTCTCGCGGCCGGCGGCCATCACGCTGCTCGGCGCCGCGGTGCTCTTCGACGCGCTCGCGACGCTGGCAGCGCGGCCTGCGGCGTTCATCTC
>JAEUJP010000394.1 GCA_016793725.1 Myxococcaceae bacterium | reverse complement strand
CCCAGGCGGCGATGTGACGGCGCGCGGCGACGGGGGCCAGGTCGGGTGTGTCGGCGTAGGTGGTGTCTTCGATGAGCACGCGGGTGGGGCTCCACGGCAGGGCATAGAAGAAGCGAAAGCCGTCGAGCTGCTCGACGGTCGCGTCCATCAACAGGGGGCGCTGGAGGCCGTGTGGCGCGCTGAGCTCGACGTCTTGCCCGAAGAACTTCTGCCAGCCGCACAGCCCAGCCGGTGCGGTGCCGCGCGCGTCGATGACGGCGGCGGCCGTGACGCGCTCGCCGGTCGACAGCACGGCGTGGGTGGGGCCGACCTGGTCGACGCGCACGCCGTACCGCACCGGGAGGTGCTGCAAGGCGTCGTGAAAGTCGGGCGAGCGCAGCGACCAGTAGGTGCCGCCGAGCGTGCGGCCCAGGCCGGGCAGCACGACGTCGTGGCCGGGCGCGAACGGGCGTGCCCCGAGCGAGCGCAGCCAGGGCAGGGCCGAGGCGGGCACGTCGGTCTCGTGAAAGCTCCACGTGTGGTTGCCGCCGAGGCGGTGGCCGGCCTCGAGCAGCTGCACCGAGAGCTCGGGGCGCTTCTCGGCGAGGCGCGCGGCGAGCAGGCCGTTCGCGAGGCCGCCGCCGATGAGCAACAGGTCAGGCCGCACGCGCGGGTCCCAGGAGCTTCTTTCGGCCGGGTGACTGCGGCAGGCCTGCCAGCAGCCCGCGCAGGGGTATCGACTCGACGAGCGCTTCGCGCAGGCCGTCGCGCTCGAAGATGCGGTTGGCGGCGACGAGGCCGCTCGAGACGGCGGCCTCCATCAGCATGGCGGGGAAGGGCAGGTTCACCCAGTCGCCGGCGCAGTAGAGGCCCGCGACGCCGGTGTCGGTGCCGGGGCGGGTGCCGGCGCGCCCGACGTGAAACGCGGCGAAGTCGCGGCGCAGCTGGGCGTGGCGGTGGCGCACGGTGGCGCCGCTCAGCTCGGGCAAAAACCGGTAGAGCTCGGCCTCGAGCAGCCCCTGCACCTCGCCGTCGGGTATGTGCTCGGGCACGGCATAGCAGTGCAGCTCGATGACCGAGCCGCCGCGGTCTTCGACCCACCGCCTCGACTCGGTCTCGGCGCGGTCGACGAAGCTGATGGCGTCGAGAATGTGGTGACGCTCGGTGATGACGAAGACGGGCAGGCCCTCACGTGGGGCGCGGTCGAGCCACAGGCGGAGCACGGCGTAGCGCTCGCCGGGCTCGAGGGTGCGCAGGCGCGGGTCGACGGCGCCGAGGCCCGAGCCGGCCTCGATGATGCGGCGGGTCGCGCCGACGTCGGTCGCGAGCACGACGTCGTCGAAACGGGCGCCGTCGACCTCGAAGTGGCCGTCGCCGTGCGAGAGCCGCTGCACGGGCGTGCTGAGGCGCAGCTTCACGCCGAGCGCCTCGAGCCGCGCGCGAAACGCGACGAGAAAGGCCGCCTCGAAGTCGTCGCTCGGGTGGTCATAGACGAGCCCCCCGGCGTGGCCGAGGTAATAAGAGTGAAAGCCCTTCACGAGCACGGCCATCGAGAGGCGGTCTTCGTTCGCGAAGAACGCGCGGGCGAAGGTGTTGAACGCGAGCTTGAGCCGGGGCGGCAGCTTCACGCGGCGATCGAACTCGGCGAGGCTCAGGTGATCGAGGCGCTTCGGGGTGACCTCGGGGTCGTACTCGAGAAAGACGCCCAGGCCGTCGCGCGTCGGAGCGCGCAGCACCTCGCCCATGCGGTAGACGCCCTGGCTCGCGAGCGAGAGCAGGTTGAGCACGGGGGTCGTCTCGCGGCCGTCGAACGCGATCTCGCCCGAGTCGGGCAGCAGAATTCGATAGTCGGCGATGGCCGCGAACCTCTGCCGCACGCCCAGGGCGTCGAGCAGCCGGTTGAGGTTGTAGTAGTGGCGAAAGAAGGCGTGAAAGCCGTGGCTCACCCACTCAGGCCGGCCGGGCTCGAGCTCGACGGGCCACGACCCGACCTTGCCGCCGATGTAGCCGTTGGCCTCGTAGAGGGTGACGTCGTAGCCGCGCTCGGCGAGGGTGATGGCGCTGGTGAGACCGGCGAGGCCGGCCCCGGCGACGGCGACCCGCTTCGGAGCGGGCAGGCGCAGGGGCTTGCCCGGGTCGACGTGCGAGACCGCGAAGCGGTAGCGGCCGAGCCTGAGCCGAACGAGCAGGCGAACGATCGTGCGAAAGAGCCAGATCATCGTGGGCCGATGAGGCTCTCGACGAGGTTACAGACGTCGCGGATCTCGTCGGCCGTCAGCTTGCCGTGCTTCGACCACCTCACCGCGCCCTTCTTGTCGAGCACGACGACGCTCGAGCTCTCGGACTTGAGAGACCACGGGGGGCGGGTGAGCTCGCCGCTCCAGTCGAGGTAGATGGGCAGCCCGAACGCCTTCTCGCTGTCTTTCACGGCCGAAACGACGATGTTGCGGGCGGGGAACCAGTCGTATGGCGCGACGTTGGCGACGGCGACGACCGTTGCGGCGTCGAGCAGGCCCTTCTCTTTGGCGGTCGCGAAGAGTATCTCTTTCAGGCTCTGGTTCGTCGCGGTCGAGTCTTTGTCTTCGTAGAACATGACGGCCGGCAGCCCGCGGAAGGTGTCACGCAAGTGCACGACTTCGCCCGCAGTGTTCGTGACAGTGACGTCGCGCTCGGCCCCCGGGGCACTGGCCAGTAACACGAGGCACAGCACGGGCGGGGAGGAGGTCATCGAAGAGGCGTACGCCACAGGAAATAATTCGTGACGGGGCGAAACGCATTTCAATGCGCTTCGTAAGCCCCTTTGGTTACGGCTGACTCCCACCTTTGCGGCCCGAGGTTCTCGCGATGCAACTCTCACCGATTCGTGCGGCACCAAAGCTCGACCCGCTGGCGCGATTTCACGTTTCGCTCGAGCGCGAGCTCATGAGGTGGGTGCGCCCGGCCGACGAGGCGGCGCTCGACCCGCTGTGGTCCAAAGCGCAAGACGTGGTCGCCGAATACACGCTGCGGCCCGCCAAGCGGGTGCGGCCGACGCTGACGGCGCTGGGGTGGCTGGCGGCGCGGCCCGGCGAGGCGGCGGTGCCGCACGAGGTGGTTCAGTTCGCGGCCGGCCTCGAGCTGTTGCACACGTTCATGCTGGTGCACGACGACGTGGCCGACCGCGCGACGACGCGCCGGGGCGGCCCGTGCCTGCACCACTTGATCGGCGAGCAGCAGGCGATCGTGGCGGGCGACCACCTCTACGCGCGTGCGATGGAGGTCATGTTCTCGGCGCCCTCGCTCCGGGCTGCGGCGACGACGCAGTACGTGCTCGGGGTGTGCCGGCACACGGCGGCGGGGCAGCACCTCGACCTCGAGCTGCAGGGCGCTCCGCTGAGCTCGGTGACGCTCTTTCGCACGCTGAAGGTCGCAGAGCTGAAGACGGCGCGGTACGGGTTCGTGGCGCCGCTCATGTGCGGCGCGATGTTGGGCGGCGCCGACGGGCGGGTGCTCGAGGCGCTGAAGCGGGCGGGGCGTCATGCAGGCCTCGCGTACCAGCTGCGCGATGACCTCATCGGTCTGTTCGGCGACGACCGGGTGGCGGGCAAAGACGGCGGAGGTGACTACCTCGAGGGCAAGCGCACCTTCCCCGTGATCGCGGCGTGGACGCGCGGGGGCGCTGCCGACCGCGACCGGCTCGAGGCGCTGTGGGCCGAGCCCGACGCGGGCCGGCTCGCCGACGCGCGGGCCGAGGTCGAGCGGCTCGGTGGGCTCGAGGCGACGCAGCGGGTGATCGAGACGCGCACCCGCACCGCGCTGAAGGCGCTCGAGACCGTGGGCCCGTCGGCGGCGCCCATCGCGGGGCTCGTGCAGGGCCTCGCGCGGAGGGCCGCGTGAAGCGCGCCGTGGTCGTCGGCGCGGGCGTCGGCGGCCTCACGGCGGCGATGCGGCTCGCGCACGAGGGCTTCGAGGTCGAGCTGTTCGAGAAGCAGCCCGGCCCCGGCGGGCGCTGCGGGCAGGTGACGGTCGGCGACTACCGGTTCGACCTCGGCCCCACCATCTTGTTGATGCCGCACGTGCTGAGAGACACCTTCGCGGCGGTCGGGCGAGAGCTCGCCGACTACCTGAAGATCACGCGCTGCGACCCGCACTACCGGCTGCACTTCGCCGACGGGCGCAGCTTCACGATGCAGCGCGATGGCGCGCGCATGCGCGAAGAGCTCGAGCGCATCGAGCCCGGCTCGCACGTGCGGTTCGCCGAGTTTCTGCGCGACGGCAGGCAGAAGCACGACGTGGCGTTCGAGCACTTCGTGACGCGGCACTTCGACTCGGTGCTCGAGTTCGTGGCCCCCCGCCGGGTGCCTCCGCTCGTGAAGAGCGGCGCGCTGACGAGCCTCCAGACGCACGTCGGGCGGTACTTTCAGAGCGAGGCGCTGCAGCAGGCCTTCAGCTTCCAGACCATGTACCTGGGGCTGTCGCCGGCGTCGGCGCCGTCGGTGTTTTCGCTCCTGCCGTACACCGAGGCCGAGCACGGCATCTGGTTCCCCCAGGGGGGCATGTTCGGCATCGCGAAGGCGCTCGAGCGGGTGTGCGTCGAAGAGGGGGTCGACTTGCGGTACTCGACCCCGGTTCGCCGCGTGCTCGTCGAGAAGGGGCAGGCCGCGGGGGTCGAGCTCGCAGACGGGCGCGTGGTGCGCGCCGACGTCGTGGTGTGCAACGCCGACTACGCGTGGGCGTCGGCGAACCTGCTGCCGAAGGAGCTCGCAGCGGCGCGCACCGCGCGCGTGCAGCGCCAGCGGTTCACGTCGTCGGGGCTGATGTTCTACTGGGGCCTGTCGAAGCGCGCCGACGCGCTCTTGCACCACAACGTGTTCTTCGGCCGCGACTTCGCGGGCAGCTTCGACGACATCTTCGAGCGCGGCCGGGTGCCGGCCGACCCGAGCTTCTACGTGAACGCGCCGGCGCGCACGTCGGCCGGCTTCGCGCCCGAGGGCCACGACGCGCTGTACGTGCTGGTGCCGGCGCCCGCCGACCCCTCAGGCGTCGACTGGGCGGCCGAAACGAAGCGGGTGAAGGCGCAGGTGCTCGCGCGGCTCGTCAAAGAGGGCATCGGTGAGCTCGACATCGTCGCCGAGCGCGTCATCACGCCGGCCGACTGGCAGAGCGGCCTCAACCTCGAGCGCGGCGCGAACTTCGGGCTCGCGCAGAACCTGTTTCAGCTCGGGCCGTTTCGCCCGAAGGTGACCGACGCCGAGGTCGAGGGGCTGTACTGGTGCGGCGCTTCGATTCAGCCGGGCACCGGCGTGCCGACCGTGATGCTGAGCGCCGGCTTCGCGGTCGAGAAGGTGCTCGAGCGGCACGGCCGGGGCGCGAAGAGAGATGAGGCGGCGTGAGCGGGCTCGTGCGTGACGGCTATGCGTCGGCGCGCGCCCTGACGCGCCACCACTCGAAGAGCTTCTTCTTCGCCTCGCTCGCGCTGTTCGGAGCCCGGCGCCGCGCGGCGTTCGCGCTGTATGCGTACTGCCGCCGGCTCGATGATCTCGTCGACGGCCCGAGCGACGGCGCGGCGCTGCCCGAGCGGCTGGCGGCGGCCCGCGCGGTGACGACGAGCGTGTTTCGCGGCGCCCCCGACCTGCACGCCGCGAAGGCAGCGCAGGCGTTCGAGGCGACTGAGCTCGCCGCGCTCGCCGACACGGTGCAGCGCTATTCGATACCCGAGCAGCCGATGCAAGATCTCATCTCGGGCATGGAGATGGACCTCACGCCTCGCGCCTACGCGAGCTGGGCCGAGCTCGACCTGTACTGCTACCGCGCAGCGGGCACGGTGGGGCTCTTGATGGCGCCGGTGCTGGGGTTCGACTCACCCGCCGCGCTGGTGCCTGCCGACCTGCTGGGCCGCGCGATGCAGCTCACGAACATCATGCGCGACGTGCGCGAAGATCTCGGGCGCGGCCGCTGCTACCTGCCGCAAGACGAGCTGCGCCAGTTCGGGCTCACCGTCGACCAGTTGCGAGCGGGCCGCGCCGACGACGCGTTCAGGGCGTTCATGCGCTTTCAGACGGCGCGCGCGCGCGACCTCTACCGTCGCGGGCTCGAGGGCGTGCGACACCTGGTCGGCTTCGGCTCGGCCCCGACCGTGCGCATCATGGCCGCGGTGTACGGCGGCATTCTCGATGTCATCGAGGCGCGCAACTTCGATGTCTTCAGCTCGCGGGCGTTCGTGCCGTTCGGGTCGAAGCTCGCGCTCGCCGCGCGGGCGCTGGTCGCATGAAGCGGGTCGCCGTCATCGGCGGGGGCCTCGGCGGCATGACGGCCGCAGGCGAGCTCGCGCGGCTGGGCCACGCCGTGACGCTGTTCGAGCGAGGGCACAGCCTCGGCGGCAAGGCGCAGCTGCTCGGCGAGGGTGCGGTGCCGGTCGACGTGGGCCCCACGCTGCTGACGCTGCCGCACGTGGTGCGCGAGGGCTTTCGGCGCCTCGACGCCGAAGACCTGCTGCCGCGGCTCATCGAGCTCGAGCACCAGAGCCACACCCGCTTTCACGACGGCAAGACCTTCGACGTGTGGCGCGACCTCGAGCGCACGGTCGCCTCAGCCGAGGCGCTGCAGGCCGGTGAAGGCGAGGCGGTGCGGCGCTTCTACGCCGAGGCGGCCGAAGTTCACCGCGCAGCGGGCGAGCCGTACCTCGACGCGCCGTTCGAAGGGGCGTTCGAGTACCTGACCCGTGTCGCGCGGCGCGGGCTGGGGTTGTTGTGGAAGGGGTCGCGCCTCGGCACCCTGCAGGCGTTCGCAGAGGCCTGCTTCAAGTCGCCGCACCTGCAGAAGTTCGCCGGCCGGTTCGCGACGTACGCGGGGGCTTCGCCGTACGAGGCCAGCGCGGCGTTCGCGCTCGTGCCCCACATCGAGCGCGCGTTCGGCGTTCACCACGTCGAGGGCGGCATGGGCGCGCTCTCGGCGGCCCTCGCGAAGGCGCTCGCGCGGCTCGGCGTGCAGACGCGGCTCGGCGTCGAGGCCTCTTGGCAGCCGTGGCGCACCGGGTTCGCCGTCGGCCCGACCAGCGACCAGACGCACTACGACGCCGTCGTCGTGAACGCCGACCCGCTGGCGTCGCTGGGCCGCGAGCACGAGCGCCTCGCGCTGTCGGGGTACGTGCTGCTGCTCGACGCGCCCGACGTGAAGCTCCCGCACCACGCGGTGAGCTTCGCGGCCGACTACGCGGCCGAGTTTCAGGCGCTGTTCGAGGGGCGGGTGGCCGACGACGTGACGTTCTACGTGTGCCACGCGGCGGCGACCGACCCGTCGATGCGCGTCGCAGAGCGCTCGGGGCTTTTAGTGATGGTGAACGTGCATCCGCTGGTCTATGGCGCCGACTTTGCGACGCTCGGCCCGAAGCTGCGCGCGCGGTGTCTCGCCCACGTGCGCGAGCTCGGCGTGCGCGACGCGAGGGTGATCGGCGAGCGCACGCCGGTCGACTTCGCGAACGCGGGGGCGCCGAAGGGCAGCATCTACGGGTTTCTGCCGCACGGGCGCTTCGGGCCGTTTCGAAGGCCGCGCATTCGTTCGCGCACGCGGGGGCTCTTCTATTCGGGCGGCGGCACCCACCCGGGCGGGGGCGTGCCGCTGGTGATGTTGTCGGGCCACTTCGCGGCGCAGCTCGCGGCCGAGTCGTTGGGGGCGGGCGCATGAACACGATTCAGGTGCCCGAAGCGCCCGGCTCGTACCGCTGGTACTACGTCGACGTCACGCACGGTGAGCACACGGTCGTGGCGATCTTCATGATCGGCTCGCTGTTCTCGTCGCGCTACGCGGCGTCGCCCCGGGCCTCGCCGCGGCAGCACGCGGCGGTGAACTTCGCGGTCTACGAGGGCGGGGTGCGCCGGGCGTGGGTGCTGTCGGAGTACGCGGCGCTCGACGCATCAGAGCGCTCGCTCGGCATCGGGCGCTCGACGCTCTCGTACACCGGTGAGCGGCGACTCGAGCTGAACGTGCGCGAGCGCACGGTGCACTTCGGCCGCGAGCTCGAGGCGAACGTCACGCTCGATTCCCACTGCCCTAAGGGCGCGCCGCTGGTGCTCGTGCCGGGGCTCGGTCACCGCTGGCACCCGATCGCCCCGCTCGCGACGGCGAAGGTCGAGGTGCCGTCGCTGGGGCTCACCTTCGAGGGGCACGCGTACCACGACGGCAACGACGGCGACGTGCCGCTCGGCACCGACCTCGCCGGGTGGGACTGGGAGAGGCGCTGCGAGCCCGGCCGCACGGTCGTCACGTACCGGCCGTACGGCGCCGCGCAGCACCACGCGGTCGACGTCTCGCGCGAGGCCGTCGAGGTTCGGCAGC
>JAEUJP010000380.1 GCA_016793725.1 Myxococcaceae bacterium | reverse complement strand
GGCGTTCGCAGCGCCGCTTGAGGCGTCACGGAAAGCGAACGAGCGTGCGACGCGGGGTGGGCTTCGGCCCATTTGGACACGGGCCGACCGGCTTGACGTGCGCCGTACGACTCCCCCGCACCTGAGGGCTTTTTTGACCCTGCTGCTTTCAGCCCGGCGAGCCGATGCCGCAGACGCACGTCGAGGGGTTGCAGACGAGGCCCGGGCCGCAGCCGCCGCAGCCCGGCTTACACGCGCACGAGCAGGTGCTCGGGTCGGCGTCGTACGTCGCGCCACACCCCAGCTGCGCGGTGTCGCACACGCACCCGCACACGCCCGCGCCGTTCTGGAACCGGTAGCCCGGCGCGCAGGTCGCGCTCTGAACACACTCGCACGAGCAGTCGGTCACGTTGCAGATCTGGAAGCCGTTGCACGTGCCGCCGCAGTCGGAGGTGCAGACGAAGTCGCACACGAGCGGGTTCGGGTTGCAGACCTTGCCGGGCGGAGCGGTGCCGCCGCAGTTCGACGGGCACTCGCAGATGTTCGTCATCTGGTTGCACTGCAGACGGCCTCGGCAGAAGTCGGGGTCGGTGGGGTCGTAGTACATCGCGTCCATCGAGCAGGGGGGCGGGTTGCCGCCCTGGTTCGGCGTCGTGTCGACCCAATACCGGTAGCTGACGGCGGCGGCCATCGTGCCGCTGCCGGGGCGGCACGCGCCGAAGAACGAGATGGTGCGGTTGACGCCGTCGAAGTCGAAGCCGTTCACGCGGCTGCGCGGTATGTCGTTGCGATTGCACATCGCCATGTCGAGCACCGTGTCCATCGCGACCTTCACCGAGGCGCCGATGGGCGGCTTCTGCATGCGGTAGCCGGCCGCGCCGATCGTCGAGGTGACGATCGCGTTGATCGAGGTGGTGATCGACGCGGCGTTGTTGATGGCGCCGCGAATGCCGCCCGTCGCGACGATGACCTGCGCGTGGCGTTGCGGGTTCGACTGCGACTCGTTGTTGCAGTTCTGACCGGCGGGGCAGACGATGCCGTGCACGGGGATGTTGCGGCCCTGCGGGTTTCGCGTCAGCGCGGTCGTACCCGTGCCCTGGAAGTACTGCACGAAGTTGTTCACCGCCTCGAGGGTGCCTCCGGTGGTCGTGTAGCCGCTCGTCTGATCGTCGGCGTCACCGAGCAGCACGATCACCAAGGTCGCGTCGGAGCGCATCTTGTTCACCGCGACCCCGCCGTCAGCAGGCATGCCCGTCATGATGTCGTCGGTCGCTTTGCGCGCGGCGCCGAGCAGGCCCTCGGTGCCCGAGCCGTCGATGTCGATCCAGCAGCCTCCGTTGGTGCCGTTGCCCTCGGCCCCGTTCGAGTCGCACGGAGGCACCGGCATGACACCGCTGCAGTTCCCGCCCGAGCAGGTGCTGCCCTCGGTCAGCCACGAGCGGAACTGGTTGATGTTCGTCGTGAACCCGCGGCGAACACCGCGGTTGTTGCTTGAGCCGGTCAGGTGGTACTCGCTCGACACCAGCGCGAGGCGGTAGTCGAGCGTCGAGTTGTTCAGCGCCGCCGCCATCGCCGTCGCCGCGTTGCCGAGCGCGGTCTGCGAGTCTTCCATCGAGCAGCTGTCATCGACGACGAAGAGGAAGTCGACCTTGCCCGCCGAAGGCTTGAACGTCTCGCACTGAATCGCGTTCGCGTCGCCGAACTGCGCGACCGCCGAGCCGCCCGCGGTGTCGCTCATGGTGAACATCGCGCCCTCGGCCGTCACCGACGACGGGCGCATCGCGATGATCACCACCGTGAAGCGCTGCAGGGTCGCCGGGTTGATGCGGTGCAGGTACTCGACCTGCAGCTGAAACGGGCCGTTCGTGCCGCCCGCCCCGGCCAGCACACCCGCGCCCGAGCCGACCAGCGACGTCGCGATCTGGTTCGCCCGGTTCTTGATGTCGACGTTGCCGGCCATCGCGTAGAACGCCTGCGCCGCGCCGACGCCGTCCCAGCTGGTGAAGGCCTGAACCGTCGGGTTCGAGAGCGCCCCCACCATGCCGAGCTGCGTGGCGATCGCCGCCTCGTCGGCCGTCGCGCTCATGCCGGGCGCGGTCATTCGCCACGCGATGAACGCGACGCGGTTCGTCGGGTCCCACCCGATGAGGCCGCGGCTCTGACCGCCCGAGGTCATCGTCGAGATCTCGGTGAAGGTCGCCGGCAGCCCGAGCTGAATGTCGGGCGTGCCCTCGGCGCGGAAGGTGACGGGCCGCAGGTTCATCGCGGTGCACACCTGCCCCGCGGGGCCGGTGCCGTCTGACATGTTGCGCGGGTCGAGCTCGCCGGTGTCGACGCGGCCGTTCTGGTTCGTGTCTTCGGCGCCGTCGTCGATGCCGTCGCCGTCGCTGTCGCGGCGCGTCGGGTCGGTGGTCGTCGTCGGGTCGAGGTCGACCGGCCCGTTCGTGCAGTTCGTCGTGCCGGCGATGCGCAACGCCGACAGGCCGCGCTCGACGCCGTCGGTGATGCCATCGCCATCGGTGTCGCGGCGGCGCGGGTCGCTCTCGGTCGCCTGAACCTGGCCGTCGGCGTTCTGATCTTCACCCATCAGCATCGCCGTGTCGGGGCCATCGAGCAGGCCGTCGCAGTCGCTGTCGCGCCGCAGCGGGTTCGTCTCGCCGACGTCGACGGCGCCGTTCTTGTTCGCGTCTTCGACGCCGTCGCGAATGCCGTCACCGTCGGTGTCGGGGTTGTTGGGGTCGGTCTCACCGGGGTCGACGACGCCGTCGCCGTCGCGGTCTTCGAAGCGGTTCGGCAGGCCGTCGTTGTCGGTGTCGGGGTTCACCGAGGGGCCACAGTCGGTGGCCAGGTTCGGGTTCGTCTCACCCATGTCGACCACGCCGTTCTGGTTGAAGTCTTCGTTGCCATCGAAGCAGGTGTCGCCATCGGTGTCTGCGCGCGTCGGGTCGGTCATCGTCGTCGACTTCTCGACGCCGTCGTTGATGAAGTCGCCGTCGGTGTCGCGCTTCGACGGGTCGGTCTCGCCGGTGTCGACCGCGCCGTTCTTGTTGGCGTCTTCGGCGCCGTCGGCCAGGCCGTCGAAGTCGGAGTCGGGGTTCGTCGCGTCGGTCTCGTTCGCGTCGACGCGCCCGTTCTGGTTCTTGTCTTCGAGGCCGTCGCGCAGCCCGTCGCCGTCGGAGTCGGGGTTCGTCGGGTTCGTGCGCGTGTTCAGATCTTGATCGCCGACGAAGCCCACGCACAGGGGGTCGACCGACGACACCTTGCCGGCTTCGACGCCATCTCTGATGCCGTCGCCGTCGGTGTCGGGGTTGGTCGGGCTGGTGCGCATGCCGCCCGGGTACGTGTTGCCGAACTCGTCGGCGTCAGAGAGCCCGTCACAGTCGGAGTCTTTTTTGTCGTTGTCGAGGTTCGTCGGGTCGACCATGCGGCCGCCATCGCCGCTGCCCGACGCGCCACCCGAGCCCGAGTTGCCGCCAGGGCCGCCTCCGCCCGCCCCCGAGTTGCCGCCGCTGCCCCCGCCGTCGGTGTTGGTGCCAGGCGGGGTGTCGCAGTCGCAGCCCGCGATCGCCATGCAGAGCGCGACGGCGAGGAGTCGGAATCGGAGCATGCGCATTTCCTAGGGGAGTATAGGCGCCCGAAGAAATTTTCGGACGGAGCGCTTCGCGGCCTGCGCAGCGTGTGTGACGGTGTGACCTTTCGCGAGGCCCACCGCCAGCGCTGAAGCAAAACGGCAGCCGGTGCCTCGGTGAGAAGGTGAGCGCACGAGCACCCCGCCCTTCAGGAGCTTGGGCTCGGCGCTCCCGTCGAGAAAGACGGCGTCGACGCCGGGCTCGAAGCTCTTCACGACAATCGCGCCGAAGCCCCGCAAGGGTTGCAAGGCAGGCCACTCGTCGCGGTTCGGCGTCAGAACCACACTTTTTTGAGGGAGCCGCGCGTAGTCGCCTGGCCTCAGCGTCGAGAGGCGCAGCCCCTTCGATGTGACGCGCACCGGGTCGACCACGACGGGCACACCCCGCTTCGCGACGTAGCGGGCGATGACGGCGAGCGCGGCACGGTTCGGCACGGCGCCGATCTTCACGGCGTCGATGGCCGAGAGCGCAGCGAGCTGCGCCGCGATGAGCTCTGGCGCGACCGGCGTCGACCGTGGCGTCTTGCCCTGGGCGGTGAGGCAGGTTGCAACGGCGCACGCGTGGGCTCCGAGCGAGCGAATGGTCTCGACGTCGGCGAGCAGGCCGGCGCGGCCCGACGGGTCGAGGCCCCCGATGGCGAGCACCGTGTTTCCCCGCTTCGCGGCGGCACGCGACGGTTTCACCGTGTTTCCCCGCTTCGCGGCGGCACGCGACGGTTTCACCGTCGCTACCGTCGCTGCTCTCGCGCCCGCGCCACGAACGTCTTGTAGAGCCCGAGGTGCGGCGGCACCGAGTCGATGAGCAGCTCAGGGTGCCACTGCACGCCGACCGCGAAGGTGTGGGTCGGCGCCTCGATGGCCTCGATGACGCCGTCGGGGCTGGTGGCGGTGACGACGAGCTTCGGGCCCACTGCCTTCACGGCCTGGTGGTGCGTCGAGTTCACCATCAGCTGGCCCTTGCCGACGCAGTCGGCAAGCACGGTGCCCTCTTTGATGTCGATGGGGTGCGCGGGCTGCGTGCGATCGTGTGTCTGCTCGTGCGGGCGCGCGTTCGGCATCTCTTTGCCGATGTCCTGGTACAACGTGCCGCCGAGCGCGACGTTGAGCAGCTGCATGCCGCCGCACACGCCGAGCACCGGCAGGTTGCGCGCGAGCGCGGCGTGAATGACGAGCGACTCGAACGCGGTGCGCCCGGGCTTCAGCACGCCGAGCCCGTCGCGCGCCGACTCGCCGTAGGCCTCGGGCGGTATGTCGAACGCGCCGCCCGTGATGACGACGCCCGAGATGCGATCGAGGTACGCCTCGATCACCGCGCGGTCATCGGAGTACGGGAGCACGAACGGCAGGCCACCCGCACGCAGCACCGCGTCGGCGTAGGCCACCTTCAGATCGTACTTCGCGAGCGGCGCGTCTTTGGTGATCGCCGTCACGTCTGGCGTGATGCCGATGCTCGGCCGCCGCGGAGGATGATGCCCGTGCCCATGCGGAGGTCTCATCTGCCCCACTGACTTAGCATCATGGCGGCGGCCCGTGCGGGTTGCGACCGGCCGAAGATCGCCGACGACACGGCCGCGGCGTGCGCGCCCGCCTTCGCCACCACGTCGAGGTTCGTCTCGTCGATGCCCGAGATCGCCACGATGGGCAGCGGGCTCTTCTCACAGATCGCGGCGAGGCCGGCCGCGCCGAGCAGCGGCACGCCGAGCGTCTTCAGGCGACTCTTGAAGACGGGGCCAACGCCGGCGTAGTCGGCTCCGTCGCGGGCGGCGCGCTCGACGTCATCGAGCGTGCGGCACGTGGCGCCGACCAGCGCGCCGGGGCCCAGCACGCGGCGCGCCTCGCGCACGGGCAGATCGTTCTCGCCGACATGCACGCCGCAGCCCGCGAGCAGCGCGAGATCGACCCGGTCGTTCAGCACGAGCACGGGCACGTGGGCTTTGAGCTCTTGGGCGAGCGCGAGTGCGTCGCGGTCTGAGGTGTTCTTGAGTCGCAGCTGCACGGTGAGGGCTCCGGCGCGGGCGACCTCGACCACGGCAAGGGGAAATGAGTCGTCGTAGAGCGCATACAGGCCTCGCGGGAGCTTGTTCGTCATCGGAAGGTTGCTATATGCGGTTGCCATGTCTGACCAACCCGAAGGCAAGTACCTCGATAAGCGCACCGCCGAGCGTTACCAGCGTACCGGCAAGCTCGACGACAAGGCGTGGGAGAAACACCTCAAGTCGTTGCCCGACGTGGCCGACAAGGCGATGCCCGTCGAGTCGTCGATGGGCGACATCGACGATGAAGACGACGACGAAGGCGAAGACGACGAGGGTTGAAGAGTGACCGAACGAAGGGGTGAGACCTTCGTGATGCACGGAGATGGGGCCGAAGGTCCCATCTCGTTCTCGACGTTCATCTTGGGGTTGGCGTCGACGGCGCTGATTCACCTGGGTGAGGCGCCGAACCCCGACACGGGTCAGACGTCGGCACACCCCGAGCTCGCCCGGCAGAGCCTCGATCTGCTCGACCTGCTCGAGAAGAAGACGAAGGGCAACCGCACGCCCGAAGAAGAGCAGCTGTTTCGCACCCTGCTCACCGACCTGCGGCTGAAGTTCGTCAATCTGAAGCCGCGCTAACCTGCAGATGAACGAGCTGCCTCTACCCACCGGCTTGAGGCGCGTGACGATCGTCGCGCTCGTGCTCTCGGGCCTGCTCGGCTTCGGCGCGGCGCAGGGCGTGACCGCGCTGTATGACCCGCCCTCGTCGTCAGATCTCGAGGCCTCGATCAAGCCGGTGCCGGGGCTCGCGGGCCAGCCCGAGCTGTTCCGCGAAGCGGTGACGGCGATGGCGATGGCGCAGATCTCGGCGTTCGAGTCGATGCGCGGCTCGCGCACGGCGATTCTGTTCGGCTTGTGGGCGACGTCGGCGCTCGTGTTCGTGGCGAGCCTGCGCATGATGAAGCCGCGGGGCGCGCCGCGCGAAGGGGTTCGCCGGCTGCTCGCGACGGCGACGTTGGTCACGGCGGTGCTGCGCACGCTCGACGGCGCGCAGGCGGCGGCCGTGGCGAAGCGTGCGGGGGCCGCCTTCGACAAGGTGCTGTCGAAGAGCACCGAGCTGCCTGGGGGTTGGCCCGACGGGCTTTGGGCGACCGGCTTCACGGGGCTGTCGATGTTGATGAGCCTCGTCGTCGGCGGAGGCCTGCTGCTGTTGTCGCGCTACTACCGCTCAGACCGGGTGCGCGACGTCACTTTGCAGCTCGACGGCTCGCCGCCGCCTTGAGGCCGGCCCTACCGCGGGGCCGCTTCGTGGCGCTTGAGCGTCTGCGAGAGCGCTTGAGGAAACAGGTGCCACAGCGGCCCCGGTGACACCTCCTTCGACAGATCCAGCAGGGCCGTCTTCTGCCGGGGCAACCGAATGAGCTCTTCGCGCTGCACGCCGAGCACCTTCGCGAGGTGGCCGAGCGGCCACTTGTTCTTCATCAGCTCGAACGACACGTCTTCATCGTCGTCGTCGTCGGGGAACTCGGCGTCTTCGTAGCGCAGCGTCTCACCGCCGACGTGCCGGCCGTTGCCGTAGCTCACCACCAGCTCGAGATCGTCGGGGTCGAACACGTAGGCGTGCACCGCGCTCGCGAGGTGCTGCGAGAGCCGGCGCGGAAATGTGTGGTGCGTCATGTACCAGCGCGCGCCCGCTCGGCCGTACGTGTGCGGGCCGTCGAACGCGAACCGCACCACCCGCGGGCCCGGCATCACCGTCACCAGCAGGCCGCAGTCTTCGGGGCTCTCGCCCTCGTCGAGGAGCGCCTCGTGCCCCAGGCGCCAGAGCCAGGCCACGTCGACGTCTTCGTATCGGCTCAGATACCCGCCGTGCGCTTCCACTGGTTTGGACCGCCCCCGTTGAAAAGGTGTTCGAGAGGCGCGGGCTCATAATGGAGCCAACTGCCCTACACAAGGGCTCCCGCAGCAAATCTTTCGATTTTTCGAGGGGTTTGCCGCAGCGCGTCAAGGTTGCGGCGACCGGGGCGGCCCTTACCTTCAACCCCATGCGGATGGAAAAACTGACGCTGAAAGCGCAAGAGGCCGTGCAAGAGGGCCAGACGCTCGCCCGCCGTGCGGGGCACCCCAACTACGAGCCGGAGCACCTGGCGAAGGCGCTGTTCGCGCAGAGCGACGGCATCGCGGTGCCGATCGCTCAGAAGATCGGGGTCGACCCGAAGCTGGTGGTGTCGCGGCTCGACGAGCTGCTCGCGCGGTTCCCCAAGATCGAAGGCGGCGCGGGGGCGACACTCTCGCAGCGGCTCTTGCAGACGTCAGACCGGGCCGACGACGCGGCGAAGGCGATGAAAGACGAGTACACGTCGAGTGAGCACCTGCTCCTGGCGCTGACGCAAGACAAGGGCGGCGCGGGCGAGGTGCTCAAGGCGTCGGGGCTGACGAAAGAGCGCGTGCAGGGCGTGCTGAAAGACGTTCGCGGCACGTCGCGGGTGACGTCGCAAGACGCCGAGGGCACGTACCGGGCGCTCGAGAAGTACGGGCACGATCTCACCGAGGCGGCGCGCAACGGCAAGCTCGACCCCGTCATCGGCCGCGACGAAGAGATTCGGCGCACGGTGCAGGTGTTGTCGCGGCGCACGAAGAACAACCCGGTGCTGATCGGCGAGCCCGGCGTCGGCAAGACGGCGATCGTCGAGGGCCTGGCGCGACGCATGGTCGACGGCGACGTGCCCGAGTCGCTCAAGCGCAAGCGGCTGGTGGCACTCGACCTGGGCGCGATGGTCGCGGGCGCGAAGTTTCGCGGTGAGTTCGAAGAGCGCCTCAAGGCGGTGCTGAAAGAGGTCACCGCGGCGAACGGCGAGATCATTCTCTTCATCGACGAGATGCACACGCTGGTCGGTGCGGGCAAGGCCGAGGGCTCGATGGATGCGGGCAACATGCTGAAGCCCGCCCTCGCGCGCGGCGAGCTGCACTGCATCGGCGCGACGACGCTCGACGAGTACCGCAAGCACATCGAAAAAGACGCTGCGCTCGAGCGCCGCTTCCAGCCCGTCATGGTGGGCGAGCCGACCGTGCAAGACACCATCTCGATCTTGCGCGGCCTGAAAGAACGCTACGAGGTGCATCACGGCGTTCACATTCAAGACCCGGCGCTGGTGGCGGCGGCGATGCTGTCGCACCGGTACATCTCTGATCGATTTCTGCCCGACAAGGCGATCGACCTGGTCGACGAGGCGTGCTCGCGGCTGCGCATCGAGATCGACTCGATGCCGAACCCGATCGACGACGTGCGGCGCAAGCTGGTGCAGCTCGAGATCGAGCGGCAGGGCCTGAAAAAAGAGACCGACCCACACTCGCGCGAGCGGCTCGATCAGATCGACCGCGAGGTGGGCTCGCTCAACGAGCAGTTCACGGCGATGAAGGCGCACTGGGAGGCCGAGAAGGGCCTCATCGCGCAGCTCCGCTCGGTGAAAGAGAAGGTCGAGCGGGCGCGCAACGACCAGGCAGCGGCCGAGCGCCAGGGCGACCTGAACAAGGCGGCCGAGCTGAAGTTCGGCACCCTGCCCTCGCTCGAAAAAGAAGCCGGGCAGCTGAACGCGCGGCTGGCCGAGCTGCAGAAGAAGCAGCGGTACCTGAAAGAAGAGGTCGACTCGGAAGACATCGCGGCCGTGGTCGCGAAGTGGACTCACATACCCGTCTCGAAGCTGCTCGAGAGCGAGGTGCAGAAGCTGGTGAAGATGGAAGACCGGCTCGGCGCCCGGGTCGTGGGTCAGCGTGCGGCGATCGAGGCGGTGTCGAACGCGGTGCGGCGCGCGCGCTCGGGCCTGCAAGACCCGAATCGCCCGATCGGCTCGTTCTTGTTTCTCGGGCCGACCGGCGTGGGCAAGACCGAGACGGCGAAGGCGCTGGCCGAGTTCCTGTTCGACGACGAGTCGAACGTGATTCGCATCGACATGAGCGAGTACATGGAAAAGCACGCCGTGGCGCGGCTGATCGGGGCGCCTCCCGGCTACGTGGGCTACGACGAGGGCGGCCAGCTGACCGAGGCGGTGCGGCGCAAGCCGTACTCGGTGGTGCTGTTCGACGAGCTCGAGAAGGCGCACCTCGACGTCTTCAACGTGCTGCTCCAGATTCTCGACGAGGGCCGGCTGACCGACAGCCAGGGCCGCACGGTCGACTTCAAGAACGTGGTGCTGATCATGACCTCGAACCTCGGCGCCGGTGGCGACAAGGCCGAGGTGATGGAGGCCGTGAAGCGGCACTTCAGGCCGGAGTTCATCAACCGCATCGACGAGCTCGTCGTCTTCGAGCCGCTGACGCGCAAAGACATCGGCGCGGTGGTCGACCTGCAGCTGACGCGGCTCAAGAAGCTGCTCGCCGACCGGCGGCTCAGCATCGAGCTGACGCCGAACGCGCTCGAGCTGCTCGGTGACCGCGGCTACGACCCGACGTACGGGGCAAGGCCGCTGAAGCGGGCGATTCAGAAGTACCTGCAAGACCCGCTGGCGCTGAAGATTCTGGGCGGCGAGCTGGTGCCGGGCGACACCGTGAAGATCGACGCGGCCGGCGAGGGCTTGAGCTTCACGCCCCGGGCGCGGGCCTAAGGCTTCGGCGGCAGGCCCGTGGGCGCGGGCTCCGGGGTCGGGGCCGGCGCCCCCGGCGCCTCGACCCCAGCCGGGTCGACCGGGGCCGCAGCTGCGATGGGCACCTGCTCGCGCCGGTCTGCGAGCGCCTCGGCCTGCTTCACGAACTCGTCGTACTGGTGCTTCTTCTTCTCGGCCTCGACCTTCGCGCGCTCTTCGGCGACGCGGGCGAGCTCGCGGCCGCGCTTCACGGCGATGGCGGTCAGCACGATGCCGGTGCCGATGCCGAGCAGGCGCAGCGCCTGCTGGGTCGGTGCGCCGGCGATGCCCTCGGCGCCGACGCTCACGTACTGGAGCGCGAGCTGAAACAGCATGCCGGTGCCGGCGCCGATGACCGCGGTCGACCAGGGCTTGAGCTCGAGAAAGCGCGCGGCGATGTGGCTGAACGCGGGCAGCACGATCATCACCCACAGGCCCTGCACAAGGAAGAACGTGACGATGCCGAGAAATGGGCCGGCGCCTTCGAGCCTGGGCACGAGTCGGTTCTGGAGACTCGCGCCGAGAATGCTGCCGGCGACGAAGGCCATGAACCCGAAGCCGACCATGAGCAGGAAGCGGCGAACGGCCGTCTCGGCGGCGGCGAGCGGCTTCATCGGCTTGGGGGCGTCGGCTTCGGCGCTCAAGGTTGGCCTTGGAGCCTAGCGGTCAGCCGTCTTCTTCGTCATCGGATCTTGGGCCGTCGCCGTACAGCACCTCCATCAGGGCGAGGCCCTGGGGCGGAGCGGTCATGCCGGCGAGGGTGCGGTCGCGCTTCTCGAGCAGCTCGCCGAGCCAGGTGAAGGGTCGCTTGGCGCGGCCGACGTCGGCGAGCGAGCCGACGAGGTTGCGAACCATGTGCTTCAAGAAGGCGGTGCCCTCGACGTCGATCACGATCTCGTCGCCGACGGCGCCGGTGACGTCGATCTTGGTGAGCTTGCGCACCGACGTCGGCGACTGGCAGTCGGCGGCGCGGAAGCTCTGAAAGTCGTGCTGGCCGATCAACGCCTCGGTCGCCCTGCGCATGGCCTCGAGATCGAGCGGCTGGAAGATCTCCCAGTGGGTGTTGCGGCGCATCGGCGAGCGGGCGCGGCGGTTGCCGATTCGGTACCGGTAACGTTTGCCGCGGGCCCAGCGCCGCGCGTCGAACGCAGGCGACACCTCTTCGGCCGTCACCACCGCGATGTCTTCGGGCAGCATGCCGTTGAGCCCCATCCAATAGGCCTTCAGCGGCAGCGCTCGGGGTGAGTCGAAGTGTGCGACCTGCCCCATCGCGTGAACGCCCGAGTCGGTGCGTCCCGCTCCGGTGACGGTGACCGACTCACCGAGCAGCTCGGCGAGCGCCCGCTGGACCCGGCCTTGCACGGTGGGGCCGTTCTCTTGAATCTGCCACCCGACGTAGTGCGTGCCGTCGTACTCGAGGGTGAGTTTGATGCGGGCCACGGTTAGTGAAACCACCGTAGCACCGGAACTCTCTTTCACCCGCCGTTGTCTGACGCCGTTGCGATGCCCCCTGACGTCTTTCTCGCCCTGGCCTCGAGTGGTATTTCGCTGATCGCGTCGCTGATGTTCCTGGTGACTCCGCCGCTGCCGGCGAAGGAGCCCGACGATGATCCCCGGCTCCACGTGCCCTTTCTCTTGCCGCCGGCGCGGGTGGCGAAGCCGCCGCCGCTGCCTCCGGCCCGCGAGTGTACGGTCGACGTGTCGCAGTCGAGCCTGCAGGCGGTGATGGCGTTCAAGCTGAGCGGCGACGAGTTCGTGGTGACGCTCGAGTGTGTGCCCCGCCCCGACGCGGCGGCCCTTCAGGTCGACGGCGGGCGCGGCCACGGCGCGGTGAACGATCTGCGCTGGCACGGGCAGGCGGGGCTCGCGCGCTCGACGAAGCAGCAGTGGAAGCTGAAGCCTGGCCGGGCCTGACTCGGGCGTTCGCTATTTGTAGCGGAGCCAGCCGACCATCACGTCGCGCACCAGCGAGCCGACCGAGATGTTGTGTCGCCGCGCGATGCCTGCGAGGGCCTCGAGCTCTTTCGCCGAGAGCTGAACCTGCACCGTCTGATCGGCCTTGCCGTTCGCGGTGATGGGCACGGCGACCTGCGGGCCGGCGTTGTCGCCCTGCGGCATCGCCTCGACCTGCGAGATGATCTCTTCGACCTCTTCGGGCTGCTCTTCTTCGACGGCGTGCGGCTGAACGATCTCGCCGGGGCCGGCGGGGGTGTTCGCGCGGCTGATGCGCTTCTTCTCGTCTTCGAGCTCGTCGTTGAAGAGCTGCTTGAGGAAGTTCGAGAGGTGAATGTTGCTCGGCGTGAACTCGTACTGTGAGAGGAACTGATCGAGGTCGTACTGCATCTCCCACGCGGTCTGGTACCGCTTCTCGCGGTCCTTCTCGAGGGCCTTCATCAAGATCGACTCGACCGCCTCGGGTATGTCGGCCTTGAAGTACGACGGCGCGTAGATCTTGCCCTCGGTGATGCTCTTCAAGATCGCGACCTCGCTGTCGCCGGTGAAGAGCTTGAAGCCCGTCAGCCACTCGTAGAGCACGACGCCGAGCGAGAACAGGTCGCTGCGGCAGTCGAGCATCTTGCCCATGCACTGCTCGGGCGACATGTAGCTGAGCTTGCCCTTGATCTCGCCGGCGCGGGTCTGCTCGATCTGGTTCGCGGCCTTCGCGATGCCGAAGTCGAGCACCTTCACCGTGCCGTCGAACGACACGAAGATGTTCTCGGGCGTGACGTCGCGGTGAACGATGTTCAGCGGGTTGCCGTAGAGGTCGACCTTCTGGTGCGCGTAGTAGAGGCCCTCGCACACCGACGACGCGATCTTCAGCGCGTAGACCATCGGGAAGGGAATACCGAGCGAGTCGGCCTTCGGGATGATGCGACGCATGTCGCGCCCGAAGATGTACTCCATCGCGATGAAGTACGACTCGCCGATCTTACCGAGGTCGTAGATCTGAACGATGTTCGGGTGGTTCAGCTGCGCGGCCAGCTTCGCCTCGTTCAAGAACATCTTCACGAAGCTCGCCTGCTTCGACAGGTGCGGGCGAATGCGCTTGATGACGATGGTCTTCTCGAACCCCTCGAGGCCGGCCTGCCGCGCCAGGAAGATCTCGGCCATGCCGCCGACGGCGATGCGGTCGACCAGCGTGTACTTGCCGAATCGGGTCGAGACCTTGGGGCTGCCGACGGGCGTCACCATCCGTGGCGCGGCTTCATACCAGAGACCGCCTTCAGGCGCTGAAGCTCATCGACCATCAGGTCGGCGACCGCCCTGATTCGGGGCACCGCGAGGGCCGTCTTGGCGCAGACCAGGTAGATGCGCCCGCTGCCGGCGGGCCCCAGCGAGACGTCGAGCGGTACGAGCTGGGTCGGCATCGTGAAGCGGTGGGGGGGCCTGCCCAGAATGACCGCCCCCAGGCCGGCCTCGGCAGCCTGAATCATGATGAGAAAGTTGTCGGTGGTGAACACGGGCTGAAAGTCGGGGATCAGGGCGCGCAGCTGCGGGTTGGGCGACACCTCGTCGTAGGGCGGGCACCACGCGAGCCACGGGAGGTCTTTCAGCTGCGGCTTCTTCGGCAGCGTCTTGGCGAGCCCCTTCGAGACGTACACGTGCGCCTGAACGTCGAGCTCGGCGACGTTCACCAGGTCGGAGCCGGGCAGCGCCGGCTTCGGGCGCAGCGCGAGGTCGGCCTCACCGCGCGCGAGGTCGAGGTACTCGATCTTCGAGATCACCTCGAGCTGCACCTTCGGCAGCTTCGCCTTCACGTGCGTCGCGAACGGCGCGACGAAGTCGAAGGCCACGCCCGGCGCCGCCGTGATGCGCACGATGCCCTGCGGCGTTCGGTCGCGGGCTGCAGCGGCCCGCCCCACCTCGCCGGCCCACTCGGCCATCTTCTTCGCCGGCTCGATGAGCCGCACCGCCGCCGCCGTCGGCGTCACCCCGCTCACCGTGCGCTCGAACAGCTTGTACCCGAGCTGGTACTCGAGGTCGGCGAGGCGCCGGCTGACGGTCGGCTGCCCGAGCGAGAGCCGCTTCGCGGCGGCGCTCAGGCTCTTCGCCTCGACCACGGCGAGAAACAGCTTCAGGTCTTCCCACGAGATATCCATATTCGAATGGTTCGATGCCATCTTCGCTGATTTCGATTCGACTGTAGATGGGTACGAAGGGGGCATGCGAACGCTCGTCTTGGTGGTGCTGGCGGTGTCTGGCTGTTCGGTGTCGACGCACGCGACGAAGGCCTCGACGCTCGGTACGAGCTCGAGCTCGAAGGCGCTGCTCGAGGTGCTCGACGCGCCCGGGCCGGTGACGGTCGAGACGGTGGCGTCGTGTGACTGGGTGGTCGACCGCAGCGGCCTCATCAACCTCTCGCACGAGAAGGCGAAGGCCGCGGGGCTGACCGACGGCGAAGAGCCGATTCAGGTCTACTTTCACGTGCTGAGGCACCCGACGAAGGGCACGTTCATCATCGACACCGGGGTCGAGAAGGCGCTGCGCGATGACCCGTCGAAGGCGGCGATTCGGGGCTTCGTGGCGTCGTTCATGAAGCTCGAGAAGATGAAGGTGCACGTGGCGCTGGGCGACTGGGTCGACCGCGAGAAGAAGCTCGACGGCGTGTTCCTGACGCACCTGCACCTCGACCACGTGAGCGGCATGGCCGACGTGCCGAAGGGCACGCCCATCTACTCGGGGCCGGGTGAGGCCGCACACCGCGGCGCGCTGAACTTCGCGGTGCAGGGGTCGACCGACCGCGCGTTCGCGGGGCAGGAGCCCATCTCGGAGCTGCAGTTTCGGCCCGACCCCGACGGGAGGTTTGCGGGCGTGATCGACGTGTTCGGCGACGGGTCGGTGTGGGCGCTCTCGGTGCCGGGGCACACGCCGGGCTCGGTGGCGTTCATCGCGCGCACCCCGAGCGGGCCGGTGCTGTTCACGGGCGACACGTCGCACACGGCGTGGGGCTGGCAGAACGGCGTCGACCCCGGCTCGTTCACCGATGACCACGCAGCGAACGCGAGCGCGCTCGAGAAGCTTCGTACGCTGGCGGCAGAGCACCCGGCGATGACGGTGCGGCTCGGGCACCAGGCGCTCTCAGGCACGGCTGAGAACCCGTGACGCGTTCGTGCCACCGAAGCCGAACGAGTTCGAGAGCACGTGCCGCATGGGCCGCCGCTTCGCGGCGAGCGGCACGAGGTCGAGGCCGGCGGCGCCCTCGGGCTCGTGCAGGTTGAGCGTCGGCGGAGCGACCTGGACACGCAGCGCGAGCACCGAGAAGATCGCCTCGACGGCGGCGGCGATGGCGTAGACGAGAAAGTCTTCGAGGCGGCGGCGCTCTTTCACGTCGAAGAGCGCGTCGAGGTTCAGGTCGCCTGCGGTCGTGCCACGGGGGACGACGCCGGCGATCTGCGCGGGCAGGTCTTCGACGTCGAGGCCCTCGATGCGACGAATGCCGCTCTCGCCCTCGAGCAGGCGTCGCCAGACGTGCTCGACGCCGCTGCCGAGCGGCGTGACCAGACCCATGCCGGTGACGACGACGCGCCTCATGGGGGGCCTCCGAAGACGAGGGGTTGTTTCAGCTGCCTGCGCACGGCAGCGGGCGCACCGGGCCCGGCGACGACGCCGACGCCGCCGGCCTTGAGCTCGCGGCGGCTGTGGCGGTCGATGACGATGGGGTCGATGCGCCGGCGCGTCTTCGGGTGCACGTTGAGCAGCGGCGCACCCCGCGGAGCGAGCCAGCGGTTGCCCCAGGCGCCGAGCGCGAGCAGCACCGGCACGAGCTCGAGGCCCTTCTCGGTGGGCACGTACTCGTAGCGGTCGGGCTTCGACGCGTCGCGGCGGCGCTCGAGCAGGCCGTGACGGGTGAGCGTCTCGAGCCGGCGCGTGAGCATGTTCGGAGCGATGCCGAGGCGCGCCTGCAGCTCGGCGAAGCGGCGAAAGCCGAGGGTGGTGTCGCGCATGAGGAGCAGGCTCGAGCCGTCGCCGATCTGATCGGCTGAGCGGGCGATGGGGCACGGGTGATGAGCGAGCGAGACACGTCGCATACCGGCGGCTCAACGCCAGTCACTATCATCATGCAAGCCGGTCGCCGCAGAGAGCGGGCTGGGCTATGAGCGAGCCGTGCTCGTCACGGTTCTCTGCGCGTTGCTGGCCGACGTACCCTTCTCGCTGAAGCCCTCGGGCCCGCCGGGGCGCTACGAGATTCAGCTCTACGCCGATGCGCGCGCGCGCGGCGTGCTCACCCTCAGCCCTGCCCCGCCCGGCGTCGACGGTGCCCGCGCCGAGGTCGCGTTCAGCGCCGACGACGAGGGGGCGAAGTGGCTGCTCGAGACGCTGGCGAAGCAGGCGCCGCGCGGCGCTCCGGTGGCGCGAACGCGGCTGGGCGGCCGGTGGAAAGGTACCGACCTCGTCGAGCTCGAGACCTTCTCGCTGGGCGTCGATCTGAAGAAGAGTGAGGGCTGGTTCGTGCTGCCGTCGGGCTCGAACGTGGTGCGCGTGCTCGAGCAGGCGCTGAAGCCGTGGCCGAAGCTGCCGGCCGCGGTGGCGAAGCCCGACTGGCCGACGAAGCTGGCCGGCCCTGGCGTGCGGGTGGTGTGGGCCGGCCGCGGCGGCATTCTGTTCGTCGAGCCCGGCGGCACCCACAAGCTGTGGGACCCGGCGAAGTCGGCCGCGCGCGCGCTCGGCAAGCGCAACGGCGTGGCACCGCTCGCGGCGTGCGGCGGCGGCGTGTGTGCGGTCGCCGAGCCCGAGGTCACCGTGCTGCCGAGAGAGGCCGTGAAGCTGCCCGCGCGCACGACGTCGCTGTGGGTGAGCCAAGACGGGCGCTGGGTCGGCGGCGAGCTCGACACGGGCGCCGAGGGCCAGCACCTCTGGGCGTGGGATCGCACGAAGAAGCGCCTCGTGCGCTGGGAGGGCCCCGACGATCTCGCCCACCAGCTGCGGTTCAAGGCGTGGGGCAGCAAGGGCATCGTGTTCGCGCGCACGGCCGGCTGCACCGACCACGAAGAGCCGGGCGCCGACGAGACCACGTGCCTGCTCGAGCTCGAGCCGGCGGCTCGCCTCTTGAGCCTCGGCGCTTCACGTACCCGCATCGGTGAGGCCACGTCGCCCGACGGCAAGCTGCGCGTGTCGACGGTCGGCGGCTCGACCGTGCTCGAGTCGCTCGCGACCGGCACGCGGCAGGTATTGAGCACCCCGCTGATGGAGCAGCCCGTGTGGCTGAACGACCGCGTCGCGCTGGTGGGCACCGACCCGCTCACCACGGTGGAAGCGACCGGCGCGGTGCGGCCGGTGCTCGAAGACCGCCTGCAGTTCGCGGGCGGTCAGCTCGACGGCGCGATCGTCTGGTACGAGACGACCGACGGGCTGTACGTCGCGCGCATCGTGGGGCAGTGAGTCACGCGTAGTCTTCGATCGGCGGGCAGCTACACACGAGCTTGCGGTCGCCCAGCACGTTGTTCACGCGGCTGACGAACGGCCAGAACTTGCGGTGCCGCACGGCCTGGTTGGGGAAGGCGGCCTGGGTGCGCGTGTACGGCCGCTTCCACTCGTCGGCGGTGAGCACCTCGGCGGTGTGCGGCGCGTTCTTGAGCAGGTTGTCTTCGCGCGGCTGCTTGCCGGTCTCGATGTCGCGAATCTCTTCACGAATCGCGATGAGCGCGTCGATGAAGCGGTTCAGCTCGGCGAGCGGCTCGCTCTCGGTCGGCTCGACCATCAGCGTGCCGGTGACGGGGAAGCTGACGGTCGGGGCGTGAAAGCCGTAGTCCATCAACCGCTTCGCGATGTCTTCGACCTCGACGCCGGCCGAGGCCTTCAGCGAGCGCGGATCCAAGATGCACTCGTGGGCCACGGTGCCGTGCGCGCCGCGGTACAGCGTCGGGTAGTGGGCCTCGAGGCGCTTGCTGATGTAGTTCGCGTTGAGCATCGCGAGCTTCGTCGCGTGGGTGAGGCCCTCGGGCCCCATCATGCGAATGTACATCCACGAGATGAGCAGAATGCTCGCGCTGCCCCACGGCGCGGCGCTCACGGGGCCGGTGCCGCTCGCCCCACCCGTCTTCACCAGCGGGTGCGTCGGCAGGTGCTCGACGAGGTGTTTCGCCACGCAGATGGGGCCCATGCCGGGCCCGCCACCGCCGTGGGGGATGCA
>JAEUJP010000416.1 GCA_016793725.1 Myxococcaceae bacterium | reverse complement strand
GGCGACCTCCCCGAGCTCGCTCGCGAGGTCGCAGCGGTTCGACACGTGACGGGGCTCCGCGCGTTCTCGACGGTCGCGCTGCCCGACGATGCGTTCGCCGCGACGTACCTCGAGTCGACGCGAAGCCAGCGTGAGCGGCTGAGTCGGGAGCTCGAGCGGAACATGGTCACCTTTCTGGGAGGAGCGCGGTTCACCATCAGCCCGGAAGCTCGACGCGGGGCCGAAGAGACGGTGACGAGCGCCACGCTGGCCTTCTACGACCCCGTCGAACACCGGCTCTACTTGCGCGAGGTGATTCCCCCCGAGCTGGCGGGGCCTGACAACGAAGACGAGCGCGTGTGGACGCTCGCCCACGAGCTCGGCCACGTGCTGCAAGACGGCTGGGGCGTGCTCGGCCGCGAGCCCGAGACCCTCGACGAGGCGCTGGCGTACAAGGCCGTCATCGAAGGTGATGCCAGCTTCACCGCGACGCTGGTGCTCGGCGCACGGCAGGGGCGACCCGTGGGTCAGACAGTGGCCCGCGCGCTGATCAGGCACCATTCCGCTGACGACCCGCCGGTCGGCGACGGCCTCGAAGCGATCAACGAGAGCGTGCTGCAGTTTCCCTACGAGAAGGGCGAGCGGTTCATCTTGGAGCTGCATCGCGCAGGCGGGCTCGAGGCAGTGCAGCGCGCGCTGACGAAACCTCCGCTGCGAACAGCGCAGATTTTCGATGCGGCGGGTTGGCTGGCAGGCAGAGACCTGCGGCTGGCCGAGCCCGACGTGCCGGCCCGCGGCAGCTTCGGTGCGGCGCTGCTCGGCAGCCTGGTGGAGCTGTGCGCCCAGAAGTCGATGCGCGAGAAGCCCACCGCGCGCATGGGGCTGCGCTACGCGCTGGCCCACTACGTCGACGACCACTTCTACGTCGAAGGCCCGGTGGTGGTGTGGCGCTCGTCGTGGTCTGGCCTCGACCCGAAGGAGTTCGACTGGGTGCCGTTCGGCCTGGGCGCCGTCACCGGGTGTCTCGTCGACGCGAGCGTCGGCGTTTCGGGGTGGCGAATGGGCGACGACTTTTTCACCGTGCTCGGCGGCGACGCTGAGCAACGTCAGGCCGTTCGCTGGCGTGAGGCGGCACCGGAGCGCCCGGCTCCGGTGCCTTAGCGGGCGTCACTGCTCGAGCTTCGTCTTCCAGCCCGACAGCAGGTTTCCCAACCAGGTGCTGGCCTTGTTGAGCAGGCCACCGACGGTGTCGGCGACGAACGTCTTCGCCTTGTCGATGAGGCCGCCCGCGTTCTGCGAGAGCCAGGTGCTGGCGGTGCCGAGCCAGCCCGCGGCGATGTTCTTGAGGCCGCTGAAGAGGCGCGAGAAGAAGCCGCCCGAGCTGGAGCTCGAGGTCGTGGCCGGCGTCGACTGCCGCGTGGCGGGCACGATGTTCGCGGCGGCGACCGGGGAGGTCGACTCGAAGCTGTCGACGCGGAGCGGGTTCTGGAGGCGCTCGGTGCGGGGCGCGGTGCGAATCGAGTCGAGGGGGAGCGAGCGACGAGCAGAGTTGATCGGCGAGTTGCGGATGATCATGTGAGGGACTCCGGTGCGGGGTGACTTCGAAGAGAATTCTCAGTGTTCCCGCACACGTGTTCCCTCTCGCGTTTTGAGAAACCGGCCACGTCAACTTCGTTTGCATCGCAACCGCATGCATTGAGGGCGCGATCTCGAAGCACACACGCAGCTCGAATTCGTCGCTGAGACAGCCGCGCGCACCCCCTGTGCGAAGAAAATTCAGACGCTAAATTCGATCACGTCGTGCTCCGCCTCGTCACGCTCGTCTTGCTGCTGCCGTGCTCGTGCAGCCTCGCGCTCCGCCGCGGCAACGCGCTGTACGACGAGCGCGACTTCCTCGGCGCCGTCGCCGCCTACGACGACGCCGTCGCCGAAGACCCCGACGACACCGAGGCCGTCGCCCTGCGCGACGAGGCCCGCACCCAGGCCCTCGGCGCGCTGCTCCAGCAGTGCACCGACGCCACCCGCGAGCGCCGCTTCGCCGACGCCGCGACCGCCCTCGGCAAGGCGTTCGAGCTGTCCGACACCTGGTCTCGACCGGGAACGGGAACCGTCGAGTTCGAGACGCTCGGCACCGCGTGGCTCGAAGACCTGCGCGCCCGCCTCGCCGCGCGCGGGCCCTTGAGCCTCGTCGGCGAGCGCTCGGGCTTTCGCGCCCTGCTGCCTCACCCCCGCTTCGCACCGCTCATCACGGCCCTCGAAGGCGAGTGGTCGGCCGCCGTCACCGAGCGCTGCGATGCCGCCCTCGCCTCGGTGCGCTCGCCCTTCTTCGCCGCCCTCACGACGGCCTACTGCCGGGCCGCCGGCCGCGACGTCACGCCCTCTGCGCCCGAGCTGCCGCTGTTCTCGGTCTCGCCGCGCGTCGAAGACGGCGTGCGCGGCGCGAGCGGCCCATGGCCCGTCACGCTCACGCAGGCGTTCGGCGACTCACCCTGGGCGTGGCGCTCATCGACCCGGCACGCATCGATGAGCGCCAGCGGCCAGCTCGAAGTCATCTACAGCGACCGCCCCGTCACCCGCACCGCGGAGTGGACGGTGACGGTGCCCTACTCGACGACGCGATGGGCTCAGGTGCCGTACACCACGTACCAGTACTACACGTACCCCTGCGGGCGCTCGGTCTGCAGCGGCAGCCGCCCCGTCACGCAGTACCGCAGCCAGCCCCAGCAGGTGACCGAGTACCGCACCGAGCCGCGCTCGCAGGCCTACGCCGCCACCGAGTCGCGCGCCGAGCTCAGCGCCCAGGTGAACCTGTTCGTCGACCTGCGCCCTCACGCCACCGTGCTCGGCACCGTCTTGCGCGAGCAGAAGGTCGAGCTCGGCTTCACCCACGGTGGGGTCGCTGCGGCGGGCCTCGCTCCCGGGCACGCGCGCCTGCCGTCGAAGGCCGAGTGGGACACGCGAATGCGCAAGGCCGCCTACGAGAAGCTCGTCGCCGCGCTCGTCGCGCACTGGCGCGACAACTACTGCAACCCACCGCTCGCCGACGCCGAGGCCGCCGCGCGCTGCACCTTCGGAGGCAACAGCCAGCCCGACGACCGCAGGCTGCTCGACGCCGCCTTCCGCGACGACGTCTCGACGCTGGTGGCGCAACCGCGTTTCGGGCTGTGAGAAAGAGTGCTCGAGACTTTTGAAACGGCGCCGCGGCGCGAGTAGACGAGGCGCACACCATGAGTGAGCGGCAGGCGGCCGAAAAAATCACCCCCGAGCAGTTCTTCGATGAAATCGTGCCGCAGATTTTGATCGCCACCGCGAACACGCGCGTGAACGTCGAGGGCGTCTGCGAGATTCACCTCTTCGGCGAGACGCGCAGCGCGTGGACCATCAACCTGAAGGCGGGCACGGTGCAGCAGGGCGGCACGAAAGACCCCGACCTGTATCTGGAGATGGACCGGGGCGACTTCCAGGCCATGATGATGAACCGGCTCGACATCGAGCGCGCCATTCGTGGGGGTCGCGTGCGCTTCGAAGGCAAGCTGCCCCTGCTCGCCGACCTCGGCGAAATCCTCGAGCCCCGGTCGATGGAGTACTGACGATGAGCACCATCAAAGGTCCACCTCCGTCGGGCGCGGGCTTCGAGAAGCTCTCGCAGAACCTGAACAAGGCCGCCGAGAGCCTCAAAGAGACGGCGCAGACGCTCGACCCTGCTGCCGCGCGGGCGGTGCTCACGACGTCGAAGTTCGTCGAGGGCGTGAGCGAGACGGCCTCGCAGGCGGCGACCGGCGCGTTCATCGCGGCCGGCGTGCGCGGCTGGGTGGCCGACGGCATCGCCGAGGGTGCGCGGTACGTCGCGAAGGGTGCGGCGCGCGGGCTGGGCGCCATCGCGGCTGACCTCGCGCGCTTCGCGGGCGACGGCAAGCAGGTGACGGTGAAAGAGCTGCAGGGTGACCCTTCGGCGCGGCGCTTCTCAGAGCGCATGTTCGGCAAGGCGGCGGCGAAGCTGCAGCAGGGCTCCGACGCGATGAACGCGGCGTGGGCGGCGTACGGCGAGGCGCTGCAGCACGTGAGCGCCGAGCTCGGGGCGCGCAACGTGAGCAGCGTGGCGGGCGGGCTCGCGAAGGCGGCGGCGCTGTCGACGTCGTCGGCGGCGACGCGGCTGGCCGAGCTCGGCGTGCGCATCGGCGCGGCGGCGGTGCAGGCGGCCGAGGCGGGCGCCGCGAACGTGCGCGGGCTCTTGCAGCTGTCGGCGAGGCACTCGGCGGTGACGGCGAACGTGCTGGCGAACCCTGATCAATCGTCGGCTGCCGCGAAGCAGCTCGAGCAGTCACGCGCCGAGCTCGAAACGCTGCTCGCGAAGTAGTCGGCACGGGCATAGGCTCCGCGCCCATGAGACCCCTCCTGCTCGTCGTGACGCTGGCCGCGCTGCCCGCGTGGGCGCACTTCCGCCTGCTCAACCCGCCCGACCGGCTGGCGACGAACGCCGACGGCGACCCGACCGGAGGTCAGCAGAAGACCAGCCCCTGCGGCGCCGGCACGACGCAGACGAACATGGTCACCGACGTGACGCCCGGCGAGCCGCTCAACGTGAGGTGGATTGAGACGGTCGGCCACCCCGGCCACTACCGCATCTCGATTGCGTCGAACCAGAGCGCCTTCCCCGCCGCGGTCGCGACCGGCACCCAGTGCCAGACCACCACCATCATGAACCCCGTGGTCGCACCCGTCTTGATGGACGGTGTGCACCCCCACGCGAGCGGCATGATGGGCACCACGTTCAACCAGACCGTGACGGTGCCGAACCTGCCGGCCGGCCCCGCAGTGCTACAGATTTTCCAATACATGAGCTCTCATGCTCAGCCCTGCTTTTATTATCATTGCGCGAACCTGCGCATTCTCGCCCCTGACGCGGGCATGGGCACCGCGGGCGGCAGCGGCACGGCGGGCGGAGCCGCGACCGCGGGCGGCTCTGGCGCGACGGCCGGCGGTGGCACGACGGCGACTGCGGGCGGCACGGGCGGCACCGCAGGTGGCAGCGGCAATGCGGGCGGAGGCGCGACCGCGACGGCGGGCGGCGGCTCGGCCGCGACCGCAGGCGGCACCGGCGGCACTGCAGGCAGCGGCGGCGTCGACGACGGCGGCTGCACGGCGAGCGGCGGCGGCCTGGGCGGGCTGGTGGTGGTGCTCGCGCTGGGCGGCCTGCTCCGGCGCCGGCGCGCGACGAAATCGAACGACCCGACTGCCGTATCGGCAGCGCTTTGAGAACCGCTCTCGTCGCCGCCGCCCTCGCGGTCGCGGGCTGCACGCACCCGGTGCTGCTGAAGAAGTACGTCGCGACGGCGCCGAAGCAGGCCGGCATCGAAGGCCGCGCCCTCTACGTCGCGCCGTTCACCGACCGCCGCGTCGACGAGTGGAGCGACGACAAGTCGGTGCCCCTGCCCGAGCCCAAGGGCTTCGCGCGCCGCGAGCTCACGGGCGAGCAGGCCGACGCGTGGGAAGATGAGCGCGACGCGCTCGAGGTGAGCCTGCCGAAAGAGCAGTGGCACCGCGTCGGCACCAAGCGCAACGGCTTCGGCATGCCGATTCAAGACGTGCACTCGGTCACGCCGCCGGCCGACTGGCTGACGCAGGCGGCGCGGCTGTCGCTCGAGGCGCAGGGCGCGAAGCTGTCGGGCTCGCCGGGCGACGCCGACCTCGTCGTCGAGGCGGTGCTGCGGCACGCGTGGCTCGACCTGTACGTCGCGACCTGGGTGCACCTCGTGCTCGACGTGACGACGACGCCGCGCGGCGGGCAGCCCAAGACGGTGCGCATTCACGCGAGCGAGGGCATGACGGCGTGGACGGGTGACTCTCGAGAGTCGTACGAAATTTTTTCGGCGACCGAGCAGCGCCTGGAGCGGTATCTCGTCGAGCACGTCGCGAAGCAGCTCGCGGCGCAGCCGGTGACGTCTACGCCGCTGCCGCCGTGAAGGTCAGAGCCGAAGGTCGGCCCCGGTGAACTGCCACATGCGGCCCGCGCGCATCGGCACCGCGCGCCCGTCGAAGAACTTCGAGGTGAGCACGGTGTTGAAGTACGCGACATAGACGGTCCGCACCGGCCACCCCAGCGCGCGCAGGTGCGGCAGCGCCGGGCCGTCGACCAGCGGAGCGACCCTGTTGCCGCCCACCCGCTGCAGCGACGACGCGGGGCGATTGAGCGCGACCGAAAACTCGCCCTCGGGTGTGCCCGGCGGGCGGAGCACCAGGTAGACGTAGAGCGTGTCGAACGTGCCCTCGGGCAGGGTGATGACGGTGTCGAAGCCCTGCGGCGCGCCGAACGCGGTGTTGACGTTCGAGAGCGGCGGCGGCGCAATCAGGGTCTCGGTGACGGGCGGGCCCGACGCCGGCACGGCCTGGGCCTCGAAGTAGTCGTCGTCATCGTCGACGGTGTCGACGTCGTCGAACGCGGGGCCGGCGGTGAGGCCGGTGAACGTGTAGCTCGTGCCGTTGTGACGTGCGGTGGCGGTCTGGCGCTGGGTGCGCAGCACGATGTCTTGCCACTTCACGTTGCTGCGCCAGCGCGCGATGCCCGCATTGAAGCGGCCGCCCGGCGCGATGGGGTGGCTCTTCTCGAGCACGTCGTCGTGCGCCTGAATGACGTTCGCGGTGAGCCCGGTGCCGGCCGCCGAGACCCACGAGTCGTTGTTTCGAGACAGCTGCGTGTTGTCGGCCAACATGATGTCGTCGTTCTTCGTGGTGCCGTCGTCGCAGCTGATGACCACGCCGGGGCGCATGGCCGAGTCACGCGCGACGTACCAAGACCGCTCGGAGCCGTTGTGGGCGCTGAAAGACGCGTCGATTCGGCCGACACCGCTCTTCTGGCAATCGAAGACGACGGGCATGACCCCGATCGCGCCCACCGCGACGGGCTCGGCGAACGCCGGCTCCAGGGCGAACGCCACGGGCGACTGTGCGGTCGCCGTGTGCCGGTGCACCTCGATGCCGACGTTGATGGCGTTCGCGAGCTCGACCGAGCCGGTGAGCCCGCTCTGAACCGGGCACCGCGTGCACGCCAACTTGAACTGCGCGGTGATGGCGGGCCGCAGGTCGTCGAAGGTGTGCGAGAGCCGGTCGGCGTAGACCTGCGCGAGGGCAAAGGGAATGCCCGTCAAGAGGTTGGGAGGCTCTGCGGCGGGCGGGTTCGAGAGGGTGAGCTCGATGGCTTCGGTGACTGCCGCGCGCGTCTCTTCGCTGCGCGGGCCCCGCGGCGCCGTCATCGGCAGGGCGACCTCGGCGAGCAGAGGCAGGCGGCACAGGCCTGCGCCCGCGTAGACCGCCTGCTGCTCGATGGCGTCCGACCACATCGTCAACACGACGGCCGCGACACCGGGCGCGACACACTTCAACCGAAACGGAAACGTGCCGGGAGCCATCGTCGTGCCGATGAGGTCTTTCACGTCGCCGTCGCCCGCGCTGACGAGCTGCACGGTGCCCGAGGCGACGATGCGGTACTTGCCCGTCACCATCGGCACGAAGCCGGTGGGGTCGACGTGCTTGAAGCTGATGCTCGCCTGCCACTCTTCGCCGGCTTCTCGCGCGAAGCCCGGGCTCGCGCCGCCGCCGAGGTCGAGCTC
>JAEUJP010000361.1 GCA_016793725.1 Myxococcaceae bacterium | reverse complement strand
GCCGAGCGCTTGCCGCCGTCGACGGTGCCCAGAAGGTCGTGAGACAGGTCCCACACGGTCGCTCCGTACGGCTGAGAGGGCTCGGAGAGCTTCATGCGGATGAGCTCGCCCAGCGTCAGGCCAGTCTCGTATGCCTCGTTGCGGAGGCGCCGAATCGTCTCTTCCGGCAGCTTGATCGAGATTCCCTTCATGACAGAAACGTATTCCCGGTCTGCGGGGAAGGCAACCCCCGCCGGTTTCGGTGTTCTTGCGGGCGGGTCGAGATTACTTCGACCGCGTGAGCGAGCTGGTCACCGACGTCCCCGCGCGGCTCGACCGGCTCCCATGGCTGCGCTGGCACACCATGATCGTCGTCGCGCTCGGCGTCACCTGGGTGCTCGACGGCCTCGAGGTCACCATCGTCGGCGCCATCGGCAGCGGCCTCGAGAAGCCCGACGCCCTCGGCCTCACGCCCGCCCAGCTCGGCCTGTCGGCGAGCGCGTACATCGCCGGCGCCATCTCTGGCGCGCTCGTCTTCGGCCACCTCACCGACCGCCTCGGCCGCAAGCGCCTCTTTCTGCTCACGCTCGCGCTCTACGTCGCCGCCACCATCGGCACCGGCTTCTCGTGGAGCGCCCTCTCGTTCACCTTCTTCCGCTTCTTCACCGGCACCGCCATCGGCGGCGAATACGCGGCCATCAACTCGGCCATCGACGAGCTGTTGCCCGCGCGCGTGCGCGGCGCCGCCGCTCTCGGCATCAACGGCAGCTACTGGGTCGGCACCGCCATGGGCGCGCTCGCCAGCACCGTGCTGCTCGACCCCGACCTGTTCCCCGTGTGGCTCGGCTGGCGACTCGCGTTCTTCGGAGGCGCCGTGCTCGCCGTCGCCGTCGTGCTCGTGCGCACCCACGTGCCCGAGAGCCCGCGCTGGTTGATGCTGCACGGCAAGAACGACGAGGCCGTGCGCGAGCTCGAGAAGGTCGAGGCCGAGGCGCTGCGAAAGGGCCACGTGCTCGAGCCCGTCACGCGCCCGCTGCACCTGAAGCTCGGCCAGCACATCTCGCTGCTCACCGTCGCGCGCACCATCTTCTGGCACTACCGCGCGCGCGCCGTGCTGGGCCTCACGCTGATGCTCGCGCAGGCGTTCTTCTACAACGCCATCTTCTTCACCTACGCGCTGGTGCTGACGAAGTTCTTCGGCGTGCTGCCCGAGAACGTCGGCTGGTACCTGCTGCCGTTCGCGGGCGGCAACTTCCTGGGGCCGCTTTTGCTCGGGCGGCTGTTCGACCACGTCGGGCGCAAGGCGATGATCGTCTCGACGTACGCGGCCTCGGGCGTGCTGCTGCTCGGCACCGGCGTGCTGTTCAGAGAGGGCCTGCTCACCGCCGAGACCCAGACCGTCTGCTGGTGTGTCGTGTTCTTCTTCGGCTCGGCGGCGGCGAGCTCGGCGTACCTCACCGTGAGCGAGCTGTTCCCCCTCGAGATTCGGGCGCTCGCGATCGCGCTGTTCTACGCCATCGGCACGGGGGCGGGCGGGGTGGCGGCGCCGGCCGTGTTCGGCGCGCTCGTCGGCACGGGCGACCGCTCGCACGTCTTCGTCGGGTACGTGCTCGGCGCGGCCCTGATGCTGGTGGCGGCCGGCGTCGCCGCCGTGCTCGGCGTCGCGGCCGAGAAGAAGTCGCTCGAAGAGCTCGCGGCGCCGCTCAGCACGCGCGAGGGCTCAGCGTGACTGCAGCCTGATGGTCACCGCGAGCAATCGCCCGTGGTAGCCCTCGAGCTCGTGGCGGTACGAGATGTCGACGCCGCTGCCCTCGATGGTGAAGCCGAGGCCGCCGCTCACGTACTTCTGGCCGGTGATGTCGTCCCACGTGAAGCCGGCGCGAATCGGTATCAGGTCGCCCGCGATGAACTCGGCGCCCACCGACCACGCGAAGCGCGGCGACGGCGCGTTGAAGTCCATTCGCCACTCGAACGACGGCGTCAACGAAGCGAACGTCACCGACGTCGCCAGCGCGAAGAAGCGGTTCACCAGCGGGCTCGCCACGCCGATGAGGTTGTGGCCCGAGAACCCGATGATCCACCGGTCGAACAGGCGCACCGCCGCGCCCGCGCCCATCGTGATCGAGTTCGTCGCGTACGGCCCGTACAAGAGCTGGTACCGCGCGTTGATGCCGATGTGGAGCCAGTCGGCGATCGGGTACGCCATCGCCGTCGTGTTCAGGTGCGCCGTCGTGCGCCCGTACGGGCTGTCGAACGTGACCAACGTGTACGACTGGCCGTACGCGAGCTCGTTCGTCGCGCTGTCGATGATGCTGAGGCCACCGAAGCCGTAGCCGTTCGGTATGTCCCACGCGCCGCCGAGCTCGAGCTGGTACCGGCGGAACATCGACATCATCGCCGGGTTGCCCGACACGCTCTCGGTGCCGAACCCCATGCCGCGGTACGCACCGCCCATCGCGAAGCTGCGCGCCTGGTTGCCCGCGTCGTTGAGCGCGTTGGGCACCGGCAGCGCGGCGTCTTTCGGCACGCCCGCCTGGGCCTGGGCCATCACGAACGAGACGAGGAGGTACCCCTTCAGCATCGAGATCGGTTTTACGACGGCATGGCGAGGGCAGCGAGTTTCGATTAAGCGACTGCCGCGCATGGCTGACCAACCGTTGAGGAAGGTGGTCGTTCCCGCTGCCGGGCTCGGTACTCGTTTTTTGCCGGCGACGAAGGCGATTCCCAAAGAGATGCTGCCGATCGTCGACAAGCCCACGCTTCAGTACATCGTCGAAGAGGCGGTGGCGGCCGGGGTTTCAGACCTGGTGCTCATCAACGGCCGCGGTAAGGGCGCCATCGAAGACCACTTCGACGTGGGCTTCGAGCTCGAGACGACGCTCGGCGAGCGCAAGAAGACGGCCGACGTCGACCTGCTCAAGGGCATCGCGAAGCTGGTGAACCTGGCGAGCGTGCGGCAGAAGTACCCGCTCGGCCTGGGGCACGCGGTGCTGTGCGCGAAGAGCCTCGTGGGCAACGAGCCGTTCGGGGTGATGCTCGGCGACGACATGATCGACTCCGAGGTGCCGGGCATTCTTCAGCTCTGGCGCGCGTACCAGAAGCACCAGAAGGGGGTCATCGCCCTGATGGAGGTGCCGGCCTCCGAGACGCACCTGTACGGCATCGCCGCCGGCGAGATGCTCGACGACCGCACGATGCGCATCACGAACATCGTCGAGAAGCCGAAGACGAACCCGCCATCGCGCATGGCGGTCATCGGCCGGTACGTGCTGCCACCGAAGGTGTTCGAGTACCTCGAGAAGACGGGGCGCGGCGTGGGCGGCGAAATTCAGCTCACCGATGCGCTCGCGAAGCTTGTCGAGAACGAGGGCCTCATCGGCTACAAGTTCGAGGGCACGCGCTACGACGCGGGCGACAAGGTCGGGTACCTGACGGCGAACGTCGCCTACGCGCTGAAGCGGCCCGAGCTGCGCGAGGGGCTGCTCAAGTACCTGCGTGAGGTGGTGAAGTGAGGTTCGCGGTCGTCGCGCTGCTCGTCGGGTACGTGATGCCGTCGTATTCGGTCATCAAGCGCATGGCCGAGCGCCGCGACAAGCTCGAGCTGACCGCGCTGAAGGTCGACGGCACGGTGACGGTGCCGGCCCCGGCGGCGGCCGACTATGCGAACGCGCTCGGGGTGACGGCGGCGACGGGCGAGCTGGTGCTGAACGGCACGGTGTCGATGCGCTTCCCCGCCCGGTGCCGGCTCGAGCTGGGGTCGCTCGACAGCACGAAGACGGTGGCGGCGGTGTCGGCGAACGGCAAGCGGCGCACCGAGGGCGCCGAGATCGCGGCGCTGCAGGTGGCAGCCGACGAGATCTGCGCGGTGCTGGCGCTGCGCGGCGCCGACGACGGTGACTCGCGGGCGTCGGTCGAGCGCCACCTGAGCGCGCTCAAGATCGACACACGGCAGAGCTCGCTCGCGCGCTTCAGCGGCAACCTCGCCTACGTCGTCGGCAACCCCGCGGCGGGCTCGCCGCAGCTGTGGGTGTTCAAGAGCGACGCGTTTCAGCCGGCCCGCCTGCGCTTCAACGACGACAAGGGCGTGCAGTGGGACGTGAAGTTCATCGACTACGCGTCGCAGGCCTCCGACACGTTTCCCCGCCTGGTCGAGGTGTGGAAGGGCGACGCCCTGCAGCTGCGCTTCACCACGCTCGGCACCGACGTGAAGCCGAAGCTCGACGACAAGGCGTTTTGAACCCCGCGTCTCGCGGCGCGCGGTGTTGAAGCCCGTCGTCAAGAGTGGGCCCCCCTCGCTACTGGCGTGGCGCCGATGCCGCCCCGGTGTGGTTCGCACCGAACGTCTCTTCCAGGAACTGAGCTCCGCGCTCGGGCCCGTTCCAGCCCTGGCATACCTTCGCAAACGCCTGGG
>JAEUJP010000360.1 GCA_016793725.1 Myxococcaceae bacterium | reverse complement strand
GCCGAGCTTCTGCGCCAGCTCGATCGCCAGCGCCGTCTTGCCCGACGCCGTCGGGCCACAGACGACGTGAAGTCTTTTACTTGCCGCCACCGACGGCCGCCGAGACCTCTTTTTCGAACAGCTCCGAGGCCTCCTGGTTGTAGCCGCGGTGCACCATCTTCACGACGCCGTCAGGGTTCACCATGAACACCGACGGCAGCGGGCTCTGCGTGCCCAGCCACCGCCGCGCCACCAGCTGAAACCGGTCTTTCAGCACCGGAAACGTCACTTTGTTCTTCTCGATCAGCTCGTTGATGATCGCGTAGCCCTTGTCGTCGCCGTCGATCGACACCATCACGACCCGCAGGCCCTTCGGCCCGTACTTCTCGTGCAGCGACTGCAGATACGGCATCTCTTTTTTACAGGGCGCGCAGAACGACGCCATGAACGAGAGCAGCACCACCTTCGAGCTCTTGTCGGCCGCGTCGGGCCCGATGTACCGGTCGAGCCCCACCGCCGTCAGCCCCGTCGCCTTCGAGTTGTAGACCGGCAACCGAAACATCGGCGCCGGCTTGTCGATCGCTGCCAGCTCGTCGTCAGCCAGCGCAGGCGCGGCGACGAACACCACGACAGCAGCGGTCAGAATTCGCATGGGCGTGCGCATACCAGCGAAAGACGGCGCCCGCCAAGGCGCCATTCACGCCCAGCTGGCACCGCCGGTCTAGGCCTTCTGCCCGATGCGGCGCCCCATCTTCAGCGGCGTCATCGGCTTCAGGCTCTCGTCCCACTTCACCCGGCCCTTCTCGAACAGCACAATGACCGTCGACCCCATCTCGAACATGCCGAGCTCGCCGCCCCGCTCGATCGCGATCGGCCGCTCGTACGTGTGCGTCTTCGACGCCTGCCCCGTGTGCGTCACGATCGCGTCGTACGAGGCGTGAATGCGCGACACGCACGTCGCCCCCACCGCCACCACCGCCACCTGGCCGAAGTCGGTCTTGAGCCACGTCACCAGCCGCTCGTTCACCGCGAACAGCGCGTCGACGTTGCGCACCGACGCCGGGTTCACCGGCCAGAACTCGCCCGGCAGGTACGTGTACCCCTCGATGCGCCCTTCGACCGGCGTGTGAATGCGGTGGTAGTCGCGCGGCGACAGGTACAGCGTCGCATACGCCCCGCCCTCGAACAGCGGCGCCTTCGCCTCGTCGCCGAGCAGTTTGCCGACGGGAAACGTGATGCCCTTCGCCTGCAGGCACGCGCCGTTCTCGACGTAGCCCGCTTCGCTCACCGTGCCGTCGACCGGGCTCACGACGATGTCGGGCGCCGGGTCGATGGGCCGCAGGCCTGGCTTCAGCTTGCGCGTGAAGAACTGCGCGAACGTCGGGTAGTCGCTCAGCGAGCCCTCGGCGTCTTCGAGCGACACCGCGTACTGCTTCGCGAAGAAGCGCATGAAGGCCTGGTGAAACGCCGCCGGCGCCGGCGCCCGCGTCAGCTTGCCCACCACCGTCGACAGCGCCGAACGGGGGAGCAGCCGCATCAGCGTCATGTAGGTCGATTCGTTCATCTCGCTGGAGCTTCCTAATCTAGGGGGCCGGCGCCGGGCCGGTGTTTTCGCCCGGCGACGTCGGCGCAGGCAGCGGCGTCGGCGGCTTGTCACCGCCCGGCTCGACCGGCGCGGGCGCCACCTGCGGCTGCGGCGGCGCAGGCTGGCCCGGCTGCGGCATCGGCACGAGCCCGCCGTCGCCGCGGCTGATCGTCACCTGCGTCAGCGACGACTTGGGAAACTCGCCGGCCAGCTTGCCGTCACGAAACACCAGAAACCGGTCGCCGAACTTCGCGTAGCGCTGGTTGCAGAGCGTGCTGTCCATCTTCTCGAACATCTCGGCCTGCGACTCGCTGCCGTCGGGGTTTCTCAACGTCAAAGGCCCCGACGACGAGAAGCACCCCTGCGAGACCCTGCGCATCTCTTCGATCGTCATGCCGGCCCGAAAGTCGGAGCTCGGGCCCGCATCGACCTCGGTCTGCTCGGGCTGCGGCGCGTCGGGCGACCGCGACGGCGCGTCGGGCGTCGGAGCGAGCGCGTTCGCCAGCGCCTTCTCGCGCTCGTTCGCCTCGCGCTCTGCGCGCGCCCGCTCAGAGACGATCTTCGCC
>JAEUJP010000291.1 GCA_016793725.1 Myxococcaceae bacterium | reverse complement strand
GCGCCCAGGCGAGCGACAGGTTGCCGGCCGCGCAGCCGATGGGCGTGTTCACCGCAGGGCCGGTGAGTCGAAGGGCTGCAGCCACCGACGCCAACATCGGCGCTTGCGGGGGCGGCTCGCCCACGAAGTCGGTCTCGGCGAAGTGTGAGCCGAGCGCGAGGCCGAAGTCGCGGCGGCCCTCGAGGCCGGCGCTCGCGAGCGCGCGTCGCACCAGCGCCTCGAGCACGGCGGCGCGGTCGCGGGGCCGGCCGGGCAGCGCGGCGACGAGACACGAGAGGTCGGGGAAGGCCGCCGGCGTCCACCGCTGCGCCGGGTTCGGCCCTTCGAGCACGCCGCGCCAGAACGTCTCGAGCGAGTCACCGAACGGCGAGGTCACGGCGAGGCCGGTGACCACGATGCTGGCTGCCCGCTCGCTCAGGCCCCGCCGCCCTGCTGTTGCAGCTTCAGCACGGCGTCGATGAGCGCGCCGACGCGCAGGTCTTTCGCCATCTCGCCGGGCTTGAGCTTCACCTTCAGCTCGCGGCGCACGCGCGCGGCCAGCTCGGCGAGCGCGAGAGAGTCGAGGCCCAGGTCTTTCGAGAGGTCGGTGTTCTCGTCGAGCGCGGGCGGCGCCTCTTCGGTGATGTCGCCGACCCACTTCGACAGCGAGGCCTTCAGCTCGTCGCGCGTCACGCACCGCTTCTATCAGAAGAGATGCAGGCTAGATTGCGACGCAATGCTCGGCGTCGCGCTGATGCTCGTCATGACGGCAGAGCCGGTGAAGCTCGCGTCGACGGGCTTCACCTGCACCGGAATTTCAGAGGCCCTGTGCGCCGGCTACGCAGAGCGCTTCGTGGGCGTGCTCTCGAGCGGGCCCAACGTCAGGGTCACCACGCAGCGCGACATCGCGGCGGTGCTCGGCATCGAGCGGCAGAAGCAGCTGCTCGGGTGCAGCGACGACGGCTCTGCCTGCATGACCGAGCTCGCCGCAGCGCTGGGCGTCGACGGCATTCTGCTCGGTAGCATCACGCCCACGCCGAACGGCTACCTGGTGAACATCAGAATCGTGCACGCGAACGACGCGTCGGCCTGGCTGATGAAGAGCGACCGGGTGCGCAGCGAGCGTGCGCTGCAAGAGAGCCTCGACGTCACGGCCGAAGAGCTCTACCGAAGCCTCGCGCCCTCACGCGCCGCGCGCGTCATTCCGTTCGTGCTGCTCGGCGCGGGCGCCGTGGCCGCCATCGCCGGAGGCATCTGCTTCGGGCTCTCGAAGGCCGACGCCGCCACGCTGAAGTCGACGGCGCCGCTGACCGACGCCGAAGTGATGTCGACCGCGTCGCGCGGAGGCACCCTGCAGCCGGTCGGCGTGACGCTGCTCTCGGTCGGCCTCGTCGTGCTCGCGGCCGGGCTCATCTGGTGGCTCGCGGGGAGCGCGCCGTGAGGCCCGCCCCGGCCGTCGCGGCCGCGCTGCTCGGTGGCCTCGTGGCGTGTGACGACTTCGAGCAGCTCGCGGCGATGAAGCCCCGGCTGCTCACGGTCGAGCTGAGAGACCGACACGTCTTCAGCGAAGACGCGGGTGCGTTTTTCGTGTTCTCGACGTCGGGGCGAGCCGTCGACGGTTGGGTGTTGGCGAGCGGAGGTTGGGTCGAGGCCACCGGCACCTGGGTCGACGCGGGCGTCTGTGAGCTCACCGCTCCGCGCGGCTTCACCTACTTGCGCCGGCCCGACGGCCCCGACCTCTTCGAGGTCGAAGGCAATCAGGTCGACCTCGGTTCGCGGTTCATCGGCCCACCGCACCGCGAGGCGTCGGCGAACACCACCGTCACGTTCGATGTCGAGGGCGCCGTGGGTGTCGACGCGCGCACCGTCACCTTCGCGTGGGTGCAGTCGACGCTTCAGGCTCAGTCGAACCTCACCGGCCTCGGGAGCAGCGTCGAGCCCGTCGGCGTGACGAGCGCGACGCGCTACTCGTTCGCCGCGCGGTGGAGCGGTCTGCCGCTGCTCGAAGCCGAGCCGGTCACGGTCTTTCAGGCAGCGCCGCTCGCCAACGGCTGGGTGCTCGCGAGGCACGGCGCCGTGAGCGTGACCTCGGCCGACGGCCGTGACGTGCAGCCCCCGCGGGTGCAGCTCACCGACCTGCCGGCGCTGGGTGTGCCGGTGCCGTCGACCTCCATCGACGTCGGCGCGTGGCCGCAGCAGCTCGCCGACGGCGTCATCGCGGGTGAGGCCGTCGGAGTCGCTGCCGAGACGCACGCGTTCATCGCGTGGGCCGGAGGCGTGCTGCCCGCGCAGGCGGTGTACGGTGGGCCGGCTGCGGCGCTGGTGTTGCCGGAGCTGACCATCGACCCGCTGCCCGACGCGGGGTGGGTGCCGCGCATCGAGGTCTCGGTCGACTACACGTCGACGCTGCCCATCTCGGCAGATGCTGGGCTGCCGCTGCCGTTCAGCGCCTTTCTTTCGGCGCCCGTGTCCGACTTCGCGCTCAACGACTCGACGGTGCCGCTGCCCGTCGAAGACATCGAGGCCGACGTCGAAAAAGACAGGGTGACGCTCACGTCCCGCACGCCGACCCTCACGTGGTCTCGGCGTTCGCCGGCGAACCGGTACCAGGTGGTGCCGATTCGCATCGCCGCCGACGGCGCCTTCGAGTTCGGCACGTCGCTGCGGGTGTTCGCCGAGCGCTGCCCCATACCGCCCGGAGTGCTCGAGCCCGACTCCGAGTACATCTTCCTCATTCAAGCCGAGAACTGCGGCGTCGCGAATGCGACGGCTCCGCTGCGCCGCACGTTGCAGCCCCGCTGCTCTTCCGTCTACGCGCGCAGCCGCATCCTCTACACGCCGTGAGACCCGGTCGACTCCTGAGCTTCAGCGCGCGCAACGCCGCGCGCCGCCCGCTGCGCTCGGCCATCGGCGTGGGCCTCGTCGCCGCCGGCGTCACCGCGGTGCTGCTCGTGTGGGGCGTCATCGCAGGCCAGCGCCGCGCCCTGATGGGGCAGGCGGCCGAGACCGTCTTCGGTGGCCTGCAGGTGCACGCGAAGGGCTACGCACAGGCGAGCGACGTGCTGCCGGTGCGGCCCGCGCTCGACGACGCCGAGGGGTGGCGCCAGAAGGCGCTCGCCGTGCCGGGCGTGCGCGCGGCCTCGGCGCGGCTCAAGCTCGGCGCGATGTTGTCGGCGCCCGACGCGCGCGGCGGCGCCTCGGCGACCGTCACCGTCGTCGCCTTCGATGAGGCGCAAGAGCGTGCGGTCGCGCCCGGCCGGTTCGCGCTCATCGAGCAGGGCGCGTTCGCGAACGGCGCCGTGCTGGGTGCTCCGCTCGCGCGCGCGCTGAAGCTCGAGGCCGACGACGCGCCGGCGCTGCTGTCGCGCGACGCCGACGGGCTGCTGAACGGCATACCGCTGAACGTGGGCGGGCTCGCGGTGCCGCTCTTGCCCACCGACCGCGCGGCGGTCTGGGTGACGCTGCGCGAAGCTCGAGAGCTCGTGCGCCTCGGCGCCGCGTGCAACGAGCTGGCGCTCGCCGTCGACGACCTCGACGGTGTCGACGGCTTGCGCGCCCGCGTTCAAGACGCGCTCGGGCCCTCGGTCGAGGTCGAGACGTGGAAGCAGCAGCTCCCCGTGCTCGCCGACATGGTGTCGAACATGCGCCTGTCGGGCCTCATCGTGAGCCTCATCATCGCGCTCGTCTCGGCCGTCGGCGTCTTCACCTGCGCGGCGCTCAACGTGCGCGACCGCACGCGAGAGATAGGCACCTGGCTCGCGCTCGGCGTGCGCCGCCGCTCGGTGTGGGGCGCCTTCGTCGCCGAGAGCGCCCTGCTCGGAGCCGCCGGCGCGGCCGTGGGCCTCGCGCTCGGGCTCGCCGCCGCCCTCGTCGTCACGCGCTGGGGCATACCCATGAAGCTGCCGGGCACGACGGTGTTCGTCGACGTGACGCCGTCGCTGCGTGCGGGCGAGGTGACGCTCGTGCTCGCGCTCGCCGTGGCGGTGAGCATGGCCGGCGCGTTCGTGCCTGCGCTGCGCGCCGCGCGCCTCGAGCCGGTGAAGGCGCTGGGTGACGCGTGAGGCTGCTCGGGTTCGCGCTGCGCAACGTGCTCCGCCGCCGCGGGCGCTCGGCCGCGACGGGCGCGCTGCTCGGCCTGTGCGTCGCCGCGCTCGCGACGCGCCACAGCGTCACCGAGGCCATCGAGCAGCTCACGCACGACACCGTCGTCGAGACGCGCACCGGCGAGGTGGTGGTGCGGCCGCCAGGCGGCTTCGACGAGGTGCCGCTCGGTGTGCCGCCGCTGCTCGACGAGGCGCTCGCGGCCGAGGTGCGCGCGCACGCCGGAGTCGAGCTCGTCGCGGGCCGCCTCTACGCCGCGGCGCTGCTCAGCGACGCGCGCACCGAGACGCCCGTCGTCTTGCGCGGCGTCGACCCGGTGCTCGAGGCGCAGGTGTGCCCGCGCTTCTCGCGCGAGCTGCGTGCGGGCGGTGCGTGGCTCTCGGCGGCGGCTGGAGGTGTCGTCGGCTACGCGCTCGCCGATGCGCTGGGGCTGACCGTCGGCCAGCGCGTCACGCTCTCGTCGAGCGGCACCGCGCGCGCGAACGCGCTCGAGCTCGAGGTCGTCGCTGTCTCGGAGTCGGGCCTGGCCCTCGAAAATCGCCGCGTCATCACCGTGCCGCTCGAGCTCGCGCAGGCGCTGACCGGCGCGGGCGCCGGCGTCTCGGAGCTCGGGCTCTCGGTGCAGGGCGACCCCGAGGTGGCCGCGCGCACGCTCGCGGCGAAGCTGGCGGGGCGGGCCGAGGTGCGGGCGTGGCGCGACGTGCACCCGCTCGCGAGAGACAACGTCGAGCGCCAGCACCGGCTCGACGTGCTGGCGACCCTCGTGCTGCTCGTCGTCGTGCTGGGTGCGCTGCTCGCGCTGGGCCTGCTCGCGGTCGACGAGCGCGGCCGTGAGGTCGGCACGATGATGTCGTTCGGCATGCGGCGCGCGCAGATTGCGTCGATGTTCTTCAGCGAGGGCGTGCTGCTCGGCGTGCTCGGCGCCGCCGTCGGGCTGCTGCTCAGCGCGGCGGTGACGTACGCGCTGAGCACCCGCGGCATTCGGGTGCCACACATGGGCGCTGCGCACCCGGCCGTCTTGCGGCCCACGCTGTCGCTCGTGACGGTCGCGTGGGGCTCGGCGCTGTCGCTGGGGGCGTCGGCGGTGACCGCCGCGCTGGTGGCGTGGCGCGTGACGCGGCTCGAGCCGATCGAAGCGACGCGCTGGTCATAGTAAACACGAAGTTTACGATGACGTAAAAATAGTACAGATTTCAATTACACGACGCCGCCGCTAAGTCTGCGCTGCATGAACGGCGGGCTCGGGCTCAGGCGTGCGGCGAAGAACGGAGCGCTGCTCGTCGCCTCGCTCGCGGCCGGCCTCGCCTTCGCCGAGCTCGGCGCCTGGGCGCTGCACCGCGGCGCCTACCCGTACCTCAACCTCTTCGTGGCCGACGCGCGCTACGGCGTGCGGCTGATGCCCTCGGCGTCGACGCGCGTGCGCAGCCGCGACGGCCGTGTCACCGACCTCACCACGGGCTCGCTGGGCTTTCGCGGCCCCGAGTGGCCCCTCGAGGCGCCGCAGGGCGAGCGGGTGCTGCTGCTGGGCGACTCGCAGGTGATGGGCTACGGCGTGCCGTTCGAGAGCGCGATGGGTGAAGCGCTCGGCCGCCTCACCGGCGCCGAGGTGCTCACCGCCGCAGTGCCGTCGTGGGGGCCGAACGAGTCGGCGCTCGCGCTCGAAGACCTGGGCCCCGACTTCAGGCCGACCCAGGTGGTCTTCGTCGCGAACGCGGCGAACGACTGGTACGAGCGGCTCCCGAACACGCAGCGCACCTCGGCGCGCGACGGGTGGGCCACGCTGCCGGGGGCCGAGGCGTCGCACGACTTCTTCGGGCGCGGCTGGCTGCTCGGGCGCTCGCACCTGGTGCTCGCGGGCCGGCAGCTCTTGCGCTTCATCGGCACGGCCGAACACCCGTCGGCGGTCATGCCCCAGCGCCTCGCGCGCGACGTCGAGCGGCTGCGCGGTGAGCCCTCGCCGGTGTCGACGGCGCTGGCCCGCGTGGTCGAGGCCTGCCGAGGGCTCTCGTGCCGCGTCGTCGCGGTCGCGCTGCCGCTCGATGCCCAGGTGAGCGCCGCCGAGTGGCAGAAGTACCGCGCGACGCCCGTCGACCTCACGGGCTCGGAGGCGCTGCTCGACGACTTCGTCGAAGACGCACGCGCGCGCGGGGTGCCCGCCCGCAGCCTGCTGGGGCCGCTGCGCGCGGCGGGGCCCGGCATGTTCCTGCCCGACGACTACCACCTGTCGGCGGCGGGGCACGCGGTCGTCGCCGCCGCGCTGCACGAGCTCACCCTGAGGTCTGGCGCCGAGGTCAGGCGATGATCGCCACGGCCGGCGTCTCGCGCGCCATGCTGCGCGCCGTCGCCCCGCTGGTGTGGCGCAGCGCGCGCCGCATCGCGGTCAAGCTCGAGGGCTTCGCCGCCACCGAGGCCGGCAGCGCGCTCGACATGCTGAAGGCCGCAGAGCTCGCCGAAGACCCGCTGCTGCGCCGCCTCTTCTTCCGCCACGCGATGGACGAGGCCCGGCACGCGCAGCTCTTTCGAGCGGCCGCCCGCGCGCTCGCGACCGACAGCGGGCCCGCCGGCTACCAGCTCATTCACGCGCGCCGCCAGAACCTGTTCGCGAGCCTGCCGCTGACCCGGTTCATCGCCTTCGTTCACCTCGCCGAGCAGCGTGGCGAGCTGCAGTTTCAGGTGCTGCGCCGCCACTTCGAAGACGTGCCCGAGCTCGAGCGCCTCTTCGCCCGCATCGCGAGAGAAGAGCGCTTTCACGTCAGCTACAGCGGCCGCTGGCTCGAGGCCCGCCGCCGCGCAGGGTTCGGCGCCGAGGTGCGCGCGGCGCTGCTGGCCGTGCGTGCGCGCGCCGCGTGGCAGGCCTGGCGCCGCGCGGGTCGGGCCCTGGGCGACCTCACCAGCCGGGCGCTGCTGAGCGTCATCTACCTCGTGGCGCTGCCGCTGTTCGTGCTGCTGTCGCGGGCGCTCGACGCCCCGGCGCGCGGCTGGCAACGGCGGCCCGGCCTGCCCGCCGACCTCGACGCTGCGCGGAGGCTCTTCTAGATGGTCACCCTCGGCATCAGCGCGTTCTTTCACGACGCGGCGGCCGCGCTGCTCGTCGACGGCGAGGTCGTCGCGGCCGCGCAGGAAGAGCGCTTCACGCGCATCAAGCACGACGCCGCGCTGCCGGCGCAGGCGGCGCGCTTCTGCCTCGAGCAGGCGGGCCTCACGATGGCCGACGTCGACCACGTCGTCTTCTACGAAAAACCGCTGCGCAAGTTCGAGCGCCTGCTCGTCACCCACCTGCGCGAGTTCCCGCGCGGGCTGACGCAGTTTCCGCGCGCGATGGCGACGTGGCTAGGCCAGCGGCTGTGGGTCGAGCGAGACCTCGCTGCGGGCCTCGGCTGCCGAAGTGACCAGCTGCTCTTCTGCGTGGACCACCTCTCTCACGCGGCGAGCGCGTTCT
>JAEUJP010000281.1 GCA_016793725.1 Myxococcaceae bacterium | reverse complement strand
TGCCGCGGCAGACCCGCCCGCTGCGCCGCGCGCGTCACCACGCCGTTCGCCGCCTTCAGGTGCTCGACGAGGTACGTCTTCTCGAAGCTCTCGAGCACCCGGTCTTTGGCGTCGTGGTACGGCAGCGCGAGCAGCTGCTTCGACACCTCTTGGCTCAGGTGTTTGCCGCTCGCCTCTTCACCTTCCATGTTCTTGCCGAGCGCCTTCGCGATCGCGCCCGCACCGAGGTCGGGAAACGCGGCCAGCCGCTCGAGCACCGCGCGCAGCTCGCGCACGTTGCCCGGCCAGTCGTGACGCCCGAGCATCTCGATCATCTCGTCGCCCAGCGGAGTCACCCGCGTCTTCGACTCGATCATCGACTTCGCCTCGAAGTGCCGCACCAGCATCGCGATGTCTTCGGGCCGCTCACGCAGCGGCGGCACGCGCACGCGAAACACCGACAGCTTGAAGTACAGGTCTTCGCGAAACCGGCCCGCCTTCACCTCGGCCTCGAGGTCTTTCTGCGTCGAGCAGATGATGCGCACGTCGACCTTCAGCGGTGGTGCGTTGCCCTTCTTCAGCTCTTTCGACTCGAGCACACGCAGCAGCTTCGGCTGCAGCGACAGCGGCAGCTCGCTCACCTCGTTGATGTACAGCGTGCCGGCTTGAGCCTCTTCGAGCGCGCCCGGCCGCGACACCGGGCGGTTCACGCTCGCCTCGTGCCCGAACAGGTCGGCTTCGATCAGCGCCTCGTTCGACGCCGTCAGGTCGACCACCACGAAGTCGCCCTCGGTGCGCTTGCTCTTCTCGTGAATTGCGCGCGCCAGCGCCTCTTTGCCGGTGCCCGTCTCGCCCTCGAGCACGATGCTCGAGTCGGTCGGCGCCGCGCGCTCGAGCAGCGCGAACGCCCGCCGCATCGTCGTGCTCTTGCCGAGAATGTCGCCGAACCGCTCGTGCGGCGAGAGCGGCCACTGAATCTCGTGACGGTCGGGCTCGTAGCGCAGCTCGGTGCGGCCGATGGTCAGCCGCGTCTTGTCGTTCAGCTTCGCGTCGAGCACCTGCACACCCTCGATGTGCACGCCGTTCGTCGAGCGCAGGTCTCGCAGGCGGTAGCCGCCCGGGCCGCCCGACAGCTCGAAGTGCCGCCGCGACACGCTCGTGTCGGTGAGCTTCAGCTGACAGGTCTCGTCGCTGCCGACGACGACGGTCTGCCCTTCGAGCACGACCTCGACGCCCTTGTCGGGGCCCTTCACGACCGACAGCTTCGCGCGCGGGAAGCGAGCGAGCTCGGGGTGGAGCACCTCGGTGAATGTCTCGGGGGGGTTCGCCATGGCGGCGGGGGGTTATAGCCCGCTTCTCGTCGACCGCGGCCGGTTCCGGGTCTACTCGCCCGCTGTGACGCTGGCGCGTCACCGCCAGCCGCGGGCGACGGTCACCAGAGAATGTCTTGATCTTCAGTCACACCCGGCACGTCTTTCACGAGGTGTTTTTCGCCGTTCACCACCACGAAGCCGTGAAACAGCCCCACCGGCTGCACGAAGTGGCTCTTCACGACCTTCAGGTCGCGCTCTTCGCGGTGCGCTCCGATCGGCTGAAAGTCGAGCGACACGCGCCCGTCGGTCGTCTCGACGCGCCACGGCTGCATCGGGTCGTCTTTGTTCCACGTGAAGCGCGCGCGCCCCAGCGGGTACAGCTTGCCGCCCAGCCACAGCGCGTTTTCGTTCACGTCCGACCGCGTCTCGTTGAAGCCCTCGACCAGGTTCAGCCCCACCGGCGAACCGTCGGCCAGCCGCCCGCACATGAAGCCCCACCGCCAGGCCGTGTGCCGTGCCAGGTAGCCGTGCGTGTAGTCGAGGCCGCCCACCCCGCCGTCGAGCACGAACCGCTTGCCCTTCGCCCACAGGTTGCCGAACGCGAGCATCGCCGCCCACTTCATCGTCACGTTCACCGTGCCGTCGCCGCCGACCGGCGCGATGACCGTGAGCGGGGGAGGCGCCCCCGCCGCGAGCAGCGACGCCTCGAGCTCGAGCTTCGGCTTCAGCAGCGGCACCCGCGGCCCGACCCGCGCCGACACGTGGTACCGGTCGTCGGACGACGGCCGCCACGCCGCCAGCTCGGCGGCCGGGTGCGTGAAGCGCACGCTCAGCCCCGCGCCCGGCTGGTTCGAGACCTTCGCGAACGGGCCCGGCAGCCCCAGCCAGCCCTCGTCGATCAGCACCCGCTTGTCTTTCAGGTCGACGACCAGCGTGAACGCGTTCGAGGTGTACGTGAGGTCTGCGACCGCCTGCAGCGCGACGACCTCGGCGGTGGCGATGAAGGAATAGAGCCACCGCTTGTGCTTCAGCGGCCGCATCGCCAGCGACGGCCGGTGCGCCGCGCCGAGCCGGCTCAGGTCGACCGCGTCGAGCCCGCCCTGGTACGTGCCGAAGCGCGGCTCGCCCGAGTCGTCTGCGACCGATGCCGGTGCTTGCGGGAGCCCTTCGTTCAAGTCGACCGCAAGTCTAATCGGGCTCTCGTCTCAACGCTCGCGTCCCGTCGGACGACGAGGAATCGGTTGATTGACCGACGGTCGCCCGACCGACGGGCATCTGCCTGACGCGGCCGACCCCTCACGCGCCGTACCTTGCCGCGCATGAACCGAACCGCCCTGCTGCTCGTCTCTGCCGCCGTGCTCTGTGCCCTCGCCCTCACCGCGGGAAAGGGAAGCCCCGCCTCCTCGCCTGCCCCCGCCCCGGTGACACCGCTGCTGAGCAACACGCCCGCGCCTTCGACCATCGCGTCGAACGGCGTGTTGACCCTGACCGCCGACCTCTCGAGCAGCCGCGTGCTCACGGGCACCTCGGTCGTTCACGCGAAGGTCGACGTGCGCGCCACCACGACGGTCGGCACCGCCGCGCGCGTGCCCGTGAACCTCGCCGTGGCCATCGACCACTCGGGGTCGATGTCGAACGGCAAGATGCAGCAGGCGAAGCGCGCCGCCACCTCGATGGTCGACGCCCTGCGCGAGGGCGATCGGCTCGCCATCATCTCGTTCGACGACACCGTGACCACCTTCCCCAGCACGGCCATCGACGACGGGTCGAAGGCGCGCATGCGCGAGTTCATCAGTCGAATCTACGAGGCGGGCAGCACCAACATCAGCGGGGCGCTCACCCAGGCGTACGCCGAGCTCAGGCCCTGGGCGGGCGAGTACAAGGTCTCGCGCGTGGTGCTGCTCTCTGACGGGCAGCCGACGGCGGGCATCACCGACCCGAAGCAGATCGCCCTGCTCGCCCAAGCCTCGCGCGAGCACCGCATCTCGACGAGCGCCTTCGGCATCGGCCTCGACTACAACGCGGCGCTGATGAGCGACCTCGCCAACGGCGGCGGGGGCAGCTACCGCTTCGTCGAAGACGCCTCGCGGCTCGGCGTCGCGTTCGCGAGCGAGCTCGGCGATGCGTCGCAGCTCGTCGCGCGCGACGTCAGCGTGAGCCTCGAGGTGCCGCCCGGCGTGAGCGTCGACGACGTGCCCGGCCACACGTTCACCCGCAGCGGCTCGACCGTGACGGTGCCGCTCTACGACTTCGGGCCGGGCCAGTCGGGGCAGCTGCTCGTGCGGCTCTTGGTCAGCGCTCCGGGTGAGGGCACGATCGAGGTGCTGCGGCCGAGCGTGCGCTTCGTCGACGTGCGCCACGACGCGCCGGCCACGCTGACGCTGCCGCTGACTGCCCAGGTGACGCCCGACATCGGGCTGGTGGCTGCGGCGACGAACGCGAACGTCGACGACATGGCGAAGAACGTCGACATGGCGAAGCAGGTGCGGCTGGCGCAGGCCGCGTACGAGAGCGGCGACACGAAGAGCGCGTTCGACATTCTGGGCAACGTGCGCAGCATGTTCGGCATGCGCGCCGACGCGCTCGCGGGCGCCGACACCGTTCAGGCGTGGAAGCAGGGCGGTGACGCGGCGAAGCGCGTGAACATGGGCCTCACGCAGAAGACGATGCAGAACTTCGGTCAGAACAACGCGTATTGAGCTTGAAGTTGGCGAACGCCGTGGGCTTCAGGGTCGAGCGGGTTTCCCCGAGGGTGATGTCAGACCCATGGCGCCTGGGCGCCCCAGAGGTGGGTCGCGCGGATCCAACGGGTTGGGTGTGGGCACGCGCGGTGCACTGACGTCGGGCATGGCTCAGCGGATTCTGGTGGTGGACGACGAGCGCATCATGGCGAAGGCGATGACGTGGGAACTGAAGGGCTTCGACGTGACCATCGTGACCACCCTGTCGGAGGCGATGTTGGCGCTGTGCCGCGAGCAGTTCGACGCCATCATCTGCGACTGGGACCTCGGCCGCGAAGAGACGGGTGAGAAGGTGCTGCAGGTGGCCGCGAAGCTGAACAAGAACGCGCGCCGCTTCATCGTGTCGGGGCTGGTGCCCGACGCGCTCGGGCCGCTGCTGGTCTCGGGGGTGGCGCACCGCTACATCGCGAAGCCGTGGAACCCGCACGACGTGCGTGACGCGGTACGCGAAGAGCTGCACGCGGCGTAACCACAACCCCGCACATCAGGCGCATGTAAGAGTTCGCGCCGGTGTGAGCGGCGAGCCGTATACTCGCGGGCGTTTCGTTCGAGCTCCGGGAGGAACGCTCATGAAGCCCTCGAATGGTTTTCTGGTGGCTGCCCTGGTGGCGGTTGCGTGTGGTCCCGGCAAGACGAACCAGGTCACGGCGAAGCCGACGGCCGCGTTCAAGGTGACGCAGTCGACGGTGCGGCCGCAGGTGTTCGCGTTCGATGCCGCCGACAGCACGACGAACATCGGCGTGATCGCGAAGTACAAGTGGCTCTTCGGCGACGAGGCCGCCGGCGCCGCCACCTCCGACGTCGTGAGCTCGGGCACGAGCCACGCGTACAAGATGACCGGCACGTTCACCGTCACGCTCGTGGTGGAAGACGAGACCGGTACGCCGAGCGAGCCCGTGACGAAAGAGGTGACGGTCGCGAGCGTGAACTCGGCCGGGCCGACGGCGCGCATCACCGTGACGCCGCCGAATGGGCAGCCGAACGCTCAGGTGACCTTCGACGGCTCGATGTCGACGCCGATCGACGACCTTCAGAGCTTCGAGTGGGACTTCGGCGACATGACTCCGAAGGTCATCGGCAAAGACAAGTCGATCGTCCAGCACACGTTCGCGATGGCGGGCACGTTTCGCGTGACGCTGAAGGTGACCGACTCGCTGGGGCAGAACGCGACCAGCGAAGTGCAGGTGCCGATCGGCAGCACCGGCCCGGTTGCGGTCTGCACGTACACGCCCATGACGGGCATCACCCAGGGTTCGGTGGTGACCTTCAATGGCAACAACTCGACGGCACCGATGGGCACGACCATCATCGCGCACCAGTGGTTTCCCGGTGACCCGGGCTCCGATGCCGGCACCGGCAACCCCTTTCCGTACGCGTATCGCTCGATGGGTACGTTTCAGCCGAAGCTGAAGGTCTTCGACTCGATGGGGCGCTCACACGAGACCTTCTGCGCCGATGTGACG
>JAEUJP010000405.1 GCA_016793725.1 Myxococcaceae bacterium | reverse complement strand
GGCGAGACCGCTGCCGCGCTCCACGCGCTCGACGACATCACGGGTGAGGACGCGAAGACCGAGTTGCTCGACGCGATCTTTCGCCGCTTCTGCATCGGAAAGTAGCGGGCGCTGAGAATCGGTGCGTCGTCGCTCCAAGGGCCACGTCGCCCGTCCGCGATGGTCCCTCGAGGGGTGGTGACCGGGTCACCGGGTCACCCGGTCACCCGGGTCGAGTGGTGGTCGATGCGACGTGCGAGCTGCGGAGTGTGCTCGAGGGGTGGTGACCGGGTCACCGGGTCATCGGGTCACCGGGTCACCGGGTCACCGGGTCACCGGGTCACCCGTGGGCGAGAGGTGGTCGACCGCGACGCCGCGAGCTGGGGAGTGTGCTCGAGGGGTGGTGACGGGGTCACCGGGTCACCCGGTCACCCGGGGTCGAGAGGCGGTCGACGCGACGCCGCGAGCTGCGGAGATGTGCTCGAGGGGTGGTGACCGGGTTACCGGGTCACCCGGTCACCGCGGGTCGAGAGGTGGTCGACGCGACGTGGCGACCTGGGGAGTGTGCTCGAGGGGTGGTGACCGGGTCACCGGGTCACCCGGTCACCCGGGGTCGAGAGGTGGTCGACCGCGACGCCGCGAGCTGCGGAGATGTGCTCGAGGGGTGGTGACCGGGTCACCGGGTCACCCGGTCACCAGGGGTCGAGAGGTGCCGGTCGTGGCCATTCGGAGCGGCGGACGTGTGTGCTCCACTTCTCGCTGCACGAGAGCTTTCAGCGATCGACGGCCCACGGCGTCGATCTTCTTGCCCTGCCCCTGCCCTCGCAGGCAGAAAGAACGTTCCACGTGGAACACTTCGATTTCATCGTCGTCGGACTCGGCCACGCCGGCTGCGAAGCCGCCCTCGCCGCCGCCCGCATGGGCGTCTCGACGCTCGGCATCACCCTCAAGGCCGACCGCATCGCCGTCATGAGCTGCAACCCCGCCATCGGCGGCACCGCCAAGGGCCACCTCGTGCGCGAGCTCGACGCGCTCGGCGGCGAGATGGCCCACGCTGCCGACCAGGCCGGTACCCACTTCGTCACCCTCAACGCCAGCAAGGGCCCCGCCGTGCGCGCCACCCGCGTGCTCTGCGACCGCGACGCGTACGCCCGCATCATGCAGCGCACCCTTGCCGCTCAGCCCAACCTCAGCATCGCCGAGGGCGAGGTCGCCCAGCTCCTCGCGACGAACGGCCGCATCACCGGCGTCACGCTGAAAGACGGCCGCACCTTCAGCGCGCGCTGCGTCGCCGTCACCACCGGCACCTTTCTTCAGGCGCTCATGCACCTCGGCGAGCAGAAGTCGCTCGGCGGCCGCCTCGGCGACGCCGCCGCCACCGGCCTCTCGACCTCGCTCCAGGCCCTCGGCTTCCAGCTCGGCCGCTTCAAGACCGGCACCCCGGCGCGGCTCAAGCGCAGCTCCATCGACTGGGCCGCGTGTGAGGCCCAGCCCGGCCACGAGCACCCGAAGCCCATCTCGCTCAAGACCGCGCGGTCGCCGTTTCCCCTTCAGCCGCAGCTCGCGTGTGGCATCACGCACACCAACGACGCCACGCACCGCATCTTGCGCGGCAACCTGCACCGCTCGCCGCTGTACCAGGGCGACATCGTCGGCCGCGGCCCGCGCTACTGCCCGTCGGTCGAAGACAAGGTCGTGCGCTTCGCGAGCCGGCCCCGGCACACGGTGTTCCTCGAGCCCGAGGGGCCCGACGCTGACCTCGTGTACCCGGCGGGCCTGTCGACGAGCCTGCCCGCCGACGTGCAGCTCGAGTTTCTGCGCACCCTCAAAGGCCTCGAGCAGGTCGAGGTCGTGCGGTACGGCTACGCCGTCGAGTACGACTACGCGCCGCCCACGCAGCTGAAGGCCACGCTCGAGACGAAGGCGGTCGCAGGCCTGTTCTTCGCCGGCCAGCTCAACGGCACCTCGGGCTACGAAGAGGCCGCCTTTCAAGGCCTGCTCGCGGGCATCAACGCGGGGCTGCAGGTGAAGGGCGAGGCGCCGCTGGTGCTCGGCCGCCACGAGGCCCACGGCGCCGTGCTCGTCGACGAGCTGGTCACGCGCGGCGTCGACGAGCCGTTTCGCATGTTCACGGCCCGGTCGGAGCACCGGCTGAAGCTCCGCGAGGGCAACGCCGAGCTGCGCCTGCGGGAGCACGGCCACCGGGTGGGGCTGGTCAGCGCGGCCGAGGTCGACGCCACGCGGGCCCGGCAGCGCCGCATCGCCGAAGAGCTCGGCCGGCTCGAGCGGGCAGGGGAGCTGCAGACGCTGCGGCGCCCCGAGGTTCGGTACGCCACCCTGGTGCCTGACAGCCCGCTGCCCGCCGAAGACCAGGAAGAGGTCGAGACCGAGGCCAAGTACGCCGGCTACATCGCCCAGGCGGAGGCCGCCTGGTTCCGCCGGTCGGAGGCCACTGACACCTGGCGCATTCCCGATGGCTTCCGCTTCCAGGCCGTTCGGGGCCTCTCGACCGAGGCGCGGGAGCGGCTCGAGAAGGCCCAGCCGCAGACGGTCGGGCAGGCGCGGAGGCTCCCCGGAGTGACGCCGGCGGCGGTCGGGCTGCTGCTGGTGCACCTGAAGCGAACGGGCCTGTTCCACGTGGAACCCCAGGTCTGAAGCCCGGCTGTGGGAAACATGTGTGAAACCCGCCAAACGACCACCCGGCGCCGCCTTTCGCTGGGTTGCGACCACCCGGAGGGCCCTTAGCTGTGGATAAAGCGCTCGCAGAGGGGCTCGCGAAGCTGAGCCTGGTGTTACCGCCCGGTGCCGAACAGGGGCTCCTGACGTACGCCCGGGAGCTCCTGAAGTGGAACCAGAAGGTCAACCTGACGGCCATCACGGCGCCCGACGAGGTGGTCGACAAACACCTGCTCGACGCGCTGGCGGTGCTGCCCGAGGTGGGCCCGGCCAGCGGCCTGCTCGACCTGGGCGCGGGGGCAGGGCTGCCCGGCATCCCCCTGGCGCTGGCGCTGCCACACCTGCAGGTGACGCTGGTCGACGCGGTGGCGAAGAAGGTGGGGTTCATGAAGCACGCGGCGGCCCTGCTGGGCCTGGGGGGGCGGGTGAAGGCGCTGCACGCCCGCGCGACGGGCAACCCCGCGAAAGACGGCATTCCCCAGGCCGACACCGTCATCTCGCGGGCGCTGGTCGAGGTCGAAGGGTGGAAGGCGCTGGCGCGACCCTACGTGAGCCGACCAGGTCGCATCGTCGCGATGTTGGGGCAGACCCAAGACCCCTCGGCGCGGCGCTACAGCCTGCCGCTCTCGCGCGACCCGCGGGCGGTCTCGGTGTTCCACGTGGAACTCTGAAAACCCTCATCAATGTCAGCCCTTCGGGGTACAACCTCACCCGTCATGGGCCGCATCATCTGCATCAGCAACCAGAAGGGTGGGGTGGGGAAAACGACCACCGCCATCAACCTCGCGGCCAGCCTGGCAGCGGCCGAGCGAAAGACGCTGCTCATCGACCTCGACCCGCAGGGCAACGCCGGCTCGGGCCTGGGCCTCAACAAGGCCGAGCTGCACGGCGACATCTACGAGGCCCTCATCAACGACCGGCCGATGGCCGAGCTGCTCCACGCGACCGAGCTCAAGTACCTCGAGGTCGTACCTGCGACCCCCGACCTCACGGGCGCCGAGCTCGAGCTCATCGACCTGCCGATGCGCGAGGCCCGGCTGAAGCACGCGCTCAAGCCCCTGGCATCGAAGTACGACTACGTGCTCATCGACTGCCCGCCGTCGCTCGGCCTGCTGACCTTGAACGCGCTGACGGCGGCCGACGCGGTGCTGGTGCCGCTGCAGTGCGAGTACTACGCGATGGAGGGCCTGGCCCAGCTGATGAGCACCATCGAGCGGGTGCGCAAGACGTTCAACCCGCGGCTGCACTGCGAGGGCATCTTGCTGACGATGTACGACTCGCGGGCGAACATCGCGCACCAGGTGGCCGAAGAGGTGAAGAAGGTGTTCCCCGACCTGGTGTTCAAGGCCATCGTGCCGCGCAACGTGCGGCTGGCCGAGAGCCCGAGCTTCGGGAAGCCGATTCTGCTCTACGACATCAAGAGCAAGGGCTGCGAAGCGTACCTGCAGGTCGCGCGGGAGCTGATGCGGCGCGACGCGCGGGGCTCCAAAGGAACCGTAGCCGCGACCCGCCACGTGGCGTAAGGAAACGCACCCGAATGCCACCGACCGTCAAGATGCCGATGCCGATGCCGTCTGCGGCGGGCAAGCGCGCCATCGGGCGCGGGCTCGACGCGCTGCTGGCCGACGCGCGCATCCCCACGGCTGACGGCAAGTCGGGCGTGATGATGTTGCCGGTCGACCAGATTCGGCCCGACACGCGGCAGCCGAGGCGCGAGTTCGAGCCGGGCGCCATCGAAGAGCTCGCGAAGTCGCTGCAGCACCAGGGCGTGCTGCAGCCCGTGCTGGTGCGCAAAGACGGCAGCCGGTACCGGCTGATCGCGGGCGAGCGGCGCTGGCGGGCTGCGCAGAAGGCGGGCCTGAAAGAGCTGCCGGCGCTCTTGCGCGATGCGTCTGACGGTGAGGCGTTCGAGCTGGCGCTGGTCGAGAACCTGCAGCGTGAAGACCTGAAGCCGCTGGAGCTCGCCGAGGGCTACAAGCGCCTCATCGACGAGCGGAGGTGGACGCAAGAACAGGTCGCCGACCGGGTGGGCAAGGCGCGGGTGTCGGTGGCGAACGCGCTGCGGCTGTTGCAGCTGCCCGAAGAGGTGAAGGGGCACCTGAAGTCGGGGTCGCTCGACATGGGGCACGCGAAGGCGCTGCTCGGGCTGCCGAAGTCGGCCGAGATGGTGTCGCTGGCGCGCGCGGTGGTGCAAGAGAAGCTGTCGGTGCGCGAGACGGAAGCGCGCGTGAGAGAAGGGCGAACGAGCGCGCCGGCGAGTACGAAGAAGAAACAGGCGGCTCGGGTGAGCCCCGAAGCGAGGAAGTTGGTCGAAGATCTGCAGCGCAAGCTCGGCACCAAGGTGCGCATCGTCGAGAAGGGCCAGGGCAAGGGCACGCTGGAGGTCGAGTTCTTCAGCTACGAAGACCTTGACCGCATCGTGGCGTTGATTCGCAGATAAAGAAGGGGAGTTTCCGATGGCGCTGTTCAGCGGTGACAAGAAAGACGCGCCGGCGGGCTCAGCCCCGGCGAGGAAAGAGGAGAGCAACGTGTCGACCCGCGCGGGAGACGTACACACCCTGTTGGGCAAGGGCAGTGAGTTCGAAGGCAAGCTGTCGTTCGAAGGTCAGGTTCGCATCGATGGCAAGTACTCGGGCCAGATTTCGACGAAAGACGTGCTGGTGATTGGTGAAGGCGCGCGCGTGAACGCCGAAATTTCGGCAGGCACCGTCATCATCAACGGCCAGGTCGAGGGCAACATCAAGGCGACCGGCATGGTCGAGCTGCACCCGCCGGCGCGCGTGAAGGGCAGCATCGAGACCCCGGCGCTCTCGATGGACAAGGGCGTCATCTTCGAAGGCTCCTGCAAGATGGAAAACCTGACGAAGGGCACCGGGCCCGCGGCGCCGGCGCCGTCGCAGACGAAGTGAAGCGGTGGGTTCTCGCCGCGGTGGCGTGTGTCGCCGCGGCGTGCCCCGACTCGGGCGGAGGCGGCTCGAGACCGAACGGGCCATCACGCTCGGGCGGGCTGAAGGTGCCGCTGCCCGAAGGGTGGAGGGCGTCGGCCTCCGACGATGGGGTGCTGCACGTGCGCACCGAAGGCCGAGAGGTGATGACCATGGAGGTGCGCCCCGACTCGGCGCTGCCGTCGTCAGACGGGCTCGAGGCGGCGATCGGCGAGGGCGGCGGTGAGTCGCTCGGCGCGCTGCCGCTGCCCGACGGGGCGCTGATGCGCTACCGGGTGGCGACCGGCGCCGAGGGTGTGCTCGGGGTGCGGCGCGTCGGTGGGCGGCGGTTGTTGTGCTCGTCGGAGCCCGCGGCGCAGCAGGCCGAGCTCAAGACGGTGGCGAAGCTGTGCAGCGACGCCGAGTGGTCGGCGCCGCAGTAAGAGCGCTACGGGGCGCGGCGCAGCCGCCGCCGGCTCGGCACGGTGAAGATTTCACCCCGGCGACGCCGCGCCGTCTGAAGCCCGAGCGCGCGGCGCAGCACCGGAGCTCGGGACCGCGTTCACGTGCTCACGGCAGCGACGCCGAGGGGGCCACCCCGGTCGAAATCATGCACCGCGTGGGGACGTGGGTACCGAGGGGTCTGCGCTGCTGCCGAAGTCGGTGTCTGCGGTGACACGAGCCGGTTTCACGGGTCAGGCTGGGCACGCACGTGCCGACGACCCGCCAGGTGCGTCGTCGCCGTGCGGAAGCGCCCGTGCACGCCGGGCGTCTCGCAGGCCGGCGCGTCACGGCGTGGCTCGTCACACCGCCCGCGGTGCGCGGAAGCCGACGAGCTCCGGGCCCGCTGTCCGTTCACATACAGAATTCCTTTACGCTGAAGGCTCAACCATCGAGCAGCGCATTACCGTGTCGAGCCTCGAGGTTCAGGGGGCTCAGAAGCGGAAGCCGGGCTTCTCGACCCAGCCGGTCGGCCGCTGGCGGTCTTTGTCGTTCGCGGGCACGACGAGCGAGCCGACGTAGTCGGAGTCTTTGTAGACGCGCTTGAGGGTGCGCTCGAGGTCGTCCAAATCGGAGTCCGACACCACGCCGTTGCTGGTGGCCTTGTAGAACTGCACCGTGACGCGCACGGGGAAGCGCTCGTCGCGCTCGAGCTTCAGGCCGCCGCACTCGCCGTGGGGACCTTGAGCGTCGCCGTGACCGAGCACGGCCTGCTCGACGTCAGAGACGCCGTGGCCGTCTGAGCGGCGCTCGCCGGCCGACGCCTTCGCGGGTGGAGCGGCCTGGGCCTCGAGCGAATCACCGTCACCGAAGTAGCCGCGGCGGGGCAGCGGCCTCTGCTTCAGCGGCACCTGAATGAGCATCATCATGTCGGCGCCCTCGTCGAGCGCGCCCTGGTCGGCCTGGGTGGCGTTGCCCGAGGCGATGCGGTTCGCGACGGCGCTCTTGCGCTCGGCGGTGAACGTGGTGCGCTGGCCCTTGTCGTTGAAGAACAGCTGCTGGCCCCAGCCCTGAAACGTCTGGTCGCCGGGCTTGTTCTCGATGACGCGCGCCGAGAGGCCCTCGCGTGTGGCGAGCAGCGTCAGCACGGCGGGGTTGTCGGGGTACGACTGGTAGTTGAACAGCACCGGGTTGAACTCGGCCCTGCCGGTGCGCGGCAGGGGCACGAAGACGTGCTGGGCGCTGACGAGAAAGTGCGTGTCGCGTGAGGCGAGCAGGTTGGCAGAGCCCTTCACCGACGAAGGGTCCGAGAGGTACTCCTTCAGGTTCTTCAAGACCTCGGTGAGGCGCAGGGCCTTCACCTCGGCGCCCGGGCGCTGGTTGCCGACGCGCACCCAGAGCTGCTCGGCCTTCACGTCGGCGGTGGTGTCGGTGAAGTTGGGGGTGCGAATGACGGGGAGCAGCGAGGTGCGCACCTGGCCGCCGCCGGCGGGCTCGCGCACCTGCAAGGTGAGGTCGCTGATGTTGGGCCCGACGGCCGAGCCTTCGTAGCGGCCGGTGTCTTCCCAGGTGAGGTTGACGACGTTGAGGCCGCGGCGCTGGAGGCGGGCCTGGAGGCTCGAGTCCATCGGCATGGCGACGACGCGCTGAATGACCTCGGCGTACGAGGGCTCGGGGCGAATGCCCCAGCCTTCGGCGGCGAAGGCGGGGAGGGCGGGCAGGGCGAGAGCGGCGGAGGTGAGGAAGCCGCGGCGAGAGAGCTTGAAGGTCATGCGTGGTGAAACGCGCGACGGTCGCGGCAGGTCTACCCCGCGCAGAAAATGAAACGGGCGGCCTCGCTCGCGCGGGGCCGCCCGGAGTGCTGCGAAGTCGAAGCTCGGCCTAGAGCGCCTTCAGGTACTCGACCAGGTCATCGACCTCGGTCTCGCTGAGCGCCTGAACGTTGCCGTGCAGCCCGTTGCCGCTCGCGCGGTCTTTCGTGATGCGCTCTTTCAGCGTCATCGCGCTGCCGTCGTGGAGGTACGGGCCCGTGCGCGCGACGCCGAGCAGCGACGGCGTGTTGAGGCCGCCGTGCATGAAGCGCCTGACGTCGTCGTTCACGGTCTTGCCCGTCACGTACGTGCCGACGTTCACGAACGAGTTGTCGGTGAGCGTCTCGCCCTTGTGGCAGGTGTTGCACTGCGCCTTCGCGAAGGCGGCGAAGCCGCGCTGCTGGCGCTCGCTGAGCTGCGCCGAGCGGTGCGGGTTGTCGGCGACCGGCTGAGACTCGATGAAGGCCATGATTTGGGCCTCCATCGCCGCGCTCACGCCGACGCCGCCCATGCGGTGATTCACGGTGGTGGCCATGAACTGCGTCAGGCCTTCGAACTCGCCGTTCCAGTGAAACGGGGCCGTCTTCGACAGCATGCGGCCGGCGAGCGACGGCGTCTGGCGGGGGCCATCGCTGAAGTTCCACACGTGGCTGTCTTCGCGACCCTCGAGGTGGCACGAGGCGCACGAGATGCCCGTCGTCGACGCGCTCATGCGGCTGTCGGCCGCCGAGAAGAACAGCTTGCGGCCGGCGACCGCGGCGGGCGCCAGCGTGTCGCCGGTGAACTGCGAGGTGCGCACGGTCTGCACCACGCCGTCTTTGCGCTCGAGGCGCGAGATGCTGTGGTCGAACGCGTTGTGCACCCAGGCCGTCTTGCCGTCGCGCGCGAGCGCGACGCCGCTCGGGCCCGCGCCGACCGTCACCGTCGTGTGCACGCTGCCCTGGCCGAAGAAGCCGACGCCACCGCGTGTGTCGAAGGGCGGAGGCGAGGAGCCCAACCCGCCGCCGCTCTGCACGCCGTTCGACGCGTTCAGCGTCGACGCGTTCGCCGTCACGATGGCGACGTTGTTCGACTCACGGCCGGCGACGAAGAGAAACGCGCCGGTCGGGTCGACCGCGACGGCCGAGGGGCCCTGAATCGGCATCGTCGGGTTGCCGCTGACGAGCACCTGCGGCGGCAGGCCGGGAGCGTTCTGGCCCTGGCAGCCACCGACGTCGGTCGCGAGCGACTCGCCCTTGTCGTTGTAGGTCAAGAGGCTGGGGGTGGCGACCGAGCCGGCGCCGCACGAGCCGCCGCCGTAGCCATCGCCGCCGCTGCCGCGGGGGCCGATGACGTCTTTCGACGTCTCGCCCGGCGTCGCGGGCAGCACGGTGTCAGACGAGAGCAGCGTGGCCGCGTAGACGTTGCGGCCGTCGGGCGACACGGTGAGGGCCTCGATGCCGCGCGGGCGAACGACTGCGGGCCCGCCGAAGCCCTGCTCGGGGGCGACGGGCTCGGAGGGGTCGAACGGGCCGTTCTTGGTGCCGCCGTTGATGTTGGTGCGGGTTTCGAGCGCGCTCTTGTTCACCTGGGCGAACGTCTCGGTCTTGGCGCTGACGACCTGGTGGCTGCGCAGGTCGACGGTGACGATGTCACCGCCCTTCTTGGCGCCGGCCTCTTTGTAGAGCGAGACCATCGCGTTGTTGCCGGTGACGGCGATGGCGCGGGGCTCGGGGCCGACGGCGAGCTCCCACTGCAGCGAGAGGGTCTTGGTGTCGAAGGCCATGAGGCTGCCGACCTCGGCGTTGTCGAGCATCGTCGCGTTGACGACGAGCAGGGTGTCGCCGCTCACGGCCATGCCCGAGGGCTCGACGGCGGTGTCGAGGCGGGTCGCCTCTTTCCACTCGCCGTAGCGAATGACGCTGACGCTGCGGCCCATGCGGTTCGAGACGTAGATGGTGTCGTCTTTGCCGACGACGACCTTCTCGGGCTGAGCGCCGACGGCGATGGCGGCCTTGAGCTCTTCGCTGCGGGCGTCGAGCACGAACAGCTGGTTGGAGTCGGAGTCGACGGCGTACAGAGTGCCGTCATCGTTGCTCAGCGCGAGACTGCCCGACGACGACGTGTACGTCGGTACCGCTTGATTGCACCCCACCAAAGCAACAGCGACTGCGAGAGCACGAATTTTCATGGTGACTCCTCGAATTACCGACGGCGATGTCCTGCGGAAGGGGCACTTTGCTGGCAGGTCTGTCGACCTGTGCAGCGAATATGCCGGCAACCTAACGCAGGGACAGGTGGAACGGAAACCGGTGGTAGGTTCTCAAACCACCATGAGAGGCACTGGGGCGAGCTTCGCGAGCGTCTTCGTCAGCGGGTTTCTGGCCGTGTACTTTCTGCAGGCGGGGCTCGACAAGCTGCTCGACCGGCAGGCGAACGTGATGCGGTTCAAGGTGGCGTTTGATCAATCGCCGATGCGCCGGCGGATCAGCGGCTGGCTCACCCTGCTCACCATCGGCGAGATGTTCGCGGGCATCTTGTCGGCCGCCGGCTGCCTCACGTTGCTGCTCGCGAAGAGCCGCGAGATGGCGTTCGGCGGCGCAGTGCTCGGCGGCCTCAGCATGCTCGTCTTCTTCTTCGGCCTGCGCCTCGGCCGCGACTACACGACGGCGTCACAGCTCGTGCCCTATTTCGTGACGTGTCTCGCCGCCCTCGTGCTGCTGAGCCCGTAAGCGGGTCGCTCCGCCCAGCGGTTCGGCTCCCCAACGGGGTCCCCCAGGCTGGGGAGCAAATCCCCACCGCACCCCGGTTCACGCCGTGAATCCGCCCGGTTGGGCCATGGCACATGGGGTGCTCAAGAGCCCTGTCGCAGTTCAACCAACCACGGAGAAATCCCAAATGAAGAAGCTGCTCGCCGCCGCCCTCCTCGCGTTCGCCGTTCCCGCGTTTGCCCACGTCGCCGACGAGGCGAAGCCGGCGGACAAGTCGGCCAAGAAGGCCGGCAAAAAGGAAGAGGCGAAGAAGGAAGAGGCGAAGCCGGCCGAAGGCGAGAAGAAGGCCGAAGAGGCGCCCAAGAAGTAAGTCGCGCCTCACGACAGCTTCATCGGTCGTGAACACCAGGGCTCCGGCGATTTTCGTCGGGGCCCTTCGTGTTGGTTGTGCTTTGTTTTCGAGCATGACCTTGTCAGCCCTGTTGGCCGTGCCGGCGCTGCTCGCTGCGACCCCCGATGAGACGGCGTGCATGAAGGGCAACGCCTCGGCGTGCGCGAAGTCGGGCCGGGCGGCGATCGACCGAAAAGACTACGAGGCCGCGAAGCCGCTGCTCGAGAAGGGCTGCCAGCACAACAGCGCCGAAGCCTGTGACGACCTCGGGTGGATTTGGGACGACGGCCTCGGCGTCGACATCAACAAAGTGAAGGCGGCCGGCTTCTACGCCAAGTCTTGCAAGAACGGCTTTGCGCGCGGCTGCACGAACGAGGGCGCCATGCTGCTGAAGGGCGACGGCGTGAAAAAAGACCTGAAGGCCGCGTTCGACCGCTTCCTCAAGGCGTGTGAAGGCGGGAGCCCGAGCGGCTGCCGCGACCTCGGCATGCGCTACCTCGAGGGCGAGGGCGTCGCGAAAGACGCGAAGAAGGCGCTCGCGTTCTTCGTGAAGGGCTGCCAGGGCGGCAATGGCACGAGCTGCAACGACGTCGCGGTGATGAACCTCAACGGCGAAGGCATCGCCAAGAACCTGGCCGAGGCGTTCAAGTACTTCGGGCTCGGCTGCGACAAAGAAGTGGCTCAGGCCTGCTACGACCTCGCGGTCATGTACCAGAACGGCGAGAGCGTCGAGAAGAGCCCCACCGAAGCGAAGGCCTACTTCAAGCGCGGCTGCGAGCTCGGGCACGAGAAGTCGTGCACGTACGCGAAGTAGTCTTCGCCAGGGCCGAGGCGTAGGGTGCGCGGCATGCTCGTCGCCGCGCGCAGGTTTGCAGTGCTTGCCTTGCTTTCGGGCTGTCTGAACGTCGTACCCGAGGGGGTCGACTCGGGCACCGGCACCGCCGGTGGCGCTTCGTCGACCGCCGGAGGTACGGGCGGCGCTTCCACGGCAGGCGGGAGCGGAGCGGCGGCTGGAGGTTCGGGCGGCGGCGGCGTGAGCGGCTCTGCGGGCGGCTCAGCTGATGGCGGCACGTGTGGCTGCCTCGCGTTCGGAGTCTGCGTGGTCGGCGACTCGCAGCTCGCGTGCGGCAACACGGGCGGCATGTGCAGCCGGTGCGCGATGGGCGAGCTGTGCGTGAACGGGCAGTGCACCGTGGCGACGTGCGGCCCCGGGACGTGCAGCGGCTGCTGCGGCCCCGCGAACACGTGTGTGACGCCGTCGATGCAGTCGGGCCTGGGCTGCGGCTCGAACGGGTCGGCGTGTATGGGCTGCCCGATGGGGCAGCGGTGCATCAACGGGGCGTGCATGACGCCTCCGCCGTGCAACGCGACGACGTGCCCGAGCGGGTGCTGCGCGATGGGGCGGTGCCTCGACGGCGACTCGACGTTCGCGTGCGGCACGGGCGGCGGCATGTGCAACTTCTGTGGGTTTCAGCAGTCGTGTACGAACGGCCTGTGCACGATGGGGCCGACGCCGGGCCTCGATGCAGGGCCGCCGCCGATGATTGGCTCACCGTGCAGCGGCGGCAACAGCTGCGGGCCGATGCAGGCGTGTCTGCCGGCGGCGGCGGGCTTCCCCGGTGGGTACTGCAGCGCGATGTGCAACATGGGCGCGTGCCCGGCGGGGGCGACGTGTGTGGTGCAGAACGCGCTCGGGTTCTCGCAGAGCGCGTGCTTCGCGACGTGTGGCGCTTCGCCGTGCCGCACGGGGTATGCGTGTCAGCCCGTCGACGGTGGGAGCTCGTACTGCCGGCCGAACTGTGCGGCGGGCGGAGTGGGAACGTGCCCGATGGGGACGACGTGTTCGGCGGCCGGTACGTGCCTGTAGTGGGTCGGCGCTCGTTGTTGCTGCGGCGTCACGGGCCCGTCACCTGCGCGCGCGACACTTCGGTCTCGAGGTGCCGCATGACGGAGGTGCAGCTGGTCGTGATGGCGGTCGGCGCCGGTCTCATCGTGGTGTTCGAGCTGCTGAGTCGGCCGAGGAACCGCGACCGGGGGAAGCACGACGCCGTCTCGGCTGCGACCGATCGGATCGCCGATGCGCTCGACACTCCCGAGCGGCCGTCGAACTTCGGCGATGGCCGCTGGGGTGGCGAGTGAGTCTGGAGCTCCGGCTACGACACCGACGATGCCGGCTGCAGCGACTGAACCCGGTCGCTCGTCGTCGGCTTCGTCTTCGCCTGCAGCATCGGCAGGTACGCCGCCCGGTACGTCCACGCGAGGCCCAGCTGCAGCGCCAGAATCACGACCGCCATGCCGAGGCCGCTCGGCGCCAGCGTCGCGTGCACCACGAAGATGTTCAGCGTGATGGGCGCCAGCACCGCCAGCGCCAGCGGCACGAAGCGGTTCGAGAGCAGCATGAGCCCGACCACAACCTCGGTGCCCTTCACGAACGGCATGAGGTAGCTGCCCGCGAACAGCTCGAAAAACCGCGCCGCGCTCTCGGGCGGCGGCGGCTGGGAAATGAAGTGGAGGAACCCGTTCAGCCCGAACACGAAGAAGACGAGACCGAGCAGCGTGCGAACGACGTGAGGAGCGATGGTTTTCATGGTGCCCCATGAGTAGTCTTTTGCTCCATGGCGAACTATGGGGCTTCTAGACAACGCGTTGTTGCCCAGCCCGCAACAATCGACCTGAACCAGGTGAACACCTTCATTCGCGTCGTCGAAGACGGCTCGTTCACCGGCGCCGCGGCGAAGCTCGGCCTGCCGAAGTCTTCGGTGAGCCGCGCCGTCACCGCGCTCGAGAAGTCGCTCGGCGTGCGGCTCTTGCAGCGAACGACGCGCGCGCTGCACCTCACCGAGGCCGGCCGCACGTGGTTTCAGCAGGCCCGGCCTGCCCTCGCGAGCCTGACCGAGTCGGCGGCGTCGGTGAGCGCGCTGGGCACCGAGCCGCGGGGGCGCGTGCGCATGAGCGCTCCGCCCGACTCCGAGGAGCTGCTGTCGGGCTTCGTCGCAGACTTTCGCAGGCGGTACCCGCTGGTGCAGGTCGACGTCTCGTTCAGCGCCCGCCACGTCGACCTCGTCGCCGAAGGGTTCGACCTCGCCCTGCGCGCGGGCGAGCTCAAAGACTCGTCGCTCGTCGTGCGCCGCATTCACGAGTCGCGGCTGGGGCTGTACGCGGCTCCTTCGTACCTGAAGAAGCGCGGCACACCTCGCACGCTCGAAGACCTCACGCAGCACGACTGCATCGTCATGAACGCGCCGAGCGGCCGCGCCACGTGGCGGCTCAGCGGGCCGGCCGGTGAGCCCGAGACGGTCGAGGTGAACGTCGCGATCGGCACCGACACGATGCAGTTCGCCGGGCGCATGGCGCTCGCCGGGCTCGGCGTCGCGATGTTGCCCCAGCACGTCGCCGCCCGCGTCGAGGGCTTGAAGCGCGTGCTGCCCGAGTGGCAGCGCGTCGGCAGCTTCCTCAGCATCGTGAGCCCCAGCCGCGGCTTCGAGCCCCGCGCGGTCACCCTCTTCAAAGAAGGAGTCATCGAGGTGCTCGGCCACCTCACCGGCCCCCAGTGCACCGAAAAGGCGAAGCGCGCGTTCGGCGCCCGCTGATTGGTGCAATGCAACACGCCATCTTCATTGCGGTGACTGTTGACGGGTGTTGCAATGCAACATAATCAGTCGAGCCATGCTCAACGCCGGCATCGAAGCCCTCGGAGTCGCCGTACCCGACACCTACCTCGACATGACCGAGCTGGCGCGCGCGCGCGACGTCGACCCGGCGAAGTTCAGCGATGGCCTGGGCGTGCAGCAGATGGCGGTGGCGGCGCCGCACGAAGACACGGTGACGCTGGCGGCGAGCGCGGCGCGCATGGCGCTCGACGGGGTCGACGCGAACGAGATCGGCCTGTGCATCGTCGGCACCGAGACGGCGGTCGACCACTCGAAGCCCGTCGCGTCGTTTCTGCAGGGGCTGCTGGGGCTGCCGTCGCACTGCCGCGTCTTCGAGACGAAGCACGCGTGCTACGGCGGCACGGCGGGGCTCATGATTGCGCTCGACTGGCTTCGGTCGGGCAGCTCGCGGGGCCGCAAGGCGCTGGTGGTGTGCTCCGACATCGCGCGCTACGGCGTTCGCACGGCCGGCGAGCCGACGCAAGGGGCGGGCGCGGTGGCGCTGCTCGTTTCCGACGACCCGAAGCTCGTCGCGCTCTCGCCGAACGTGGGCACCTGCTCGCGCGACGTGATGGATTTCTGGCGACCGCTGTACCGCAAAGACGCCATCGTCGACGGGCAGTACTCGCTGACCTGTTACCTCGAGGCGGTTCAGCAGGCGTACCTCGCCTGGCAGGTACAGGGCGGCGGCGTGAAGCCGTACGCGTCAGACCGCTTCTCGGCCATCTGCTACCACGTGCCGTTTCCCAAGATGGCGTTCAAGGCGCACGGCGCGCTGCGCACGTTCGACGGTGACGCGACGCCTTCGAAGTCGTTCGAGTGGCAGGTGAAGAGCGGCCTCGAGCTGCCGCGCCGCGTGGGCAACGTGTACACGGGCTCGCTGTACCTCTCGCTGGCGAGCGTGCTCGCGTGCGACGCGAGAGACCTGTCGGGCAGCGAGCTGGCCCTGTTCAGCTACGGCAGCGGCTCGTGCGCCGAGTTCTTCACCGGCCGCGTGACGAGCGGGGCGCAGGCGCGGGTGCGCGCGCTCGCGCTGCCGAAGCTGCTCGACGCGCGCCGGCGCATCTCGGTGGCCGAGTACGAGCGCACGCTGGCGGTCGCGGTCGACGAGCGGCCCGTTGCACAGGAGCCGTCGCGCGCGTTCGGGTTCCTGGGCGTCGAGCAGGACCGGCGCGTGTACGCGCGGTCGTAGCACGGGTTCGCCGACCGACTCCGACTCCGACTCCGACTCCGTTCGCCGTGAGCGGAAGGCCGACGGCCCGGAGTCGAACGGGTCTCGTCCGAGCTCCGGGACCCGTTCGACTGCGCGCTTCGCGCTCCGCTCACGGCGAACGGAGGTCTTTCGGCTCTTCTCTTCTCTTCTCTTCTCTTCTCTTTTCTTCTTCACTTTGCGCACGCGGGTACCGCGTCTGCGCCGGCGAAGAACTCGTCGACGAGCTCCTTCCACACGCGGGCGTTTTCGGGCGGGCCACACTTGAACGGCTTCTTCACCGGCTTGCCGGCGAGCGCGTCGCGCTGCTCGCGAAAGTAACGCAGCGCGAGGTCGGCTCCGTACTCTTCGGGGCCGTTGCCGGGCATGAACGAGTAGTACGTGCCGCCGCGCACGATGAGCGGGTCAGGCGCGAACGGCGCGAGGCAGTCGACCTTCGTGCCGCAGCGCACCCGAATCGACGCGTGTGTGAAGCCGAGCGCCTTCGTCGTCCACCCGCCGTGGTCGGCGTCGTTCAGGTGAAACAGCTCGTGAAACATGAGGTCCTTCACCTGTTTCTCGGAGCCGTTCAGCGTGCCGTTCACGTTGTACGAGACCGTCCACCGTGAAGCGAACGCGGCGGGCGTGCGGCGCTTCAGGCTCTTGAAGAACTGCAGCTTCAGGTTCTGCCACCGGTAGCGGGGCGCCTTGCCGGCCGCCTTCTCGACCGCGGCGAAGAACTCGTCGTAGTACGCCAGCGTCGCGACGACGTACTCGAGGTGCCGCCGCTCGGGGCCGACGGGCAGCTGCGGCACGATGCGAATGATGCCGCGGTAGCCGCCGTCGAAGTCTTCGGCCTCGGGAATCGTCGACACGATGGTGCCTGAGCGCGCGTACAGCGCCAGCGCGAGCTCGAGCGCGGCGGAATCTGTCTCGAACCTGGCGCGCAGCTCCGTCTCGACGGGGTCGGCGGCCAGAAACGAAACCACGAGGAGGCCGAGCACGTACCCGAGGACACCGCAGAGCCCCGCCATGTTCCAGCACTTCTCACGTAAGCTGCGGCCCCCACCGATGTCCTCCTCGAAGCGGCCGCCGGTCGAGCTCGGCGACGACAACGCGACCCAGGTCGCCACCACCCACGTCGAGACCGACGCCGCCGGCCACATCGCCGAGCCGTTCTTGCGCGCGATGGCGCAGGGTGAGCTCGAGGAGCTGCAGCGCGAGCTCGTCATGGCGCACCTGGTCTCGTGCGCGCTCTGCCGTGAGAAGTCGTCGGCGATGGGCCTCGAGTCGACGGTGCGCGCGATGCCGAGCACGATGCGGGTGACGGCCCCTCAGCGGGTGCCGCCGAAAGACCCGCTCATCGGGCAGCAGGCGGGCGAGTACCAGATTCTCGCCACACTCGACGAAGGCGCGATGGGCGTCGTGTACCGCGGGGTGCAGCCGGTCATCGGCAAGCCGGTCGCCATCAAGGTGATGCAGCACGAGTTCGCGCGCGACCCCGAAAACTCGCACCGCCTCGTCGCCGAAGCGCGCGCGGTGAACGCCATCGGGCACCCGAACATCGTCGACGTGTTCTCGTTCGGCACGCTGCCCGACGGCCGCCAGTACCTGGTGATGGAGCTGCTCACCGGCAAGAACCTGCGCCACGCCGGCCGCGAAGACCGACTGACGCTGACCGACTCGGTCGACATTCTGTCGCAGGTGGCGGCGGCGCTCGCGGGCGCACACGCCGCGGGGGTGGTGCACCGCGACCTGAAGCCGAGCAACGTGTTCATCGGGCGCAGGCTCGGGCTCTTGCAGGTGAAGGTGCTCGACTTCGGGGTGGCGAAGGGGCTGAACCGCGTCATCACGAACGTGGCGACGCAGCCGGGCCTCATGATTGGCACCGCCGGCTACATGGCGCCCGAGCAGATTCTGGGGCTGCAGGTCGGGCCGCCCGCCGACGTCTACGCGCTGGGCTGCGTGGCGTACTGGCTGCTCTCGCGCGAAGAGGTGTTCTCGAGCGAGTCCGACAACACGCTCTTCCAGCTCCACCTGCACTCGCCGCCGCCGCCCCTGACGAGCAAGGTGCAGGTGCCGTCGACGCTCGCCGCGCTCGTCGAGGCGATGCTCGCAAAAGAAGCGCACGCGCGGCCGAGCGCCGAAGAGGTTCACCAGCGGCTGAACCGCCTGCTCGCGTCGATGCGGCAGGGCCCCGCGGTGAAGAACCCGAATGAGGTGCCGACGCTGCCGCCCGCGGCGCCCGCGCCGAAAGAGCCTCAGCTCGCCGCGCCGACGTTGCCCGAGATGCAGGCGGTGATGGTGACGCCCGAGGCGCGCGACGGGGTGGCCCGCCGGGTCGCGACCGTGCCGCCGCCGCCCGGTGAAGGTGAAGACACGCTGCGGCCGCCGGTGGTGCGGGCGCCGGGCCTGTGGCGCTGGGTGGGGCTTGGGTTGTTGGCCGGCGCGCTCGCGCTGCTGGCCGTGTTCATCGCTTCACGCCGATGACGTTCGGCAGCGCCCACTGCTCGGCGTTGCGCTCGTCTTCGACGAAGCCCGTCTCGTAGCTGCCGCACGCGTCGAGCGTGACGTCGCTCGCGTGAATGCTGAGCGACGCTTCGGGGCCGCCCTCGACGTGAAACGCGCGCACGACGCCGAGCGGCAGCGCGAGGAGCTTCTCGTTCCACTCCGCCATCTGGAACGGCGCTCTCGTGAAGAGGAACAAGATGTGGCCCTGCGCGTCTTGGGCGATGGCGGCTTCGCTCCAGGCGCGGCCGTTCTTCTTCCACACGCTCGTGCCGGCGCCCTTGATGAGCCGCAGGTTCTGCACCATCGAGCCGTACTGGTTGATCAGCTCCTTTGAGCCCGGTGCGTCGAGGTCGACGATTTGTGCGCTCGGCAGCTTCGGCTTCTTCGGGTTCAGCACCAGCACCGACTGGTACGCGCTCTTCCACGCCGCGTTGTTCTCGTGCTCGCCGTCGACCAGCCGCCCCGTGTTCGAGCGGTGGTCGGTCTCGAACATGCCCGCGTTGAGGGTGACGATGAAGTTGCGCTCGTCGGCCCACTGCTTCGCCGTGCGCTTGCCCTTGCCGTCTCTCGACGAGAGGGCGAGCTCGAGCGGCGCTCGGTCGGGGTCGATGCGCACGACGTGCAGCGTGGCGCCTGCAGAGAACTTCAGCTCGGCGTAGTCGACGCCGTCGCGCAGCGGTCGAAACGGTGTCGCGGCGAGAAGCAGCGCGGCCCAGAGCATCGGGTCACCACCCCATGTTGACCGACGCCGGCGCGGCCGCGGGCGCGGCTTCAATCTTCGACGACTCGAGGTCTCTGAAGCCCTCTTTCTTCGCGCGCACCGTGTACGTGCCCTGGTCGACGTTCTTGAACCGGTAGTTGCCCTGCGCCGTGCTGCGCGTCGACTGCACCACGCGGCCCGTCGCGTCGACGAGCTCGACCTCGGTGTTCGCCGCGTCTTCGGCCGCCAGGTTCAGCTTGCCGCCCACCTCGGCGAACTTCGCGCGCTGCACCTCTTCGCGCTCGTTGAACACGAGCAGCTGCTCCGAGTGCAGCGCCTTGCCCGCCGCGTCGCGCACCGTCAGCCGCGCGAAGTAGCGGCCCTTCTCGGCCTTCTTGCCGTCCCAGCTCGCCGTGAGGGCGCCCGGCTTGCCCGCGAGCGTCGCGCTGTGCACCACCTTGCCCGGCACCGGCTGACCGTCTTTGACGTCGGCGGCCAGCACCTCGAACGAGACGCCGTGCGCCTCGGTCGCGATGTCGCGCGCCGTCACCTCGACCGTGCCGGTGCGCGCGTCGAAGCGCGAGCCGAGCGACGTCAGGTACACGTCGCCGGCATACACCTCGAAGCGGCGCTTCTGCGTCTCGCCCTTCGCGTTCGTGGCGACGACGTCGATGAGGTGTTTGCCCGGCTTCATCGCCCCCGTCGCGAGCTCGTACGACAGCCCCGCGCCGCACGACGCGTGCACCGGCAGGTCATCGACGAAGAGCTCGAGCTTCTTCACGCCGCCTTCGCGGTTGTCCTTCGCCGTCGCTTCGAGCTTCATGGTGGGCAGCACGTGCTGGCCGTCGACGACGCCGCTCACGGCGACCGACATCACGTCGACGGTGACGAGGCCGAGCACGGCCCACATCGCCTCGCCGAGCGCGCTGCCCGCCGACACGGTGCCGCCCCAGCCGCCGTTCTTCTTCTGGCGCTCGACGAGCCAGGTCATGCCGCGGGCGACGGCGGGCTCCTTCTCTGAGAGACCTGCCGACCTGAGTGTGTAGAGCACCTGGCCGGTGGCGAAGGCGTCGGAGGCTTCGCCGAAGCCCCAGCCTCCGTCGCGCTTCTGGGCGTCGAGCAGCGCGCGCTGCAGGGCGAGCGAACGTTTTTCGCCTGCGCCGACGCCGGCGGCGGTGAGGCCGAGCAGCGTGTACGCGCGGTCTTGCAGCGAGAGGGAGTCGAGCTTCTCGGCGCGCACCTGCAGGTGCTCTTCGGCCTTGCGCAGCGGGGTGAGCCACAGGTCGTCGGCCGTGCGCGCGTAGGCCTGCCGCCAGGTCTGCATCGCCTGAAAGGTGGCCTGCACGACGCCCGACTCGATGGGGAAGCGGGTGTCGTCGACCTTCACCGAGCCGTCGGGCTGCTGGTCTTCGATGAGCCGCTTCGCGAGCTTGAGCAGGTCGTCGGTGAGGGCGCCGTCGACGAGCTGGTCGTAGCGGGCGAAGGCGACGCCGCCGAAGGCGCGGGCGGTGGTGAAGGTGGTGGTGTGAACGCCCTGGGTGTTGTTGAGCATCGCGGCGGCGATGAGCTTCAGGTCGTTCGGAGCGACGTCGTAGCGGTTGTGCTTGCCGATGCTGAGGCCCTCCAGCGTGACGGAGTGCACGTGGCAGCCGTAGCAACCCGGGTTGGCCTGGGTCCACGAGCGGCTCTGGTTGGAGAGGAAGGTGAGGCCGCGCTGGGCGGAGGTGCGAAAGGCCTGGGTGTCGGCGGCTTCGGTCTTGGCGGGCGACTTCGGGGTGAGGTCGCAGGTGAGGGCGGCGGCGAGCAGAACGGGGGCGAAATTCATGCCCGGCGTTCAACGGCTGGCGTGGAGGTTGGATCTACTTGGGTTCGATTCGGTCGGCCTGGTCGGCGAGCTCGGTGTCGCGGAAGGTGAGACCTCCGGCGTCGTGGGTGGTGAGCTTGAGGGTGACCTTGTTGTACCGAACGTCGATGTCGGGGTGATGGTCGGCGGCCTCGGCCAGCTTCGCGACTTCATTCACGAACGCGATGCCGGTGAGGAACTTCGGCCACTCGTAGGTGCGCTCGAGCATGCCGTTCTTCACCTGCCACGCCTTGTGCTTCGCGAGGAACGTGTCGACTTCTTCTTTCGTCAGAGTGCTCTTGTCGCGCGCCATACGGGTGTCATAACGGCGTTCGCGTTAGGGAGACCACGTCTTGAACTTTCGACTCGGCAGCATCCCCGTTCGTATTCGCCCCGAGTTCTTCATTCTGCCCGTGGTCTTCGGGCTGCAGGCGGGGAGCACCGAAAAGGTCGTGGGGTGGATGGCCATCGTCTTCGTGTCGGTGCTCTTGCACGAGCTCGGGCACGCGCTGGCGATGCGCTTCTACGGGTTCGCGCCGCGCATCGAGCTGCACGCGATGGGCGGGGTGACGGCCTGGCCCGAGGGCGGGCGGCCGAACGAGAAGCAGAAGCTGTGGGTGACGCTCTGCGGGCCGGGCCTCGAGCTGGCCACGGGGCTCGTGGTTCTCCTCGTGCTGTCGAAGCTCGAGCTGTCGGGGCTGGCGCAGTGGGCGCTCAGCACCTTCGGCATCGTGAACGTGGTGTGGGCGCTCATCAACCTGCTGCCGATTCTGCCGTGGGACGGTGGGCTCGCGCTCGACAGCACGGTGACGCTCATCACGAAGCGGCCGCGCACGAAGTTCGTCGGCGCGGTGAGCCTTTTGTTCGGCGGCCTCGCGGTGCTCACGGCGTTCGTGGTCTTCGACAAACAAATCATGCTCGCCTACCTGGGCGGCATCGGCATCTGGAAGGGCTGGCAGCGCTGGAGCGGCAACGAGCCGGGGCAGATGCCTCCGGAGGCCGAGCAGGCGTGGAACCTGAGCGAGAAGGGCGAGCACCAGAAGGCCGACGCGCTGCTGGTGCAGACGCTCGCGGGCACGAAAGACGCGGCGGCGAAGCTGCACCTGCTCGAGGTGCTGGCGTGGGTGCGGCTGTCGGCGAACGACCCCGACGGCGCCGAGAAGGCGCTGCGAGAGATGGGCGTCGATGTGCAGCGCACGAGCCCCGAGCTGCGGGCGCGGCTGGCGGCGCACCGGCAAGAGCCCCACCGCGTCGTTCAGCTGCTGAAGCCCCTCGCGAGCATCTTGCGCCTGCGGCCCGAGGCGTGGCCGCTGCTCATGTCGGCGCTCGACGACGAGGCCGAGCGCGACGTCATCATTCGTGACGCGGTGTCGCGGCTGGCGCTGTCGCCGGCGGAGCAGCAGATCGCGCTCGCGGCCACCGAGAAGCTGTTTCACAGCGGGCACGTCGCGGCGGCGAACGTGATGAGCCAGCGGTCGTTCGAGGTGGCGAAGGAGCCCGTGTTCGCCTTCAACGCGGCGTGCTGTCTGTGCCGGCTGGGTGACGTCGAGAAGGGCCTCGCGTGGCTGAAGACGGCGGTCGACGCCGGCTACAAGAGCCCGGTGCCGCTCGACGACGACCCCGACCTCGCCCCGCTGCGCGAGCTGCCCGGTTTCGCCGAGCTCAAGGCAGCGGCGGCTGCGCCGAAGGCGTAGTAGACCTCGGGTCGCGTGACCCGCGACGACATCGCAGCGAAGCTCACCGAAGTGCTCGTGACCGAGTTCCGCGTGCCGAAAGAGAAGGTCACGCCCGAGGCCACCTTTCGCGGGAACCTGGGGCTCGACTCGCTCGACGCGACCGACCTCGTGTTTCTGCTCTGCAAACAGTTCGGGTTGAAGCCCGACCTGCACTCGTTTCGCGACCTGCACACGGTGCAGAAGTGTGTCGACCATCTCTTCGCTGAGGTTTCGAAGCGGGAGGCCGGGGGCACGCGGTGACGCGTCAGCGTCACAGCGGGCGCGAGACCCGGAACGTGCCCCCGGCCGACCAGGAAGCAGCGTGAGCAGCGACGATTCGTTGCTCGACGAGCTGCAGCGCCGCGAGCAGGCCGCGGAAGAGGGTGGCGGCCCGTCGCGGCAGGCGCGGCACAAGCGGCTCGGTCGCTTGACGGCCCGCGAGCGCATCGCGGCGCTCGTCGACGACGGCTCGTTCACCGAGCTCGGCAAACACGTGAAGAGCCGTCACGGCGCGGCGAGCGATCGGCTCGCGGCGAACCTGCACCCGGGCGACGGCATGGTGTGCGGGCTGGGCGCCGTGGCGGGGCGTACCGTCGCGGTGTGGGCGAACGACCCGACGGTGCTGCGCGGGGCCATCGGCCGCCAGGGCGCGGTGAAGCTGTCGCGGCTGCTCGACCTGGCGCTGGAGCAGAAGGCTCCGGTGCTGGCGTTGGTCGACTCCGACGGCATGCGGGTGGAAGAGGGCACCGACGCGGTGCAGTCGCTCGGCGACATCATCGTGCGCACGCTGCGGCTGAGGGACGCCGGCGTGGTGCAGCTCTCGCTGGTGTGCGGGCTGTGCGTGGGCGGCGCGGCGTACAACGCGGTGCTGACCGACTTCGTCGCGATGGTCGACATGCAGAGCTTCATGTTCGTGACCGGCGGCAAGGTCTCGAAAGAGGTGACGGGTGAAGACCGCGAGCTCGTCGACCTCGGCGCGCCCGACCTGCACGCGAAGGTGACGGGCAGCTGCCACGCGGTGGTCGCCGACGAGGCCGCGGGCGTGGCGCTGCTGAAGCGCGTGCTGACGTTTCTCGAGCCGGTGCTGCCGTCGGAAGACGCGGTCGAGCGCGAGACGCCGGCGCTCGAGAAGCTGATACCGGTGAGCGAGCGGCGCGCGTACGACCAGCGAAGAGTGCTGGCCGAGCTGTTCGACGCAGGCTCGGTGCTCGAGCTGTCGCCGGCGTTCGCGCCGAACCTGCTGACGGCGTTCGCGCGGCTCGGCGGGCGCGCGGTGGCGGTGGTGGCGTCGCAGCCGATGCAGCTCGCGGGCTGTCTCGACGTGAACGCGTCGAGAAAGGGCGCGGCGTTCGTGCGGTGGGCGGGGCGGCTTCAGCTCCCCATCATCACGCTCGTCGACACGCCGGGGTACCTGCCGGGTCGCCAGCAGGAAGAAGAGGGCATTCTGCCGCACGGGGCGACGCTGCTCGAGGCGTACGCGGGCGTGCGCGTGCCGAAGATGTCGTTCATCTTCCGCAAGAGCTTCGGCGGGGCGAACGTGCTGTCGTTCGCGGCCGACATTCGGCTCGCGCTGCCGATGGGCACCATCGATGTGATGGGCTCGGAGGCCGCGCTGAAGGTCGTGCTGGGGCCCGAGGTGTCTGAGGCGCAGCGCGAGGCCTGGGAGAAGGCGCACCACACCGTGTGGGCGGCGGCGGAGGCGGGGTACGTCGACAGGGTGGTGGCTCCGAAAGAGGCGCGGCGCGAGCTGGCGCGCGTGCTCGAGAGGCTGGCGCGATGATGAAAGCTCCGTTCGCCCTGAGCGCAGCGCCGAAGGTGCGGAGTCGAAGGGGTCTCGAGCAGGCAACGTGCGGCGCCCTTCGACTGCGCATCCGCTTCGCGGCTGCTCCGCTCAGGGTGAACGGAGGCGATTCATGAACCTCGACCTCACGAACAAGGTCGCCCTCGTCGTCGGAGCGAGCCGCGGTGTCGGCCGCGCCGTCGCGCTGTCGCTCGCGCGTGAGGGCTGTGACGTGGCGGTGCTCGCGCGCTCGAGAGAGCCGCTCGAAGCGGCAGCCGCAGAAGTTCGCGCGCTGGGGCGCAAGGCGAGCGCACAGACCTGCGACGTGGCCGACTCGAAGTCGCTGAGCGCCGCGCTCGACGCCGTGCGCGCCGAGCTGGGGCCGCCCACCATCGTGGTGCTGTCGGTGGCGGCGCTGTGGACTCCGAAGAAGCTGCACCTGCACGAGCCGGCCGAAGCGCGCGCGCTGCTCGAGACCGACTTCTTCAGCGCCATCGAGGTGTGCCGGCAGACGCTGCCCGACATGATGACGGCGCGGTTCGGGCGCATCGTGGCGCTGTCGAGCATCGCGGCGCGTACGGGCATCTCGGGCGGTGCGCTGTACGCGGCGGCGAAGGCCGGCCTCGAAGGTCTCGTGCGCGGGCTCGCGGTCGACTACTCGCGGCGCGGGGTGAGCGCGGTGGCGCTGGCGCTGGGCTTCGTCGACAGCGAGCGCTTCAAGGGCCGCACGGGCGGCGACGAGGCGTGGCGGCGCAAGCTCGAAGACGCGACGGCGACGCGCAAGATTCCGAGCGTCGAAGAGGTCGCCGACTTCGTGACGGTGCTGTGCTCGCCGAAGAGCGCGGCGCTGACCGGCTCGGTCATCGAGCTCAGCGCGGGCGCGCAGCTGAACAACCTCTGGTGAAGCGCACGAACGTGACCGGGGTGGTGCTGAACGCGCTCGCGCTGCTGATGGCGCTGTGCAGCGCGCCGGTGGTCGTGAAGGTCGCGTTCGCGGGGTTGCTGATCAGCCCACCGCTGCTGGCGCTGGCCATGCTCGTCGCCGCCGTGGGGCCCGTCGTCGGCCTGGTGCTCTCGTTCATGGGGCGCGCGCGGGGCGTGGCGCTGGGCACCGGCGTCGCAGCGCTGCTGGTGCTGGTGGCGTCGTTCGGTGTGCTGAGCGCGGCCGGGCAGTCGCCGCTCGACGAGCGCGGTCACACGTCGGGGCCGAAGCCTTCGGGCTGCGAGCCGAAGTCGCTCGAGAGCGCCGCCATCGGCAGGCGCTGCACCGTCGACGCAGGCACCGAGCCGGCAGGCGACTGCCCGCCTCAGTTCTTCTGCATGGAGCGCGTGCAGATGCGGCCCGACTCGCTCGAGTGCAGGCTGTACTGCCGACACGACTGCGAGTGCCCCGACGGGTTCTCGTGCGTGTTCGAGCACTGTCAGGCGCGCTGACTAGAACCAGCGGCCGACACGAATACCGTTGCGGCAGACCTCTGCGACGTCTTGTTGAAAGCGGTAGACCTCGTAGCCGACGACTCCGGTCGAGAGCGCGTAGAGCGCGACGCCGGCGATGGGGGTGACGATGCTCCACCACCTGCCGCCGGTCTGGGCTTCGACCTGGGGCGCCGGCGCGGTGAACGCAGGTGCGTCGGCGGGAGCGGCAGGAGCGAGCGGGTCGGCGAGCTGCGAGAGGACGATGAGCGCGAGTGCGTGCATGACGCGGTTCGTACGCCTCGCGTCGGAGCGGCACATGTGCCGGAAGTCATGTCACACGGGAGTGTCACTCTCGCGCGGCGAGCATGCGTTCGTCGGGCACGCGCAGGTTGGTGGCGAGGCCGAGCGCCTGGAGCAGGCGGATGATGTGCCACCCCGGGTCGACCTCGTACCAACGAAACGCGTTCTTCGCGGTGAAGGGAAACGCATGATGGGCGTTGTGCAGCGAGCCGCCCAGCGTGGGCAGCGCGAGCCACGCGACGTTGCGTGAGGCGTCGCGGCTCGCGAACGGGCGCGCTCCGAAGAGGTGGCAGAACGAGTTGATGCTCCAGATGCCGTGCTGCGCGACGAAGATGCGAACGAGGCCGCCGAAGAGCAGGCCGCGGCCGGCGCCTTCGAGCGTGCCGTACCAGGCGGCGCCGAGCGCGGAGGGCGCGACGAGGCCGAGCACGAGCCAGAGAAAGTAGCGGCGGTCGGCGCGCACCAGCTGCCGCCGCGCGAAGAGCTCGGGCACGTACTCGAAGAGGTTCGGCGGCGGGGCGTCGAACATCCACCCGGCGTGCGCGTGCCAGAAGCCCTTCGTCGCCGGCGAGTGTGGGTCGTCGGGGCCGTCGCTGTGCCGGTGATGGTGGCGGTGCAGCGCAGCCCAGTAGAGCGCCGGGCCCTGCGCCGCGAGCGAGCCCAGCATCGCGAGCGCGACCTCGAGCCGCGGTGAGGCGTCGAACGCGGCGTGCGAGAAGAGCCGGTGAAAGCCGACCTCGATGCCGATGGCGGCGAGCAGCCAGCCGGCCGCGAGTAGCGTCACGTCGAACGCGGTGATGCCGCGCGTGACGGCGAGCGCGATGGCTGCGGCGACGCCGAGCGCAGGCACCACGAGAATGCCGAGCACGTGCACGCGCTGCGCGTTGCCCGAGAGACCGTAGAGTGAGCCCGCCTGCACGTGCGGTTCAGCGTAGCTGTGGTGGGTGGTGCCGCGAAGTCGCGAGACGCCGTTCTGAGTCACTTTCGTTCCGCCGGGCGAACCGAAAATGACTCAGTTCGACAGCTGCGGCGACGCCGCCGGCCAGGTGGCGGTAGCGCCGGCTGTTTTTGACCGCACCATCGCGTCGAGCGAGTACAGCGGCTCACTCGGGTCTCTCGGGTCGTGCAGCGTCTTCCACCCGCGGCGCCTGAGCTCTGCGCGCTCGGCCTCGACGACGTCGCGGCCCAGCCACTGCTCGAGCTGCTCGAACAGCAGCCCATCGACCTCGGCCCAGCGCTTCGTCTTCTGCCCGTACATCCACTCGGCGCGCAGCGCGTCGACCCACGCGCGCTGGTATTCCTTCGCCGGCGCGCGCTTGAACGCGTCGAGGTCGCGCAGCACCACCTCACCCTTCGGCGTCAGCAGCACGTTCTGCCGGTGAAGGTCGCCGATGAGGCCCTGCCCGAACGCGAGCTTCGCGAACGTCTCGACGAGCGCGCGCCACGGCGGCTCTCGCTTCCACAGAAAGCCCGGCGTCAGCGCGTTCATCTCGGAGCCAGGCAGCAGCTCGCGGTAGATGAACCCGTAGTCTTTCTCTTCGGTGCGCACCGCGACCGGCTCGCGCAGGTACCGCACGTCGCGCAGCGCGCTCGACACCTCGACCGCGCGCTTCAGCTTCGAGTCGTCGACCTTGCGGTTGATGCCGAGCAGCTCGACGTCGAGCGACAGCTTGAGCCCGAACAGCTCGCCCCGCGCGTTCCACACCACCACCGAGCGCGGCGACGACGTCGGCGTCGCCCAGAACGCTTCCGTGCCTGCGCCGAACTCGAGCACGTCGAGCGCGTGGTGCTCGGCCATGAATGGGTGGAAGAACACGCGCACGCCGCCGTCGCTCGTGAACAGCGCCGGGGGCCGCTCGGTGCCGTAGATGTGCACGCGGCCCCTCGGAGCGACGAAGTACGGCAGGCGCCACACCGGCTTCTCTTCCGGGCGAAAGCGTCGCGGCAGCACCGCCATCGTCACCTTCGCGAACCGCCGCGGGTCTCTCGCGCGGCCTTCGCCGCTCTGCTCTTTCGCGAGCCAGCGGCGCACGCCGGTCGGGGGCTTCGGGGCCTTGCGGCGAAAGTGCCGCTCGTCTTCGAGCCACTGGGCGAACGTGTCGGGCTCGCGCGCGGCCTTGCCGGCGAGGCGCTCGAGCTCGCGAAAAAACAGCGCGCGGTGGTTGCGCGCCGGGCCGCCGAGGAAAAACGTGTGCAGGCTCGTGCGCGCGCCCTCGAGCTCGGGGTCGTCGAGCCACACGCTGTCCATGTCGCGCACCCACCAGGTCGGGCCGGGGCTGACCAGAATGTTCTGCGCGTGCACGTCGGCGACCCAGCCGTGCTCGACGGCCGACTTGAGCCACGCGCGAAGGAACCCACGAATGTGCCGCTCGGGGTGCTCGAGCGCGAACCACGGCGTCAGCGGCACGCGCGGCAGCTCACGCACCAGGTAGCCGCCCAGGTCGGCGTCGCGCGGCACGAGGCCGAGCGTCTCGGGCACGATGCGCAGCCCGGTGCGCAGGTGACGCAGCCGCCGCGTCGTCTCGACGGCGTCTCGCGCGAGCTCGGCGGTCACGACGCGACGCTCGCTCGCGAACAGCACGGGCAGCGAGAGCTTGAGGCACCGCGTGTCGGTCGGCGACGCCTCGGGCCAGGCCACCACCGTGCGCGTCGACGACGTCGCGGTCGCGAAGTGCCTCGGCCCGGGCGCGCAGCCCTTCAGCCACGCGCGGTACCCAAACACCGCCTCGGGGTGAATGAAGAAGAGGTGCCGGCGGGCGCTCGTGGCCCCCAGCGAAAACACGTGCAGCCGCTCGGCTTCGACCCAGAAGCACGGCAGCTCGAACGTGTTGCCGGCTTCGGGGAGGTAGAACGGGTCGACCCCGTCGAGCGAACCGGGGTCGAGCAGGCGACGGTTCACGCGGCGATGCACCCGCCGCTCGTCGCGCAGGAACTTCTCGAGCAGCGCGTTACTCGCCGCGCGCGAACGGGTTGTGGTTCACCGGGTCTTTGAGCAGCTTCGCGAGGTCGACCGCGCGCTTGCCGGTGAGCGACATCTTCGCGATTTCGTCTTCCGAGAGGCCGTTGTTGTTGAGGTCGTACTTCGCGACCATGTTCGTCTTCGCGTACTCGACGGCGCGCTTCACGTCTTTCGCCGTCACCTGCGCGCCTTCTTTGAAGTCGCGGTGGTCGATGAACTTGAAGAAGATGTCGACGAGCGGCACTTCGCGGCGAGCGACGCGGTCGGTGGCGATCGCGTTCTTCACGTCGGCGCGCGAAATTTTGCCGTCGGCGCCTCCGAGGCGAATCAGCGTCTTTGCGGCAGTGTCGAGAGCACGGTTCACGTCGGCTTTTGCGATTCTGGGCATGGCGCGAAACCTACGCCGGGCCGCCGACCGGCCTCAAGCCGAAGAAAGAGTCATCGAGACTTCAATGTGACACGACCGTCACATGAACAGCCCGCCGTTCACGCTGAGCACCTCGCCCGTGACGTACGACGCGTCGTCCGACGAGAGCCACGCGACGGCCTTCGCGACCTCGTCGGGCGTGCCGAAGCGGGCGAGCGGCGTGCGCGCGATGATGGCCTCGCGGCGCGGCTCGTCGAGCTCGGCGATGAGGTCGGTCTCGATGAGCCCGGGCGAGACGCAGTTCACCCGAAGGCCCCGCGGCGCGAGCTCTTGCGCCATCGAGCGGGCGAGCGACTC
>JAEUJP010000273.1 GCA_016793725.1 Myxococcaceae bacterium | reverse complement strand
ACCGCGAGCTCGGTCGCGAGCTGGCGTTGAAAGAGTCGCTGACCGACGACGCCGCCGCGCGTCGGCGCTTCATTCACGAGGCGCTCACGACGGCGCGCCTCGAGCACCCCGCGATCGTGCCGGTGCACGACGCCGGCGCGTCGCAGCAGTCGGGCTCGCTCTTCTACACGATGAAGCTGGTCGACGGCGCCACGCTGGCCGAGACGCTCGCCGCGACGCCCGAGCTGGCGGCCCGCCTCGCGCTGTTGCCCCGCGTGCTCGCCGTCGCCGAGGCCGTCGGCTACGCGCACAGCAAGGGCGTGCTGCACCGCGACCTGAAGCCCGAGAACGTGCTGGTGGGAAAGTACGGCGAGACGGTCGTCATCGACTGGGGCCTGGTGCGGGCGGTCTCGACGGGCGACGGCGCCGATGCGCCGGTGCCGCTGGCGGCCTCGCTCACGCGTGCGGGCGCGGTGCTGGGCACGCCGGGGTACATGCCGCCCGAGCAGGCGGCCGGTGAGCTCGTCGACTCGCGCGCCGACGTCTATGCGCTGGGGGCGTGCCTCGCCTCGCTCGTGACCGGCACCGGCCCGCGCGTGAAGGCGACCCAGCCGGGCGGCGCCGAGTTCCAGGGCTTCGACCTCGGGGCGGTGAGCGGGGTGCCGAGAGACCTCGTGGCGATCATTCGCAAGGCGATGTCGGTCGAGCGCCGAGACCGCTACCCCGACGCGCGCGCGCTCGCCGAAGACCTGAACCGGTATCTCGCGCGCCAGCCGGTGCTCGCGCATCGGTACTCGGCGGCCGAGCGCGTCGGCCGTTGGGTGCAGAAGAACCGCAGCGTCGCGATCGCCACCGCGGTCGTGCTCGTGCTGGCGGCGGTCGGCGGCACGCTCGCGACGGTGCGCGAGTCGGGCTTGAGGCGCGAGGCCGAGGCGAGCACCCGCTCGCTGCTCGAGGTGCAGGGCCGCAGCGAGCTCGCGGCGGGGCGCCCGAGAAGGGCGGCGGTGTACTTCGCCGAGGCGCTGCGACGGGCACCGAACGATCGCGCGCTGAACATGTTGCTCGGCCAGTCGGTGCGCTCGCTCGCGGCGCGCCGCTTCGAGCTCGCCGGCATGCAGCGCGACGTCGTCTCGGTCGACTGGAGCCCCGACGCGCGCCTGCTCGCGACGGGCGGCGACGACGAGTACGTGCGCGTCTGGGACGCCGAGACCGGCAAGCTGCTGAAGGCGGTGACGCGGCACGCGAAGGGCATCGACCAGGTGAGCTTCAGCGCCGACAGCCGCTTCGTGGTCTCGTGCGGTGGCGACCGCAAGGTGAGGGTGAGCAGCACCGAGACGCTCGAAGAGGTGGCGGCGTTCGACGACCCGAACCCGTACCGCGCGATCTTCTCGCCCGACGGGTCGATGATCGTGGTCGGCGATCAGAGCGGCGAGGTGCGGGTGCTCGACGCGAAGACGGGCGCGAAGCGGTTCACGCTCTCGCACCACACGAACCGTGCGCAGGCGCTGTCGTTCGCGCCGACGGGCGAGCTGGTGGTGGCGGCGTGGGACCGTGAGGCCACGGTGTGGCACGGCGAGACCTTCACGCTCACACGCGTGCTGCCGCGCTTCGAGTCGGAAGGGGCGGCGATCGCGTACAGCCACGACGGCCGCTGGGCGGCCATCGCCGAGAGCGACTTCTCGATTCACCTCTACCGGCTGCCCGGGTGGGTCTACAGCCACCGCATTCGCACGCCGGCCGACTCGCGGTTTCCCGGGGTCAGCTTCTCGCTCGACGATCAGCAGCTGTTCTCGCGCGGGGCCGAAGGGGTCGTGCGCGCGTGGCACGTGGCGAGCGGTGCGCTGCTCGCGACCATCGACGTGCAGCCTTCAGGCAAGCTGTTCGCGAGCGCGATGAGCCCCGACGCGAAGCGCGTGCTGACGGCGGGGCTGTCAGGGTCGGCGGCGGTGTGGTCGCTCGAGGGCGTGCTCGACTATCGCGTGATCCCCTACCCCGACGAGGCGCGGCCGATCGTGCTGCCGGGGGGCGTGACGTCGACCGGCCGCTTCGTGTTGCCCGACACGGGCGGCCACGTCGCGATCTTCGAGGCCGACGGCGGCGTGTCGTCGCGCTTCGACGCGGGCGAATGGCCGAGCTCGGCGGCGTTGAGTGAGCCGGCGGGCACGGTGCTGGCCTCGAACGAGCGCAAGGGCTACCGAGACCTGAAGGTGCGGCGCTTCGACGGCACCGACCTCGCGGTGGTGCCGCACCCGAAGATGATCATCAACGTGGCGATGACCCGCGACGGCAGCCGCTACGCGACGGCCTGCTACGACGGGTCGGCGCGCGTCATCGATGCGCGCTCGGGTGAGCTGTTGCTCACGGCGCCGGTGTCGAAAGACCGGCTCTCGGCGCTGGCGTTTTCGCCCGACGGCACCGAGCTGGCGGTCGCCGACGGCACGGGTCTCGTCTACTTCGTCGACGCGAAGACCGGGTCGGTGAAGCGGCAGGTGAGGGTGAGTGAGACGTGGGTCGACGACGTCGAATATTCGCCCGACGGCAAGCGGCTCGTGACGGGCGGGCGGCAGGATCACCGCGTGCGCGTGTGGGCGCTCGACACGCTGGCGATGGAGCACGACTTCGCCGAGCACACGAACAACGTCGAGCGTGCTTCGTTCAGCCACGACGGCTCGCAGGTCGCGTCGGTCGGGTGGGATCACATGGCCTACCTGCACGACGCCGAGACGGGGCAGCTCTTGCGCTCGTGGCGCGGCCCGTCGCAGACCGCCGAGTTTCTCGCCGGCGACCGCGAGCTGCTCACCACCGGGTACGACGGCTACGTCGTGGTGTGGAACATCGAGCCCGACCGGCGCTCGGCCGCCGAGCTGATCGCGTTCGTGGCCGAGCAGGCGCCGTGGCGCCTCGAGGGCGGTCAGCTCGTGTTGAAACGGTAGACGCTGTTGCGCGCGCGCAACACCGCGCAGCGCCCGCACCCTGCCGAAAACACTCGTCGTTCCTGGCCCGGCGCTCCCACCTGCGACTTCACCTGCGGCCTGCGTCTTTGAGCGTGCGCCAATCTCGGCGCTCGAACCCAGAGGGGTCTTCACATGAGCAGCAAGCACGACAACCAGCTCGAAGTCACGGTGGGCTGTGCCGATGTCGGCGCGGCGATGATGCAGATGAACCGCCGCATCTCGACCGAGCTCGACGTCACCGTCGGCAACGCCGACGTGGGCGCGGCGATGATGCAGATGAACCGCCGCATCTCGACCGAGCTCGATGTCACCGTCGGTCACGCCGACGTGGGCGGGGCGATGATGCAGATGAACCGTCGCATCTCGACCGAGCTCGACAGCTGATTCGCCGAAAGCGGCCCATGCCGGGGCGCCTGGCTCCGGCGTGGGGCGCACCTTCGCGCCCCCCGACCTGTCATGCGTGAGCTCATCGACTCGACGTCGCTGCTCGGCGACCCTGCCGCGCTGATCGCCCGCCTCGCCCGGGACGGCTACCTGCTGCTGCGCGCGGTGCTGCCCGTCGCCCGCATCACCGAAGCCCACGACGCGATCATCGCCACCCTGCACGAGGGCGGCTGGGTCGATGCGACCGGGGCGCTCTTGCCGCTCGCGCTGTCGAAGTCGGCCGGCTCGCAGCACCCTGCGTTTCGCGCCGCCACCCAGCTGCCCGAGTTCAACCGCCTGCCCTACCTGCCCGCGCTGAAGGCGCTCGCGGCCAGCCTGCTCGGCCCCGGCGCGTACAGCCTGCCGTCGAAGGTGCTGCGCACCACCGCGCCGTCGCGCGCACGCACCGAGCCCGGCCGCTACGCGCACCAGGACTACGCGTACTGGCGCATCAGCGACATGCTCACCACCTGGGCCCCGCTGATGGAAATTTCGCCCGAGCACGGCGCGCTCGCCGTCGTGCCCGGCAGCCACCTGGGGCCGCCCGTCGCACTTTTGCCCTTCGCCGGCACCGAGCCGGGCTGGGCCACCACCACCTACCGCCCAGGCGACGTCATCGTCTTCCACTGCCTCACTGCGCACGCGGCGCTGCCGAACCGCCGCGAGGCCCTGCGCATCTGCGGGGACTTTCGGTGGCAGCGCCCCGAAGAGCCGGTGTGCGCAGAGCTCGTGCGCGGCTCGACCGGTGCCGAGCTCGGGGCGCAGCTGTTTCACCGCGAGTCGTGGTGGCACCCGATGCCGGCCGGCGTGCCGATCGTGAAAGAGAGCCCGGTCGCGGCGCCGCGCTCGCGCTTCTTCGCCGTACACCCCGGCTGGCTCGACTGGCAGCCGCCGCGCGACGACTACGCGCCACCTCCTCGCCGAGCCGAGCTGCACACCACCACCGAGGTGCACTGAACATGTTCGAACGAACCGATGCCGCATGCGCTCGTGAGGTGCGCGACCGCTTCTCGCGCCAGACCCTGGTCGACTTCGACAAGCTGCTCGCGTTCGCCGCCGATGGTGCAGTGCTCGCGCGCGCCGAGGCGGAGGCGCTGCGTGCTGCGCTGCGCACGCTGCAGGCGACGCCGGGGTGGTCGGCGCGCAGCGAGCTCATCAACACGTACTTCAAGGCGCTCGGCCCGCTCAGAGAGCGCCGGCCCGAGGCGCGCGCGGCCCTGCTCGGGCTCGGCAACGTGCTCGCCGAAGACTGCGCGAACGGCCTGCTCGACGCGCCGCTGCCGGTGTGGGGCGAGGCGTGCCCCGCGGCCCCGGCGGGCTACCGGCTGCCGGCGGGCTCCGAGCGGGTCGGCACCGCGGCGTGGCGCGCGGCGCACGGCGAGGGGTTGAGGCAGGCGATCGCGAGCACGTGGCTGAAGGGCGCGAACGGCGGCCCGGCGGTGAGATCGAAGACGGGCCCCGTGCTCGAAGAGGCCGCGAAGTACTTCGCCACGGTGAAGGGGCTTTCGCAGAGGGGCGACAGCCGCCTGGTGCCGCTCGAGCTCGAGAGCCTGCGGGCGGGTGAGATCGTTCAACAGCTCGGGCTCGCGATGGAGCTCATCGCCTCGGTCGACCCCGAGCAGGCCGGCGAGGTGCGCGCGCTCACCGAGTACGTGGTGCTGCTCGAGGGGCACGAGTTCGTCGGCGGCTCCGACCTGAGGCTCTTCGGTGCGTCGTTCTTCGCGCTCGACCCGCGCTGGTCGCCGCTCTGCTACGCCGATCACCTCGTTCACGAAGCTGCGCATCAGCTGCTGCACGCCACGCAGGAGCTCGAGCCCCTGCTCTTGAACCGCAGCCACATGGGCGCGCCGTCACCGATTCGCGCCGACCCGCGCCCGCTCTACGGCACGTTTCACGCGACCTTCGTGTTCTTGCGGCTCGCGTCGTTCATGTCGAAGGTGGTCGAACGCCGCCCCCACCTCGAGGGTGAGGCGCGGCTGCGGCTGCACCGGCACATGCTCGGGCTGCTCCAGGGCCTCGAGGTCGTTCGACGCCACGCAGAGCTCTCACCGGCGGGCGAGGC
>JAEUJP010000402.1 GCA_016793725.1 Myxococcaceae bacterium | reverse complement strand
GCGAGAGCGTCGTGTCGCGCTCGCCAGCGAGCAGCAGGAAGAGCAGCCGCTCGGCGTAGAGGTCGACGTCGAGCGACGCCGGCCCGATGTCGACGGGCTGAGCCTTCTTCAGCTCGACACGCACGTCGGCGGTGGCCTTCTCGAACGCCTTCGGCTCGAGGCACTTTCGGTCGCGCGCGATGATGAGCGCCCACAGCGCGTGGGTCGAGCGGTAGCCGCCGCCGTCGCGCATCGGGCCGCTGGCGTAGGTGACGGTCTCCGGCCGAAGGCCGTGCACGTCACACCACAGCGCCTCGTCGATGGGCCGGTTCAAGTTCACCTTGGGGTCGGTCGGCTGCCACTTCGTCACGGCGCTCTTCGCGACGCTGTAGTCCGTCAGCCAGAAGCGCCGCTGTGGGTGGTCGGTGTCCTTGTCGGCCACACCCCGCGCCCGCTCGTACGCGAGCTTCGAAGCGGGTGAAGGCCGCAGCCGCGCGAGCTCGCCCGTGCCGACGGCCGCGTCGAACTTCAGCTGCTCGGTCGGGAACTTCGCGAGCCACTCGGCCGCACGGTCGGCAGGGGCAGCGGCGACGACGAGAGCGAGCGCGAGCATCGGCGCAGCCTAGCGCTCATCGCGTGCGACGAAACCGTGCCAGCACGACGGAAACGAGCGTCAGCCCCACCAGGTGGTAGCCGCCGACGACGATGAAGAACGCCACCGGCCGCGCCTGGTTCGGAGCCACCGCATCGGTCGCCACTGCGCACAGCGAGAAGCAGAGCGCCGCGAGCAGGCCGAGCTTCGCGCCCACGCGCTGCGGCAGCACCGCCATCGCCAGCGTCCCCGCGACGGCGCCGACGAGCGGCACGACGTACGCCGCCGCGCCGTCGCCGCCCGCACCCACGGCCTCGCGCCACAGCGGCCCGAACGCGAACGGCGCGAACCAGGGAACTGCGAGCAGGTAGTAGAGGAACGTCGCCGCGATGACTGCCGGCCAGCTCAGCGAACGAAGGGTCGTCGACATGCGGTACGAGTACCCCCGCCGGGCTCTCTGCGATTGTAAGAACCCGACAGCGTGAAGCCCGACCTGCAGAGCCGCGGCGTGCTCGACGAGACCGCCGCGCGCGGTGTCTACGACGCGCGCCGCGTGCTGCCCGCCGATGATCTCGCCGAGCACGTCGCCTACTTCTGGCTCGTGCGCTGGCGCCTCGACGCGCCGTACGAGCAGCACGCCATCACGCTGCCCGCCGCACACTTCGTCTTCGAGCAGAACGACGCGACCGGTGCTCGCGCATCACGCTTCGCCGGGCCCGGTCGCCGCCGCTTCACGCGCAGGCTCGAGGGCGCCGGCCACATTCTGGGCATCGCGCTGCACGCCGGCACCGCGTTCGGTTGGCTGCGGCAGCCGCTCGCCCGCTTCGTCGACCGGCTCGTGCCGCTGCGCACGGTCTGGAAGCGCGACGTCGCCGAGGCCGAGCGCACGATTCTCGGCGCGCGCAGCGACGAGGCTGCCGTGCGGGCCGCTGAGCGCCTCGTGCGGAGGTGGAAACCCGAGCCCGACGCCGACTCACGCCTCGCCGCTCGGCTCGTCGAGCGCACCTCGCACGACCGCTCGTTGTGCCGCGTCGAGCAGCTCGTCGCGCTGAGCGGGCGGTCTGAGCGCGGGCTGCAGCGCCTCTTTCACCGTCACGTCGGCGTCAGCCCCAAGGCCGTGATTCGCCGCTTCCGACTCGTCGAGGCTGCCGACGCGCTCGACCGCAAGAAGGTGAAGAGCCTCACCGAGCTCGCCCACCAGCTCGGGTACTACGACCAGGCGCACTTCGTTCGAGACTTCAAGGCGACCGTCGGCCGCGTGCCGTCGGCGCTGCGTCGCTGAGCTGGCACACACGATTCGTCGCATCGAACCTTCGCCTGCGACGTGTGGAAGTGCACGGCCCAACAGCCGGGCGAGAGCGCCTTCGAGGTCTCGGTGGCAAGGCTTACCGAGGCACCGTTTGGGCCTCGCCGTCGGCGAACGCTCCGTTCGGGTCGTCATTCATCGAGGGGGTGGTGAGGGTCGATTTCTGAGCTGCCGCCGCGGGCACCAACGTCGGTGCCTGAGCGTCTTCGACACCACACCCGCCCAGCACGAGGCCAAAGAGCATCAAAACGCTTCGTAGAGACATCACCCCAGCGTAGCCCAGCGCAGGGCCGTCGGCGACGGCGCCCCTCAGCAGCCGACGGCCTCAAAAAAAAGAGAACACAGTGCTCGCAGTCAGAGGTGCGCCTCGAGCGCGCGGCGGGCCGTCGTGACGGCGTCCGCGCTCGAGCCCAGCCGCTGCGTGAACGCCTGGCGCAGCTCGTGAGCCATCACCGTCGGGTTGCCCGAGCTGCTCAGCACGTGGTTCATGCCCAGCGCCAGCGCGAGCTCGGTGAGCGCGCCGCTGCCGAGGCCAGCGAGCAGCTCCAGCCTGGCGCCCGAGCGAAGCGCTTCGAGGCCTGCTTCGACGTCGACGGCTTCGAGCCGGGGCCCGCCGGCGAGCTCGGCCACGCCCTCGGGCCGGGCCGCGGCGTCGCGCAGCGCCGCGGCGAGCTCGGCGCGCGGCACCTGCAGCAGCAGCCCCCGCGCCGTGGCCGCGGTGTTGGTCTCGACGGCCACGAACCCGAGGCGACTCGTCAGGCCGGCCGCCTGCGCCAGCCGCTGCAGCGCCGCGTTGCCCAGCGGAGCGAGCGCCAGCTCGAGCTCGGCGTCGGTGGCGCCGGCGGTGTCGAGGCGCGTGGCCGCGGCCACTGCGAGCGCGGCCGTCGGCGAGGGCGAGCGGCTGAGCCGCACCTCTTCCTGCAGGCGGGCGAGCCCCGGGGCCAGAGCCCCCGAACCCTGTGAGAGCCGCAGCACGTCGGTCGCCGCGCCGCGCAGGCCACTCGAGAAGTCGACGTGGCTCGCGATGCCGGCCAGCCGGGCCAGGCGACGCAGCCCTTCGAGCCCCAGCCCGACCAGCGTGGCCTGCGAGGGCTCGAGGCGCGCGGCGTCGAGGGCCGCCGCCGACGGCAGTCGAGGCTCGGGAACACCTGCCGCGAGCGCGTCGACGAGCGGCCCCCAGCGCTGCGTCTGCTCGGCCGAGCACAGCAGCTCGCGCACCAGCAGCTCCGGCTTCGACTCGGCGCTCGACAGCTCGACGCCGGCCCGCTCGGCGAGGGCCCGAAGCCGGGCGGTGCCGAGCTGCCCCAGCGAGCGGCTCAACTGAAGCTGTGTCGCCGCGTCGAGCGGCAGCCGGGCCCCGGCCAGCTCCTTCGCCGCCTCTCTCGCCCGCTCGGCGAAGAGCGACCTCGCCGCCGGTCGCGTCGAGAACACGTCGCGGGCTTGCGGCACCGGCTTCGGGTCGGCATGGGCGCCGCCGAGCTCGACGGCAGCAGGCGGCGGTGCGTCGGCCCACAGCGGCGCGGGCTTCGAGGCCCCGGGCGGAGGGGGGCGGGGCGTCGCCGGGGTGGGCATGCCCGCGGAGCGCGCGCGTCGAGACGGTTCGAGTTTCATGCCGCATACGACGGTGCGCACCTCGCGACCTTGCGATGAGCCGTTGTAAGCCGCCTTGGCGATGCGGCGCAGCGGCGTGCCGAGCCGCCCCGAGCCGCCTGCCCCTACTGAGCGAGGCCGAGGTAGAGCGCGAGCATCAGGGCGAGCAGGGTCGTAGCGCCGAGCACCAGCGTGGCGACCGCGCTCGTGTTCACCTGGCCCTCGAGCTCGCGCACGCGGCTCTCGGGCCAGCCCCAGGTTCGCACGTCGCCGGTGACGGTCGAGCCGCGGTAGAGCTCGTCGCGCAGCAGCAGCGCTCGCGCGCCCAGCACGCCGGTGGCCACGCCGAGCGCTGCGGCCGTGACGGACGCGACGGTGACGCCGAAAAAGCTCCTCGACGGAGCCCGGGCGGGCTCCTTCGCCTCGGCCTGTACCGGCGCGGGCGACGCGCTGGGGGGCTGCAGCGTGGGCTGCGCCGGCGGTGGTGCCGGCCGGGCCGGAGCCGCGTCAGCGGCGGGCTCGCGGCACGTGCGGCGCAGCGCCTCGGCCAGCTCGGCGAACGAGGGCGCCCGAAAGGCCTCGGCGGGCAGCGGTCGCTGGCCCGACACCGTGGCCGAGCCAAGCACCAGCCGCCGCTCGAGGTCGACCGCCTTGAACGACAGCGCCACCACGTTGGCGGTGCCGGCGACCTCGAGGGCGACGAACGCGCGGGCCGCGCTCGCTTCGAGCACCGAGGCGAGCTGCGAGATGCACGCGTCGTTCACCTCGCCCACGCAGCGGGGGTCGCCGGGGACGATGCGCTTGCGCTCGGCGGTGGGCAGCACGTCGACGCCCAGGCCCGACAGCTCGCGCTGCGTGCGCTCGACGAGCTCCTGCGCGGCCGGCTGCGTCACCGCCGGCCCGTTCTTGGCGAGCAGCACCACCGCGCAGGGCTGGGCCGCCATCACCAGCACCGAAATCAGCGTGAGCATCTGCCGCGCATTGTGGCCCAGCCGCAGTGGCCGAGCGAACGAAGAACGCGCCGCTGTCACGCGCCGCTGTCACGCGCCGCGCGCGGCGGCCGACTGCAACGCACTCACGCTGACCGCGGGGCGCGCTCAGGGGGGCAGGTACGTGTGCTCCCACTCGGCGAGGTCGCTCAGCGCCGCGCGGCGGCCGTCTTCGGTGGTGGCGCGCTCGACGCTCTGCACGATGGTGCGCAGCAGCGCCCCGCTCGCGGTGGTGGGGTCTCTGCCGGCCGCCGAGGCCTGCGCCCGCTGCAGCCGTTTCGGCAAGCCGGCCGCCGGCTTCTTCACCGGCGCGGCCTTCGCCGCCCGAACGGGCTGCGGGGCCAGCGCCGTCGCCTTCGGCTCGACCACCTCCGGCGGAGTCTGGGCAGGCACGACCGCCGGCGCAGTGGCGGCCACCCGCGCCGGCCCTGGCCCGAGCGGAGTCGCAGGCGGCGGCGACCCGGCTTCGGTCGCTCGCATCTGCAGCACCGCCACCGAGATGAGCGCGACCGCGACCGCGGCCACGGCCAACGTCGCGGCCAGCGCGGCGCTCCGGCGCGGCGGGTCAGCGGCGAGGGGCGCGGCCATCACCTCGAGGGGCAGCTCGGTGGTGCGCTCTGCCGCGGCCGGCGCTCCCGATCGCCGCGCCCGCTGAAGCTCGGCGCGCGCGATGGCCGCGCTGGCCGGCCGGTCGGCGGGCGCCTTCTCGAGCAGCTTTTGCACCCAGAGGTCGAGCGCCGGCGGGAGCTTCGGGGCGAGGCTGAGCAGGGGCGCGGGCGGCTCCTTCACGTGAGCCACGGCGAGCTCGCCTGGGCTGCCCAGAAACGGCGGGCGGCCCGTGAGCAGCACGTACGCCACCACGCCCACCGAGTAGAGGTCCGACTGGGCGCTCACCGGCTGCGCGAGCACCTGCTCCGGCGACATGTACTTCGGCGTTCCGACGATGACCGAGTCGCTCGTCTGTTCCACCGGGCTGTTGGGCATGCCCGCTTTCGCCAGCCCGAAGTCGAGCAGCTTGAGCTGCGTCGAGCCCTGACCCGTGCGCGCGAGAAACACGTTCGACGGCTTGATGTCGCGGTGCACGAGCCCCACCGCGTGCGCCGCGCCGAGCGCGTCGAGCAGCTCATCGAGCAGCCCGCAAGCCTCGTCGACCGGAAGCGGCCCACGCCGCAAGAGCTCGTCGAGACCCTCTCCCTCGAGGAACTCCATCACCATCGCCTGGCGCCCGTCGCTCAGCGTGACGAAGTCGAACACCTCGACGATGCCCGGGTGCCGCACCGCGTTCACCGCCCGCGCCTCGGCGAGCAGCCGGGCCATCTGCCGGCCGTCGGCGGCGTGCTCGGGCTTGAGCACCTTCACCGCCACCCGCCGGTGAATGAGCGGCTGCAGCGCCTCGTAGACGACACCCATGCCGCCGGTGCCCATGCGCCGCTTCACGACGAACTCGCCCACCTTCAGCCCGACGAGCGGGTCTTCGACCTGGGTCTTCTCGAGCTCCGGGCCGTGCGTCATCGCCGCGCCGGCGCGCAGCAGCTCGGCGAGCAGCTGCTGACAGCTGCGGCACCCGTCGATGTGCGCGTCGACGCGCGCCTGCTGCTCTGGTGTGGCGCGGCCCTCGGCGCGGTCGATGATCAGCTCCACCTCGGGGCAGCCCACGACGAAGACTTTGAATGAGCTTCAACACCCGGGCAAGCGCACCGCTTCTTCGTGCCCCCGCGATGCGCGTGTAGAGTGACGGCGCGTCGCGTCTTGCGTCGACTTCGCGCACTCCGCATGCCGGCCCCCTCTGACCGCTTCTTCGCCGTCCGCCCTCTGCCGCTGTCGCCCTCGTTCGTCGAGGCCTGGCTCGAGCGCGGGCTCGACGCCGGCCGTGCTGCCTGGCCCGGCGTCTCGGTCGACGCCGACACCTTCGCGCGCGCCGTCGCCCGCCGCGTCTCGCACGACGCGACCGCGGCGCAGCTCGAGTCGATGCACCTGTCCGACGTCTACCTCGCCGTGGCCTGCGAGGCCGGCCAGCAGGCGGCCCTCGCCGCCTTCGAGCGGCACGTCATTCGCGCGGTGTTGCCGTCGCTCGAGCGCTTCGCTCCCGACCAGCGCGACGACGCCCTGCAGTTGCTGCGCGCCAAGCTGTTCGTGCCGCGTGGCGACCGCAAGGGCGCCATCGCCGACTACCGCGGTCAGGGCCCGCTCGTGTCGTGGGTGCGGGCCACCGCCGTGCGCACGGCCCTCGACGCCCAGCGCACCGTGCGCGAGCACGACGCGTTCGACGAGGTGCTCGAGCTCAGCGGGCTCGAGGAGCGCCGCTTCGACCCCGAGCTCGAGGCCCTGCGGCGCCAGCACCAGCAGACGCTGAAGCACGCCCTCCACGCCGCCTTCGCCGCCCTGCGCCCAGAGGAGCGCAACCTGCTGCGCCTCAGCGTCGCCGAGGGCCTCTCGCTCGCCAAGATTGGCGTGATGCACCAGGTCCACGAGTCCACCGTCTCGCGCTGGGTGGCCCAGGCCCGCGAGCGGCTCCTCCAGCTCACCCGCGAGCACCTCGCAAAGCTCGGCCTCGCCGATGCCGAGGTCGACAGTCTGCTCGGCGTCGCCCACAGCCAGCTCGACCTGAGCCTGGGCCGAATGCTCCGCGGCTGAAAAAGCCCCTCAACGTCACGCGGCTTGACAGGTGCGCTGCGCAGGGAGCGACCCGCTCGGCCCGTCGGTGTTGCGAGCACCTCCGCTCCCTTCGAGAGAAACCCTGCGCCATGAACCACACCGCCATCACCGCCGTCATGCGACCGCGCCCGTCGACCCCTGAAGGCAGGGGCGTCGACCGCCGCGCGTTCGCCACCTTCCACCCGACGAGCCTCGAGCGCCGGGGCGACGCTTTCACCGCCACCGCCTCGCGGCTCGAGCACGGCCACTTCAGCGACAAGCGCCTGCTGCAGCTGTGCGTGGGTGACGGCCAGGTCTCGCTGGTCGAGGCCGAGCCGCTGGGCCACCGCCACCGGCAGGTGCTCGACGTCTCGAGCGCCGCCGACCGCATGCTGCTCGCCGACCTGCTCGGGCAGCTCGGGCGCTCGCCAGCCGGCGCCTCGGCCGACGCGGGGCCCATGTTGGCGGCGGTGCAGGCCGTGCTCGACCGCGCGGCGCGGCGCAGGTCGCTGACCGTCGGCACGCTGCGAGCGGTGCTCGTCGCCCACCAGCCGGTGCCCTGGAGGCGCGCCTCGATCGCCGACCTCGCCGCCGCGCTCCAAGCGGGAGGCGGCCCGCTCGAGTCGCTCGCCGTGCGCGCCGGAGTGCGCGCCTACCGGCTCACCCGCGACCCCGACCAGGTGCTCTTCGCGACCGGCGCGGGCGCCCGGCTGTGCCTCTTCGGCCCGGTGTCGGCCTCGCGGCTGCCCCGAGAGCGCTAGGGCCGTGCGCTCCGAGCCGCACCACTTCGCCTCGCTCATCGCCTCGGCGCTCTGCCGCCACCTCGAGCGGCAGGGCCACTCGGCCGCGTCGCCGTTGCAAGACGCGGGCATCGCCCGAGGTCACGCCGGCCAGCTGCCCTGGGTCTGTGCGCAGTCGCTCGAGCGCTTCGCGGTGCGGGCGGGCGCCGTCGCGGGCACTCACCACTTCGGCCTCGAAGCGGGGCTCGCGCTGCAGCGGGGCGACCTCGGGCTGCCCGAGCTGCTGGTGCGCGCGGCCCCGAAGCTGAGCGATGCCTTCGACAGCCTCGCGCTCGTGGGCCCGCTGCTCGGCGGCGCCGCCGCCTTTCGCTGGCTGCGTGCGGGCGACGCGGCGCTGCTCGAGCACTACGCTCCGAAGCTGCCGCAGGGGCTGGGGCCCCAGGCCAACGCCTTCGTCACGGCGGCGCTGGTGCAGGGCACCCGCATGCTGCTCGCGGCGCCCGAAGCGGTGCGTGAGGCCTTCGTCGCACACGCCGCCACACCGGCCGAGCTCGAGGCGCTGCGCGGCCGGCTGCGGCTCGAGCGCGCGCACGCGGGGCTGGGCTCGAACGGGCTGATGCTGGAGCAGCGCCGGCTCGACGAGCCGCTGCCGTACGGCGACGCCGCGCTGCAGGGCGTGCTGCGGCGTCAAGCGGCGCTGCGCCGCGGCGAGGGCAGCGGCGCAGCCGAGCTCGAGCGGCGCCTGCGGGAGCACGTGGCCCAGGCCCTGCCCGGCGTGCCGTCGCTCGGCGAGGCCGCGCGGGCGGTGGGCATGAGCAGCCGCACGCTGCAACGGCACCTCGAGCGGCACGGCGGCCGCTGGTCTTCGCTCATCGACACCGAGCGCCGCAAGCGGGCGCTCATGCTGTCGTGCGGCGCGGCGCAGCCTGCGGCGCGGCTGGGCCCGGCGCTGGGGTTTCTCGACTCGGGCGCCCTGGCTCGGGCGCTGCGCCGGTGGGGGCTCGGTGGGCCTCGCGATACGCGGTCGGGGTGAGCCCGGTCCACCGCGAGAAGGCGCGTACGAGCGTCGAGGGCTGCAGGTACGAGAGCTCCCACGCGAGCTGCTGGAGCGACCCTTCGCAGCCGACGCGCGCGAGGGCGTGACGGCGCCGCGCCTCGTCGACCAGCACGTCGAAGCGGCAGCCCTCGGCGGCCAGGTGGCGTTGCAGCCTGCGGGGCGTGGTGTCGAGCCGCTCGGCGAGGCGCTCGAGGCCCAGGCCCTTGCCGTCCATGCAGCGGGCGAGGGCGGCCCGGGTGCGCGCGGCCCACTCACGCGCCGGCGCCGGGCTCACCGCCCGCGCCTCGTCGCGCAGCACCCGGTGCAGCGGAGCGTCGGCGCTGCCGAGGGCTCGACCCAGGCTCGCGCTGTCGAAGACGAGGCCGGTCTCGCCGTCGCCGGCCTCGAGGGTGAGCGGCGCGAGGGCGGTCTCGAGCTGCTGCCGCTGCTCGGCCGAGCCGGCGGCGAGCCGTGCGGCGAGCAGCGGTAGGTCGGGCGCCACGGCGCGCACGCGCTGAAGCAGTGCGCCGAGCTTGAGCGCCTCGAGGCAGAAGGTGCCGTCGCGCGCGAGAAAGACCCACGCGCAGCGGCGCGGGCCGACCCACAGCTCGGGCTCGAGGCGCGGCGAGAGGAGCCGGGCGTGGCGGGTCGCGGCGGCCAGGGCCTCGCCGACGGTGGGGGCCGAGCGGGCGAGGTACTCGGTGAGCCCGAAGGCGCCGGGCGCGAGGCGCTGGCCGAGCTCGAAGGGCAACAGCGGGCGACCCGAGCGCTCGGCCTGGGCCTCGAGCAGCCGCGGCAGCCGCTCGAGCGGAGCGAGGCCGGCGAGGGCCAGGGTGCGGGCAGCGCCGACGAACGACTCGCGCGCGCGCGGCTGGAGCGCCTCGGCGACGAGCGCTTCGAGGGGGTGGAGGCCGGGCATCACGCCCGACAGACGCACCGAGGCGGCCGACCTTGCACGGCGCCCAGAGGCAAGCGTTCGACGCGCCGACACCTTCACCGGCGCGGGCGGCTCGCGCACAAAGCGCGACCTCAACCCCGAAGCACGAAAAGGAGCGCGACATGCGAAGAGCGGTGCTGTGCAGTCTGTTGGTGGTGGGGGCGGCCTGTGGCCCCGAGGAGGCCTTGCCGGTCGAGGGGGCCGACACGTCGAGCACGGTGGAGGGCGGCGTGACGGTGAACCCCATCACGCCCGACGTGATTCAGATTGGCTACCACGTGCTGTCGTACACGAGCCTCGCCGAGCGCGAGTACCAGCGCGGGGCGCGCTTCTTCGTGTCGATGGACGACGTCACCGGCGCGAAGGAGCTCAAGCGGCGTCACCCCGACGCCATCGTCATGGTGCGGGTGTACCTGACGGCCGAGGTGCCGCCGAGCGTGGTGGCCGACCGCCTCGGCGTGCAGGGTGACGACCCGGGCCTCGTGTACGTGGGCCACAACGAGGCCGACCTCATCGGTCAGTCGCTGGTCGACCTGCCGCGCCGCGCGGCCTTCGACCTGGCGCTCGCGGCGCTGGTGAAGCAGCGCTCGGCGGGGCGCGCGAAGTACGCGGCGGGCACGTTCTCGATGGGCACGCCCGACTTCACGGACCCGGCGGTGTGTCAGAAAATCAAGTCGCTCTACGCGCCGGCCTACAACCGCGGTGACATCGTGTTCGACATGCACCTCTACTCGCCGCGCATCGACCACCTGCTGCGCACCGGCGGCGCCGAGGCCTGGTACGAGCGCCGCTGGGAGTTCCTCTTCACCGACGCGTGCGGCTTCGACCCGAAGGTGCGCGGCATCTACTCGAGCGAGACCGGCCTCGACGAGGGCGGCGTGGGCGGCTTCGTGGCGCACGACCGGGCTGACTTCTTCAACACGTTCAAGAACACCTACCAGGCCACGGTGGGCCAGCCCTTCACCGGCGGCTACCCCGAATACGTCACCTGGTGGGTGCGCCGCTTCAAGGAGGTCAGCGCCCGGCCGGTCGTGCGCGGCGGCGTCACGTACCCCTCGCCGTTCATCGGTGGCGCCATCTTCCAGCTCGGCAACACGCACAGCGGCCACGGCGGCTGGTCGGGCTACAACATGGAGCCGTACGTCGGGGCGATGGCCCAGACCTTTCGCCCCGACCTCGCGCCGATGGCAGTGCGCGGCCAGGTGGGTGAGCTGCCGCTGCCGGGCGCCTCGGGAGGAGGCGGCGGCACGCCCACCGACCCGCTCGCAGGCGCGCGCGCGCGCATCGCGGCGTACGTCGAGGGGCGGCGGCTGCAGGGCTCTTCGCTCGGCACGCCCGTCGACAACGGCGGCGGCGTCGACGTGCACGCGTGGGGGCCGCTCGTGGTGCAGGACTTCTCGGGCGGCATCACCGAAAATCGCGCCGTCGTCGTCGACTCGGCGGCCGGCACCTACGCCGTCATCAACGGGTTCTACCGCGGGTACCAGGGCCAGCTCGGCTCGCTCTCGACGCTCGCGCCGATGCACCTGCGGCTGGGAGCGCCGCGCGGCGACGAGCGCTGGGTGGTCGACCACGTCGAGCAGCCCTTTCAGTACGGCCAGCTTCGGTGGAGCAGCGCGCGCGGCGTGTGGGCGCGCCTCGACGTGCCGCCGCTGCCGCCGGGAGCGCTCGCGCGCGGCGCCACCGGCCCGGCCGTGCTGCAGTTGCAGCAGGCACTGGTGCGCCTGCTGTTCCTGACTCCGGCGGACCTGGCGACGGGCCCGGGGCTCTTCGGCCCGCGCACGCAGGCGGCCGTGACGGGCCTGCAGGCGTGGCTCTTGCTGCCGAAGACCGGCAGCTACGACGCCGGCAGTGTGGCGCCGGCGCTGAAGGCGCGGCTGCAGCCCTGAGGGGCGAGCGGTGAAACGACGAGGGCCCGCCGCGAGCGGCTTCGCGGCGGGCTCACAGACAGACGTCGTGGGTGCCGAGCGGCTTGACGCTGCACGAGCTGGGGCACTCTTCGCGCACCGGCACGCCCTGCTCGCAGCGGTAGCGCGCCCGCTCGCCCGAGGGGCCGCAGGTCCACAGTTGCTGGTTGCCGAGCTGGGAGTTGGCGCAGCTCCAGTTGACGACGGGCTGGGCGTTGGCGCGCACGTGAGCCCAGCCTGCGGGCACCCACGCGGGAGCATCGGGCCGGCCGCCGACGCGGCCGTTGACGTAAGGCAGGCTCAAGCGCCCGCGGCCCCAGTTCTGCTCGAGAATCTCGACCTTGCCCCCGCCGACGGCGGTGACGAGGGCGACGTGGCCGTAGGTGCCGCGCGTCCACACGAGGGCGTCGCCGGGCACGGGCGGGTGGGCAGCGTCTGCGTTCTCGAAGACCTGCACCTTCGAGGCGGGGGCGTTGCGCAGCAGGTCCTTCGCGTTGCCGTACCAGCGAAAGCCCCACTTGCGCAGCGAGTGCCGCATGACCAGCTCGACGCACTGGTAGCGGTAGCCCGAGGGCCCGACGCCTCCGCACGACACGCCGCGTCCGGTGTAGAGGCCGTTCGAGAACGCGGTGGTGCCGTCGAACGTGCCGAGCGCGGTGCCGCAGGGCGGCGCGCTCGAGAGCGCCTGGTGGTCATTGACGGCGACGTCGCCGGGCAGCTCGTCGTGCTCGGGCTCGTCGAGCGCATCATCACCACAGCCTGCGAGGCACAGCGCGAAGGTCATCAGCCACCAGAGAGGTCTCATGCGCCCAGTGTCGAAGACAGCGCGCCGCCCGGTGCAGGCCGTGCGCGTCAGACGCTTGGCTTCGGGTGCCACGCGGGGCCGCTGCCTCGTCTTTTTACAGGCTGAGCTCGCAAGTCGGCGGGCAACGTCGAGTCTTCGGCGGCATGAACAAGCTCCAACCCCGCAGGGGTCACCCGACGCCGCAGCCGCAGTCCTCCCGTACACACTCGCCGCCGCCGCCGATGGCGGCGCGACGCTACGTACCCGTCGTGATGCGCGATGGCTTCGAGACGCAGCGCGGCGCGGCGCCGAAGGGCATCGTCGGCACGGTCATCGACCTGCTGCGACCCATGGAGCGCGTCGACGAGCTCGTCGAGCGCGTCGCGGCCCAGCCGGCCAAGACGCCCGAGCAACAGCTCCGCAGGGCCTCGCAGCTCCGCGAGGTCCTCCGCTTTCGGGCGCAGTTGCAGACCCTCGTGAACGACTGGAACCGACTGACGCGCGGCGAGTAGCCCGGGCGGTGGCCTCGAGAGGTGTGCGGCATCTCGGGCGAGACCTTCGAAACGGCAGCGTCGACCCGGCGACTTGGGGCACGATGCCTTTTCCCGAGAGGCTCGCAGGTGAACTTGATGCCGTGGTCCGTGAACAAATCGGCGTCGACGCGCCTCGCACCGAGGGTTGCCCAGTCGGCCGGCGGGTCGAGGTCGACTTGATGCGGCGCCATCTCACCCTCGTCGTCTTCGCTGCGAGCTGCGTGAGGCTCGACTCGGGTGAAAATCGATTCCCGTGCGAGCCCGACGGCGGCTGCCTCACGGGAGCCTGCGTCGCCGGCTTCTGTACAGTCGATGGCGGAGCGACCGGCGGGGGAAGTGCAGGCGGGGCCCCGCCCTGCTTCGGCGCCGGCTGCCCGAGGCTGTGCCGGCAAGGCTGGTGCTGGGAGAACCCCTTGCCTCAAGGCAACAGCCTGAACGCGATGTGGGCCGCGAGCCCCGACGAGGTCTGGGCCGCGGGCGACGTCGGCACGGTGATGCGCTTCTCGAGCGGGGTATGGAGCCTCTACGACACCCCGACCCGCAACGACCTGTACGCCATCGCGGGCGCCTCGCCCACCGACGTCTGGGCTGCCGGGTCAGCCGGCGTCATGATGCACTTCGACGGCACGAGCTGGACGAGCGTGCAAGCCGGCGCCACCGATTGGGTGCAGCTCGCCGTCTCGAGCGCCACGCGGGTCGCGGCGCTCGACGGCAACGGCGCAGTGGCGCTGAACCTGGGCACCGGCACCTTCGTGCGGGTCACCTCGCCGCTGACGCTGAAGCACCTCGCCAGCGCCGGCGCAGACCTCTTCGCGGCCACCTCGACGGGCGCCTACCGACTCGACGCCAACCGCTGGGAGCCGCTCGATGCCGGGCTCTCGGGCCAGGAGGCGGTGCTCGACCTCGAGGGCGTCGGCACGTCGCTCGCCCTGTTGACGAACGCCGGGCTGCGCGAGTGGCGCGGGGGAGGCGGCTTCGGCGCGCCCCGTGCGACTCCCGACGCCGGCTTCGTGTTCGGGAACGCCCGACAGTTGTGGCTGGGCGCCTCGACGGGCCTCTGGCGCGTGACAGACGGCGGGCTGCGGTTCGTTTCGACGGCCTCGCCCGCCGCCGCCGCGGTCGCGGTGAACGACGAAGCCTGGGTTGCCGGCCGAGGGGGCTACCTCGCGATGACCTACGAGGGAGGCCTTCGCAGCAGCTCGTTCTCGGCCACCTCGGTGGGCTCGACCTTCTCGCAGCTCGACGTCACCGCCTTGGCCGCCGCCGGCCCGCACGTCGCCGCAGGCACCTCGGCCGAGGGCATCGACGCCGGCGGCTCATGGCTCGTTCGAGAGACGCTCGGGCCGGGCCTCTGGGAGCTGCGCCACTGCGTGCCGAGGTTCGGGGCCGTCGAGGACCGCGCCATCAAGAGCCTCATCGTGCGCGCAGACGGCCGCGCCCTCGGCGTGCTGGCCTCCAACCACATCGGCCGCTTCGCGCTCGATGCGACGCAGTGCGAGTACGGCACGACGGGCGCGACCCACGTCGCCAGCACCGCCGACTTCGGCACCATTCTCTGGGCCACCTTCGACCAGTACGCCTACTCTTTCAACGACACGTTGCCCACGACCGACCTCGGCGCTCCGCCCTGGTCGAGTGACGATGTCGAGGGCGTCGGGGCGCTGGGGAGCAGGTTCTTCGTCGCCACCCGGTCGGGCCGGCTGTTCACCAGCGCCAACCCCGACGGCGGTTGGCTCGCCCTCGCCGCAGGCGCGCCGTTGGTGCCCGCGTTCGCCACGCTGGCCGTCTCACCGTTGCAAGAGCTGTGGGCGGTCGGCGAAGGCGGAGAGCTGGTTCGAGCGCTCGCGAGCCTGTCGGTCATCGGCCCTACCCCCGCCGTGGCGCGTCAGGTGAGGGCCTCGGCCTTCTGGGGCGACTCGCTGTACGTCTTCGAGCAGGGCGGCGACGTTCACGTCTTCGCCCCAGACGGAGGCCGCGAGCGCTCGTCGACTCCCGCGCGGGCCCTGACCTGCGCCGCGTCGAGCGACGCCGGCCTGTGGGTCGGCGGCGCGAACGGCGCGCTCCTCAAGCGGCAGTAGTCGTACCGCGCGCGTGTGTGGAGCCGTTACAGCGCAGCGCTGCAAGGCCACGGGGGTGGGGGCGTCATGTGAAGCATGACCCCGCCCGCCTGGTACGCCCCCGCGCTCGCGGCCCTGCTCGCGCTGGGCGCGGGCTGCGAAGGCTCCATCGTCGCACCTCCCCGCACCCCGTCGACGCCGCAGCGGCCTGGCACCTCCGAGTTGCCCCCCGCCGACATCGGCCCCACCTGGCTGCGCCAGCTCAACGCGAGCGAGTACCTCGCCACCACCCGCGAGCTGTTCGGCGCCGTGCCGCCCGACCTCGCCGGGCTGCTCCCCACCCCGCTCCAGGCCGGCGGCTTCGACAACAACGCCGAGGTGATTGGCCTGTCTGACGCCGCGCTGGTCGCCTACCAGGCGGCCGCCGAGCGGCTCTCACAGTTCGTCACCGAACACCCCCAGCGGCTCGCTGCGCTCTTCCCCTGCGCCGCGCCCACCCCGCGCGCCGAGTGCGTTCGCGCCTTCGGTCGAACCTTCGGCCGGCGCGCCTTTCGCCGCCCGCTGAGCCCCGACGAGCTCGACGCGCTGGTCGCGCTCGCCGCCGCACGCCCCGAAGACGACGTGCGCGCGCTGCTCGAGGGCCTGCTGCTGTCGCCCTCGTTTCTCTTCCGCGTGGAGCGTGAGGTCGACCACCTGTCGCCCTACGAGCTCGCCACCCGCCTGTCGTTTCTGGTGCTCGGCCGCGGCCCGTCTTCGGCGCTGCTCGACCGGGCCGAAGCCGGCGCGCTCTCGACGCCCGAGGGCCTCGCCGCCGAGGCCACCCGCCTGCTCGAAGAGGCCGAGGCCGAAGACGCGCTCGCCCGCTTCGCCGGCCAGTGGCTGCAGGTGCCGCGCGTGCGCTACGCCGAGCGGTCGCCCACCGCCTACCCGCGGTGGACGCCGGCCGCCCGCGCGGCCGCCGAGGCCGAGCTGGAGCTCGTGGTTCGCACCCAGCTCCAAGCGCACGCCCCCTTCTTCGAGGTGCTCACCTCGCCGGTCGGCTTCGTCAACGCCGACCTCGCCCCCCTCTATGGCGTCACCCCCCCGGCTTCGGGCTTCGAGAAGCGGCAGTGGCCGAGCGACTCGCCGCGCGGAGGCCTGCTCACCCTCGCCGGCACGCTCGCCTCGACCGCGAAGCTCGAGGTGACCGCGCCCATCACCCGCGGGCTCTACGTGCGCATGGCGCTGATGTGCGAGCCGTTCAGCGTGCCGGCCAACGTGCCGCCGCTGCCCGCGAGCGACGCCGGCGCGCTCACCGAGCGCGAGCGGCTCGCCCAGCACCGCGCGGCTCCGGCCTGCGCGGCGTGCCACGCGAAGCTCGAGCCGCTGGGCTTCGCGCTCTCGCGCTACGACACCATCGGCGTCTACCGTGAGACCGACGCCCGCGGCGCCCCCATCGACGACCGCGGCAGCTTCTCGGGCTTCGACGAGGTCGACTTCCGCGGGCCGAAGGAGCTCTCGGCCCAGCTCGAGCGCTCACCCGCCGTCGCCGCCTGCGCCGTGCGCCACTTCGTGCGCTTCGCGACCGGCCGGCTCGACCGCCCCGGCGACGAGCGGCTCATCGCCGAGCTCGCCCGAGAGGTGTTCCAGGCTGGCGACGCGCGCCTGCAGACGCTGCTCGTGCGCTTCGTGCAGACCGACACGTTCCGCCACCGCCGCGCCCCGGGAGCCACCGAATGAGCACCCCCCGCCTGAGCCGCCGAACGCTGCTGCGGGGCGCCGGGGCCGCCGTCGCGCTCCCCTTCCTCGAGGCGATGGCGCCGCGCAGCGCCCGCGCGCAGGCCGCGCAGGCGGCGCCGCGCTTCATCACCTTCTTCATCCCCAACGGGTTTCACGCCCCGCTGTGGACTCCGCCCGAGGCGACCGCGGCCGGCGTCACCACCTTCACCACCACGCGCTGGCTGCAGACCCTGCTCACCCCCGATGCGGGCCTGCCCGACCTCGCCCTCACCGACCTGAACGCGCTCTCGGGGCTGCGCGGCACCGGCGACTTCGACCCGGCCTTCAACGACTCGCACGGTGCGGGCACGGTCAACTTCAGCACCGCGGCGCCGGGCGACCGCTACCGCGGCGCCTACGGCAAGTCGGTCGACATCGTGGCCCGCGACTTCTTCAAGGCCCGGGGCGCGCTCGACACGCCGCGCGACAGCCTCGCGGTGGCGGTGCAGAACTTCGAGAGCCCCGACTGGTTTCGGCACTACTACGCGAGCTGGGCGGGCAAGTTTCAGCCGGCCCCGACCTTCAGCGACCCGGTGCGGCTCTATCAAGAGCTGTTCGCGGCGTCGGGCGCCGCGCAGGGCTCTGCCGACGCGTTGCGCCGCACGCTGGCGCGGCGCAAGAGCGTGCTCGACTTCGTGCGCTCCGACGTGACGCGCCTGAACGCGCAGCTCGGCGCGAGCGATCGGGTGCGGCTCGACGCCCACCTGCACGGCGTGCGCGAGCTCGAGCGCCGGCTGATGGCGATGAGCCCCAACCTCTGCGGGCCGCCCCCGATGAACCCGTACTCGCAGCCCTCGCAGTACGACGCGTGGGGCCGTTACTCGCGCAAAGCCGAGCTGCAGGTCGAGCTGTTCGCGTACGCCTTCACCTGCGACCTCACCCGCTTCGGCTCGTTTCTCTACTTCGGCGGCGGAGAGACCGGCGGCCCCGACGAGGGCTTCTTGAGCCAGCGGTGGCCGCAGGAAGACTGGCAGCAGCACAACCAGGCGCACGCCATCGCCCCGGGCCAGCACCGCGACGGCGACGTGCACTACGACGTCATGAACGCCTTCACCGCCGAGCACCTCAAGTGGTTCCGCGTGCTCTTGAAGAAGCTGAAGGCCGCCACCGCGCCCTCGGGCAAGAGCCTGCTCGACGAGTCGCTCGTCTACCTGGGCTCCGAGATGGGCTACGGGCCGACCCACTCGCTCGAGAGCTTCCCCGCGCTGCTCGCGGGCAAGGCCGGCGGCGCGCTGACGGGTGGGCGCGCCTTCGACTTCGAGAACCGGCAGCACCTGGGCAACCTCCACGTGTCGCTGCTCCAGAAGCTGGGCGTCACCTCGCCCCGCATGGAGCAAGACACCCCGACCTCGACCCGCACCCTCTATGACACCCCGCTCCCTGCCCTGTAGCCGCGCCGCCCTTTCGCTCACGTTCGCCGCCGTCGCGCTGGGCTGCGTCGGCGAGGTGCGCACGCCGAAGGGCGTGCCCCAGCCGCCGGGCGTCGAGGTCGACCCCTGCGCGGGCGTGCCGGCGGCGCCGTCGACCGCCGAGCTCAAGCGGCTCACCGTCACCGCGCTGACCGCCGCGGTCACCGCGCTCACCGGGGTGGGGCCCGACGCGTACGCCGCGAGCCTGCCGGCCCTGCCCGCTCCGAACGCGTTCGACTCCGAGCGGGCGAACCGCGGCGCGTCGCTGCAGTACACGCTGGGGCTGTTCGACGCCGCCGAGCGCATCGGCCGGGCGGCGGTGGCGACGCCGGCGGCGCAGGCGCGGCTGCTCGGCTGCACGCTGGCCGACGGGCCGTGCGGGCTCGACGGCGCGCGGCGCGAGGCGAACACGCGGGCCTTCATCGCCCGGCTGCTCGCTGCGGCCTACCGGCGCGCGCCGACGGCCGAAGAGGTCGACGAGCTGTGGGCGACCCAGGCGTCGGTCGAGGCCGACCCGTACGAGGGGGCGGGGCGGGTGGTGCAGGCGGTGGTGCAGTCGCCGAGCTTTCTGTTCGTGGTGGAGCGCGGCGAGGCGAGCGCGGAGCGCGACGATGCGCTCTTGCTGGTGCCCGACGCGCTGCTCGAGCGGCTGGCGCTCGCGCTGTGGGGCGAGCTGCCCGATGCGAGCCTGCGCGCGCGGGCGACCGGCTGGGAGCTCGGCACGGCCTCTGGCGTACGCGCGGCCGCCGACGAGATGCTCGACGACCCGCGCGCCAATGCGCACGTCGAGCGCATGGTGGGGCAGTGGTTTCGGCTGGCGCAGCTGCCGGGGCTTTCTCGCACCCAGGCGCTCTTCCCGACGCTCGATGCCGAGCTCAAGCGCTCGATGCAGACCGAGGCGCTCGCGCTGTTCGACGGCGCGCTCGAGCGGGGCGCGGCCTTCACCGAGGCGTACACGGCGCGGCGCGCGGTCATCGACGACCGGCTGGCGGCGCACTACGGCCTTGCGCCGGTGGGCCCGGGCTTCCGCTCGGTGGAGCTCGGCGGCCACCCCACCCGCGGTGGGCTGTTCGCCACGGCCGGGTTTCTTTCGGTGTCGAACGGCAACCGCGACCACAGCAACGTGGTGAAGCGGGGCAACGCGGTGAGACAGCTCGTGCTGTGCGACGACGTGCCGCCGGCGCCTCCGAATGCCGAGGCGATGGGCGGCGGCGAGGGCGACCTGCACGCGCGGCCCGACTGCGCGGCCTGCCATGTGCGAATGGACCCCATCGGCAAGGGGCTCGAGGGCTACGACGCGGTCGGCGCGGAGCAGGCGCACGCCGGCCCCACGCTCGGGCGGGTGGTGGGCCGCGATGGCTTCGAGTTCAGCGCCGGGCCCGGGCTCGGCGCCGAGGCGGCGCGCTCGAGCCAGGCGCACGCGTGCGTGGTGAAGCAGGTGTGGCGGTGGTCGATGGGCGTGCGCGACACCGACGCGCAGCGGTGCAGCGTCGAGGGCCTGCGCGCGACGTTCGTGGCCCAGGGCCTGTCGCTCAGAGCGCTCGTGCTCGCCTTCGTCGCGAGCGACACGTTTCGCTTCGTTCTTCCGGAGTCGCCATGACCCTCAAGCTCGACCGCCGTACGCTGCTCAAAGGAGCCACCGCGAGCCTCGCGCTGCCCTCGCTCGAGGCGATGTTCGATGGCCGCGGTCGGCTGTATGCCGGCGCGAGCGGCCAGACGGTGGAGCCTCCGCGCTACTTCGCGGCGTTTCATTGGCCCTACGGCCTGCCGCAGCCGGTGAGCGGCAGCAACGCCGCGCTGGCCGACTTCTGGTTCCCGCAGAAGCGAGACCTCACCACCAACGTCGAGCCGCTCACCGGCACGCCCGAAGGGCTCGCGCCGCTCTTCGAGCAGGGGCCGTACGGCAACTTCCGGCAAGACGTGAACGTGGTGAGCGGGCTGACCTTGCGCAACATCGGCGAGCACCTGGTGGGCTCGCACGGCCACGCAACCGAGACGTTCACCGGGTACCGGGCGGTGCTCGACCCGGTGCACTGCTGCGAGCCGATGGGGGCGGCGCGCTCGGTCGACAACGTCGCGTCGTTCGCGCTGACCGGGCGGCCGTCGCTGTACATCAAGCTCGACGCCAACGACTACTGGGAGTGGTCGACGGTGAACGCGTTCAGCCGCAACGTGGTGTACCGGCGACCGGCGGCGCTGTTCGACGCGCTCTTCGGCGGCGGCACGCCGGGAGCCGACGACGCGGCGAAGGCGCGGGAGCTCGCGCGCAAGCGCAGCATCGTCGACCAGGTGAAGCGCGACGCCGACCGGCTCAAGCAGCGGCTGGGGCGGGCTGATCAGGCGCGGCTCGCCGAGCACCTCGAGACGGTGCGGCTCTTGGAACAGGGCATCGCCGCGCAGCCGATGGGGCCCGCGCCCGCGTGCAGCGTGCCGGTGCGGCCCGACGATGCGACGTACGGCCCGTGGCAGGTGGGCGCAGGCGGAGCCGCGCGCCCGGCCGACCCGAAGTCGAGCTACGCGGGCTTCGATGCGTACACGCACCTGATGATCGACCTCGCCACGCTGGCGATGGCGTGCGGGCGGGTGCAGTCGGTGCTGTTCAGCATCGGCGGCTCGCAGAACGACGGAGGCCGATTCGAGCACGTGACGGGCCCGGCGCCCTACTCGGTGCACAACATTCAGCACGGGGCCGGCACGGGTACGCCCGAGGGCGTCGGGCAGATGAAGCGCATCGTGCAGTGGCAGATGGCGAAGGTGGCCTACTTTCTGTCGCGGCTGAAGGCGCTGGGCGCGGGCACCCCGGGCGGCTCGCTCTTGCAGAACAGCACCTTCGTGGCGCTCTCGGAGTTCTACACCGGGCACCACGTGAACAACTTCTTGCCGGTGCTGGTCGCCGGGCAGGCGCGGCCGATGGTGACGGGGCAGCACGTGGCGTTCAAGAACCACTACCACCAGGCGTATGGGCCCAATGACCCGTACCCGAACTGGAGCGAGCTGCCGACGTGGACCCGGGCGCTGCCGGCGGTGCCGAACAACCGCGTCTTCGGCAACGTGCTGGGCATGGAGCAGAGCGCGGTGTGCCTGAACGACCTGTGGCAGAGCGCGCTCGAGGCGACCGGCGCCTACCGGAGCGGCGAGAAGTTCGGTGACCCCGCGCTGTGGTCGGCGCGGCGATTGCCGCACCTGTGGGCGTGAGCGCGGCCGCGGCGCGCCAGCGGCCCAAAGCAATCAGGCAACCCGTTGCATCGTCGGGCCGGCAGCCCGTTGCGTGGTGACACCCGAAACCCGCGAGTTCGGGCGCGCTGAGGCTGTGCGCGATTCTTGCTGAAGGCAGGGGCATGACCGACCCCACCCAACTGAAGCGAAAGCTGCTCGCAGACACTGACACCCAGTCGATCGCAAAGACCCTCGGCGTCGAGCTCGAAGAGTACGTCGCCAGAGTGGTCAGCTACGCGATGGACCCCGCCAGAGAACCCGAGGTCGAGTTCGACGACGAGGCCTCGGCGAGGGTGAGCGACGCGGAGCTCGGCGCTGCGCTCGTCGACCTCTGCGAGACCCGAGAAGACACCGACAGCTCGTTCAGCGCCCACCAGCGCCCCCTGATGGTCATCTGACTCAACCCCACCCGACTCACACTTCGAAGGAGACACACCATGGGCTTCAAGATCGGCAAGGCGTTTTCGAAACTCACCAAGAGCGCCAACAAGCTCGGGAAGTCGTTTCGTGGAATTCGTGACAACCTCACCAAGAAGTTCCCCTTCCTCAAGAAGGCCGTCGACAAGCTGAGCAAGAGCCTCACCCCAGAGAAGTTGGTCAAGAAGCTGGCCCCGCTGCTCGAGAAGGCCGGCCTCGCCGACCCCAAGCTCGCAGGGGTGGTCAACGAGCTGCTCAAGGGGGTCAAGACACCCAAAGACCTTCAGCGGGTGGTCAACGAGCTCGGCAACATCGCAGCCAAGAAGCCCATGGCAGACATCCGCATGGGCATGCCCGATCAGTACTGGAACCGGAGCCGAAACAACTTCATCGAGCTCGTCGCCGAGCGCCAGTCGAAGCTCGTCGCGTGAGCAGGCCACCGAGCCCGCGGCGTGTCGCCCCTTGCGCCGCGGGTGAGCGGGTCGTTCGCGTCGTCGTCGTCGGCCACCACGAAGCTGTCGAGCCACGGCCACGCAGGGTAGGTTTCGACCATTACCCGCTACGGCCGCTATCGGCTCCTCCGGAAGATCGGCTCCGGCAGCATGGGCGACGTGCTGCTCGCTCGCGCTGAAGGCCCCGAGGGCTTCGCCCGACTCTGCGCGGTGAAGCGCGTGCGCGGCGTTCACGCCGCCGACCCCGAGTACGTCAAGATGTTCATCGACGAGGCGCGCCTGGTGGCGCAGCTCGCGCACCCCGCCATCATTCAAATCTTCGAGCTGGGCCGCGAGGCAGAAGGGTACTTCCTCGCGATGGACTACGTGCACGGCAAGAGCCTGCGCGCGCTGCAGCGCGCGCTGCTCAAGCGCGGGCTCACGCTGTCGTCCGAGCTCGCCGCGTACATCGCCACGCGGGTGCTCGCCGCGCTGGCGTACGTGCACGACGCGAAGAGCCACGACGGGGTACCCCTCAAGCTCATTCACCGCGACGTGAAGCCCGAGAACGTACTGCTGTCGTTTCAGGGCGACGTGAAGCTCGCCGACTTCGGCATCGCGCGCTCGCAGAACGCCTCGGCGAAGACGCAGGTCGGCATGGTGCGAGGGACGGTGCCGTACATCACGCCCGAGCAGATCTCAGCGGGCGCGGTGACACCGCTCATCGACGTGTGGGCGGTCGGCATCGTGCTCTACGAGCTGCTCGCCGGCGAGCGGCCGTTCAAAGGCAGGGGCGACTTCGAGACCGCGCGTTCGATTCTGCGCGACACGCCGCTGCCGCTGACGTCGAAGAACCCGACGGTGCCGGCGCGGCTCGCGCTGGTGGTCGACCGGGCGCTGCAAAAAGAGCCGGCGCTGCGGTACCAGACCGCGCGCGAGATGGCGGCCGCACTCGAGCCGCTGCTGATCAGCGGCGCCGGCCGGCCGGTCACCGACTCCGACATCGCGCGGCTGATGCGCGAGACGTTCCCCGAAGAGACCGACTCGCCGGTCGTCGAACAGATCGGCGAGCCCCTCGAAGCCAGCGACGCGTCGTTCGAGGTGGTGACCGTCGAGCCCGACCAGGTCGCCTCGTCGGTCAACGCCCCGACCCGGAGCGACCGGCCCGCGCCCTCGCCTGGCCGTGGCTGGGCGTGGCCTCGGCTCGCCGCGGGCGGGGTGCTCTTCGGCGCGGTGGCGACCGCCCTGGTGCTCGTTCGCTCGAACGCGGCGCAGCCCGCGCGCCCGACGCCCTCCCCGGTGCGGGCCGACGCCGGGCCGCAGGTCGAGCCCGACGCCGGGCCGCAAGCCGAGCCCGACGCCGGCGCCGAGGCGCGCGCGCGGCCCGTCTCCGGCCCGGGCGCCGTCGACATCTACGCGAAGCCGTGGGCCGAGGTGAGCCTGAAGGGCAAGACCCTCGGCCCGACGCCGCTCTTCGACGTGGCGCTGCCCGCGGGCGAGCACACGCTCGTCTTCAACAACCCCGAGCTCAAGCTCGTGCGAAAGGTGAAGGTGCGGGTGGATTCGGGCAAAAAGCGGCGCGTGACGGTCGACCTCGAGGACGGGCGCTAGATGCCCGACGACCCGAAGGCCCCGTGGGGCACGGTGCGGCTGCGCCGTCAGAGCACCGAGGCCGAGCCCGAGCTGCCCGCTGACGCTCCGACGGTGCGCACGGGGCCGCCGGTCACCCAGCCGCTGCCTGCGCTGCGCATCGACGACCTGAGCGGAGACCGCGTCGGCGACTACCTGGTGGTGCGCAGGGTCGGCGAGGGCAGCGCGGGCGTGGTGTACGAGGCGGTGCACGCGCAGCTCGGCCGCCGCGTGGCGCTGAAGGTGCTGAAGCCCGACGGCGCCGACGCGCGCGAAGCCGCGCGCCTGCTCGACGAGGGCCGGTGGACGAACGCCATCGCGCACCCCGGCATCGTCGACATCTTCGGCTTCGGAAAGCTGCCCGACGGCCGCAGCTACCTCGTGATGGAGCTGCTCGAAGGTGACGACCTGCAAAAGCTCTTGAAGCGGCACGGGCGCATGCCGCCGGCGCGCGTGCTCGAGCTGTTGCGGCCGGTGCTGCAGGCGCTCGCCGCGGCGCACGGCCGCGGCATCGTTCACCGCGACGTGAAGGCGGGGAACATCTTCGTGACGAAGCAGGGCGCGGTGAAGCTGCTCGACTTCGGCATCGCGCGTCGCGCGACCGGCCCGGGGCTGCAGGTCTTGCAGACTGGCGCGAGCGGCTTCGTCGGCACGCCGTGGACGGCGGCGCCCGAGCAGCTGCGCGGCGAGAGCATCGGAGCGCCGGCCGACGTCTACGCGGTGGGGTGCGTGGCGTGGGAGCTGCTCACCGGCGAGCCCCCGTTTCAGGGCAGCTCGCTCGACTCGCTCGTCGATGCGCAGCTGACGCAGGTGGCTCAGGCCCCGTCGAGCAAGGTGCCGGGCCTGTCGCGAAAGGTCGACGCCGCAGTGCTCGCGCTGCTCGCGAAAGAGCCCAGCGCGCGGCCGCAGACCGCCGAGGCGGCGCTGAGCGTGCTCGAGCGCGGGTTCGCTCGGCGGCGCGCCCTTTGGCCGTGGGCCGTGGGGGTCGGGCTCGTGCTGGCCGCGGCGCTCGCGGCAGGTGCGTGGTGGCGCTCTTAGGTAGTACCGTCGCGCGCCGCACGATGCGCACCGCAGCGTGGTTCTTCATTCTCGCGGCTGGGTGTTTCCCAGACGTAGGCGACCCGGCCGGCCGCGCGTGTGATGACACCCACCCGTGCCGAGCGGGGCGCGCGTGTGTACAGGGGCTGTGCGTGCCGGGCGACGCCGGCAGCGATGCGGGCAGCGATGCCGGGGTCGACGCGGGCACTGACGCCGGGCTCGACGCCGGGCGAGTGTTCGAGTGTACGGGGCTCACGTGCGCGGACGGCGGCTACTGCTCGGATGCGGGCGGAGGGTTCTGCGCCGAGACGCGGGCGTGTGTGCGGGATACAGAGTGCCGAACGCCCGACCTCTGTCTGGGCGGGCGGTGCAGCCGGTGCCCGCTGGCCTCTGCCGTCGTCATCACCTTCGATGGTGGCTTCGGTCTGGCGCTCGATGCGGGGCAGTACGTGGGCATTCCGGTCTACGCAGAGGTCTCGATCGCGGCCCAACAGCCTGGCGGCACCTCGGGGAAGGTGGCGTTCCTCGACTTCCTCGACTACCGAATCGATGACGATGGTGGCGTGGGCACGACTCCGACGTTCTTGAGCCCCATCATCAAGTTCGCGACCTACTCGAGCCGGTCGGGGCCGTTCAGCGACGATGGCCAGCTCGCGCCGTCGGCATTCGGTGGGCTTCTGCTCGGCTCTCCGTCGGTGGTTCGGCGCGGCGGAGCCTGGTTCGCGTACGCGTACCGGACGTTCAGCGATCGCACCTCGAACCCGTACGCCCTGCCGCAGTTCGGCCTCATTCAAGAGTACCGCTACACCTTCCCGGCGCAATGGAACCCCGTGGCCTCGCGCCAGTGGGTCTGGCCGATGGCCACCTACGTGAACGACGCGGGCGCGGTGTACGACCCGTACCTCGCCTACCCGCGCCCCGACGCGGGCCTGCCGTCGTTGTCGATTCCGGGCAAGACTGACCACTGCGTGTCTTTCAACCACCCGTCGGTGATCACCATCACCGGTGACCGCACCTTCCTGGCCGCGGTGTGCACGCAGTGGCTGAACCCGTTCGAGCTCGCGGCCGAGAGCATCGTGTTGTTCGAGCTCGATGCAGCGCCAGCGGTTCGCTTCGTCGCGACGGTCATGTCGTCGGCGAGCTGCGGCTCGGGGCAGGCGGGCTTGCCCCGTCTGTTCAGCAGCGGCCTGGGCACCCGACATTTCATCTCGGTGTCGCGGCCATACAAGCCGGCGAACCCGATCGCGACGGTCGGAAGGGTCGATTTCGTCGGCCCGAGCCTCGTCTTCTCCGAGCCGTCAGAGAGCTGCGAAGTCTACGAGTTCGAAGACCTCGCCGCGGGCACCCTGAAGCGCAACGGGCGAGTGGTGGCGCGGCCGCAGACGATCTCAGGTCAGGTCGTCGGCGCCTGCACCTACGACGACTCGCTGTCGGGCCTCGGTTACGTCGTCTCCACCGGCAACACCAACCCCGCGTACGTGCGGCCAGTCGCGTCCGGCATCGCCCCGCCTCCTCCATGAGAGAAACCCTCCGCCGCACCCGCTCGCGCGGCTCTTCAGAAACGCCCGCGCTCTCGCTCACCCTCTGGCACCGCGACGGCACCATCGCCGTGCCGCTCGCCGCGAGCCAATCGCTCGTGGTCGGCCGCGAGGTGCCGTCGGACATCGTCGTCCCCGACCCGAGCCTCTCGCGGCAGCACGCCCGCTTCTCGGTGAAAGACGGCGCCGTCGAGTTCGAAGACCTGGGCTCCACCAATGGAGTCTTCCGCCAGGGCAAGCAGCACCGCTCGGGCCGCTTCAGCCCCGGCGAGACGTTGCTGCTCGGCGACGTCGCCGTGGTGCTGCACGAAGCGCCGCTCGCCGCGGCCTGGGCCGAAGGCCTCGAGAGCCACGAGCGCTTCGCCGCGCGCGTCGAGCACGAAGAGCGGCGCGCCCGCGCCTTCTCGCGCACCTTCGCGCTGCTCATGGTTCGTGGCCGCGCCGAGGTGCACTCGAGCGCGCTCGCTGCTCAGGTCAGGCCCCACCTGCGCGACGTCGACGTGCTCGCCGCCTACGGGCCGTCGACCCTCGAGCTGTTGCTCCCCGAGGCCGAGGCTGCCGCCGCCGAGAGCCTCGCCAGGAAGCTCAGCGCCACCGCCGCCCGGCCCTCGGTCGGCTTCGTCACCTGGCCGGCTGACGCCGGCGCCGCTCCGCAGCTGCTCACTCGCCTGCGCGAGGCGACCTTCACCTCGCGCCCCGGCGCCGTCGCGCACCCCGAGGGCCCCGCACCGCAGGGCGAGCTCGTCTACAAGAGCGACGCGATGCGGCGGCTGCTCGAGGCCGTCGCGCAGGTCGCTGCGTCAGACCTGCCGGTGCTGGTGCACGGCGAGACCGGCACCGGCAAAGAGCTCGTCGCGCGCGCCGTTCACGCGAAGAGCCCGCGCGCGAAGGGCCCGCTCAAGGCGCTCAACTGTGCCGCGCTGCCGGCCACGCTGCTCGAGAGCGCGCTGTTCGGTCACGAGAAGGGCGCGTTCACCGGCGCCGACAAGCGCGCCAAGGGCATCTTCGAGCAGGCCGACGGCGGCACCGTGTTTCTCGACGAGATCGGCGAGCTCAGCCCGGCCGCGCAGGCCGCGCTGCTCCGCGTGCTCGAGACGAAGACGCTCACCCGCGTCGGCGGCGAAGACGAGGTCGCCGTCGACGTGCGCGTCGTCGCCGCCACACACAAGGACCTCGACGCCCTCTCTCAGACCGGCGCCTTCCGCGTCGACCTGCTCTTCCGCTTGAACGCGCTGACGCTCGAGGTGCCGAGCTTGCGCGAGCGCCCCGAAGACCTCGAGCTGCTCGCGACCCACTTCCTCGAGCAGGCGAGCACCCACAAGCTCGCCGGGTTTCACCCCGCGGCGCTCGAGGCGCTCGCGCGGCACGGGTGGCCGGGCAACGTGCGCGAGCTGCGCAACGTCGTCGAGCGCGCGGCGGTGATGGCGCGCGGTGACGCGGTCGGCCTCGAGGACCTGCCGCCGAAGCTGCGCGGGGCTCCGGCGCCGGCGCGCCCCACTGGCGGCCTCACGCTGCCGCCCGTCGACGAGGCGCTCGACTATCACGACCGGTTGAAAGCGCTCACCTCCGAGCTCGAGCGCGGCATCATCCTCGACGCGCTTCAGCAGACGGGCGGCAACCAGACCGCCGCCGCCGAGCGCCTCAAGCTCCCGCTGCGCACGCTCACGCACAAGCTGCAGGCGCTGGGCATCAAGAAGAAGTTCGGCTGAAGCAGATTCAGCCGAAGACCAGCCACAGCAGCGCCGCCACGCCCGCCGCCCCCGCGACGATGAACATCGCGTTCGCAGCGTACGCGTAGGTCCACGCCCTGTTCGCCGCCACGTAGTGGTCGCTCTCGAAGGGCGCGTCGCGCGCCGTCCGCGCCGACTCGCCCGCGAAGTAGCCGAGCAACCCGCCGCCCAACCCGCTCACCACCCCCACCGCGGCGAGCACCACCGGGCCGATGTAGCTGCGCTGCGGCAGCGGAGCAGGGCGACTCGCCTCGACCACCAGCCGCGGCTGCGGCGTCGCCTCGGGCTCGAGGTCTTTGAGCTTCGCCTCGCGTGGCAGCGGCTCGGGCGCAGGTGACGGCGCAGGCGACGGCGCAGGCGACGGCGGGCGCTGCGCCTTCAACGTGGCGAACAGCTCGCGCGCCTTCGGCGTCGTGCCCCGCGGCAGCTCGACGTTCGGGTCCAGTTCGAGCGCGGCCCCGAAGTGCCCCTTCGCCACCTCGACCTGGTTCAGGTTGAAGCGGCACAGCCCCGACAGCAGCTCGAAGTCGACCCGGTCTTCCGGCTTCAGGCGGCTCGCAGCCCAGTCGAGCTTTCGCAGCGCCTCCTTGAACTTGAACGTGTCGTAGAGCGCGCGCGCCTCGTCGACGGCGGGGTTCGCGGTGGCGAGCACCATCACGAGGGCGGCGAGCATGTGCGCTCAAAGCGTAGCGCGACGGCGGGAGCTCTGGAGCAGCCCTTTTGCCGCCCACCTGCCGGTAGGCAACGCCTTGCCTGCCTGGGCCACGGCTGGCGCGCTCGCCCGCGCCAACGGCGCCGCACGTCGAGGCGCGCGCCGGGCACGCGCGTTGCTCGACGGCAGGCAGATGCGCCCCGCACTCCCGTTGCTGTTGTTCGCCGCTTGCTCGGCGCCGCCCGGCGTCGTCCTCCCCGTCGACCGCGTCGTGCGGCCCACCACCGTCACCGAAGGTCAGCTGCCCACCCTGCGCGTGACCCTGCCCGCCGCGTCGAGCCGCACCCACGTCGCCGTCGAAGCCCAGCGCGCGCTCGTCGCCTCAGAAGCGGGCCTCTTCGAGCTGAACGCCTCGGGCACGCTCGAGACGCAATCGACGACGGCGGTGCAGGGCCTGCTCTCGACCGGCGCCGGCGTGGTGCTCGTCGCGCGCGCCGACGGGCTCTTCGAGTGGAGCCCTGGCGGGCTGCGCCGCTCGGAGCTCGCCATCGCCACCATGAACGTCGACCGCCTGCTCACGCGCGCTGGCTCGACCCTGTGGCTCGGCCGCCCCGCCGAGCTGATTCGCTTCGACGGCTCGACCCTCGCCACGCTCACCACCCCTGGCGACGTCACCGCGCTGCACGCCAGAGGCGACCGCCTCGCCGCGAACGGCCCCGCCGGGCACTGGCTCGTCGAGCCCGAGGCTGACGGCTACCGCGTGCAGCAGCTCGACGACGAGCTCGCCTTGGGGCTCACCGCCCTGGTGCCATTTGCCGAGAACCAGGCGCTCGGTCTCGACGCCGAAGGCCGGCTGTGGAAGCGCCTTCAGGTCGAGAACGGCACCGCGTGGCGCCGCGTCGCGCTCACCTCAGACGCGAGCGACCCCGGCGCCGGCGGCCTCACCGCGCTGGGCATCGACGCCGACACGGGCGCCGCCTGGCTCACCTCGGCCACCACCCTCTACCGACTGCAGGGCGGCGACGTGCTCGTGCAGCCGCTCGACTCCGCGCCCGAGCGCCTGCAGGTCGAGGGCGGCACCGTCTGGCTGCGCTCGGGCACCACGCTCACGCGCGTCGGCCGGCCCGACCCGGTGCGCTTCGAGCCGCGCGTGCGTGCCCTCGCCGACGCGCACTGCGTGCGCTGCCACGCCGCCGGCCTGCAGGGCGTGTTCCCGCTGAAGACCGCCGACGAGTGGCGCATGCGCGTCGACGCGATCGTCACCGCCACGAGCAACGGGCGCATGCCGGCCGACACGCTCTCGGCGCTCTCGGAAGAAGACCGCACCCTGATTCGCCAGTGGAGAGAGGACGGACTCAAATGATGAACCGACTCGTCGTCGTCGCCCTGCTCGCCGCCGCCACCGCCAGCGCCCAGGGCGTCTGCAGCATGAGCCGCCTGACGCAGGACCTGCAGCTCTACCGCCGCCTCTCGCTCGACCTGCGCGGCCGCGCGCCGAGCGCCGCCGAGGTCGACGCGCTCGTCGCCCGCGGGGCCCTCGCCGACTCCGACGTCGACGCGCTGCTCCGAACCGACGACTTCGTGAAGGTCGAGCGCGAGCACCTGCGCGCCGACGTCTACGGCGCCCTGAACGTCATCTGGGACACCGACTTCGGCCTCACCCGCACCGACCAGACCAGCGCCTTCGTGTACGAGGTCAGCGGCGACGTCTTCTGGATTCCGAACCGAGGCCCAATGTACCGCCAGAGCGCCGCGTTTCGGACCTGCGACCTTGGCCGCGAGCAGAAAGAGTTCGTGAACGACGTGCCGGTTGCCGACCCCGTCACCGGCAGAGAGGGTTGGGTCAGCGTCGCGCCGTACTGGGCGCCCGACACCACCATCAAGGTGTGCGCGTTCGACGCCCAGGCTCACCTGAAGGGGCCCATGAGCGGCGTCGACTGTTCGACGCAGGCGGCGCGCGGCGCGCGCGACTGCGGCTGCGGCCCCGACTTGCGCTTCTGCCAGGGCTACCGCACCGAGTACCCGACGCCCACCACGGTGGCCGAGTTGAACCGCTCGTTCGCCGAGCAGACCACACGCTTCGTCGACCGCATCTTGCGCGACCGCCGGCCGTACTCCGACCTCATCCTCTCAGACGAGACCGAGGTGAACGGCCCCATCGCGCACTACCTGCGCTGGCAGACGCAGACGGTCTACTCGGCCGACACCTCCTCGCGCTCCGACCTGGGCTACCCGATTCCGGCGCTCGAGTTCACCGAAACAGACAAGTGGCAGCCCGTGCGAGTCACCGGCCGCGCCGCCGGCGTGCTGACGCAGCCGCACTTCTTGCTCAAGTTCGCCACCCGCCGGGCCCGGGCGAACCGCTTCTACAATGCCTTTCTCTGCTCTTCCTTCCAGGCGCCGCCGGGCGGCCTGCCTTCGCCGGGCGAGCCGTGCTCGAAGAACCCCAACCTCGCCGAGCGCTGCGGCTGCGACTCGTGCCACCGCTCGCTCGAGCCGATGTCGGCCTACTGGGGCCGCTTTGCCGAGCGCGGGCTGCACGAGCTGAAGCTCCCCGAGTTCCCCTCGCGCGACCCGGCGTGCAACGCCGACGCCGGCCCCTTGAGCGACAACTGCCGCCAGCACTACATCACGCAGGCGCGGCACCCGGCCGAAGCGCCCTACGTGGGCATGCTCTCGGCCTACCTGTTCGCCGACGTAGGCCCAACCCCGTTCACTGACGCCATCGAGCAGGGGCCGCGCGCCCTCGCGCGGAGCGCGGTCGACAGCGGCGCGTTCGCGCGGTGCACCGTGACGAAGCAGTTCACCCGGCTGGTGGGCCGTGCGCCGCGGGAAGAGCTCGCCGACGAGCGCGCCCTCGTCGACTCGCTCACCGAGCGCTTCCGCGCGTCGAATCACGACCTGCGCGCGCTGGTCAAAGACCTCGTCTTCACCCGCCAGTACCGCACCCAGGAAGGAGCCGAGCCATGAGACCTGCTCTCGCCCGGCCGGCGAAGAGCCCGGCCTCACCACCCTCTGCTCCGGGCACCGCCCAGAGCCGCTCGCGGCGGTTCGTGCTGCTCGCCGTCTGCTGGGTGGCCTCGAGCGCCTGCCCGGGCGAACCCGCGGTCGTCGCGCCCCCACCCGAGCTGACGGTGAAAGACCACTGGTCGAGCGTCGACGTCGCCGACGCCGGCCCCGCGTCGCTCGGCCCCGAGCCGCTCGGCCGCCGCTCCCGTCGCCTCTCGGTGCAGCAGCTCGAGCAGACCATCATCACGCTCACCGGCGACACCTGGGCCGTCGGCCCCGCGAACCCGCCCATCGAGGTGGTGCCATTCCTGCGTACCGTGCTCGGGCAGCCCGACTACCTCTCCGAGTTCCGCGAGAGCCTCGACATCGGCCCCACCTTCACCAAGTTCATGGACAACTGGGCCAGCGAGGTCTGCGCCTCGATGGTGGTGCGCGACCTGACCCAGCCGAACCCCGCGCTGCGCCGCTTCGTGATGCGCATTCCACCGGCCTCCGACGCCGGCACCGACAACGCCGCCGTGCGCGCCGCCGTCGAGCAGAACCTGCGCGACGCGAAGCTGCACCTGCACGGCGAGCTCGTCTCCCCCGCCGAGACCGCCGCCATCGAGCCCTACGTCGAGGTCTGGCAGCAGCTCTACCTGCGCAACCTCGCCGACCCGTACCCCGACGCCTGGGCCTGGGCGGGCGTCTGCACGCTGATGCTCACCGACCCCGAGTTCGTCACCTACTGAAAAAGAGGAGCCCGCCCATGAGCCTGAGCCGAAGAGACTTGATGAGAGCGCTGGGGGCCGCTGGCGTCACCGCGAGCTTCGGCCGCTCGTTCGCGCAGACCTCCACCATCGACCCGAACCGCCAGTTCCTCTTCCTCTACTTCTCGGGCGGGTGGGACCAGACGCAGTGCTTCGACCCGCGCGACCCCGCCCAGTTCCCCGACGCGCTGAAGGCGACTACCGGCATCGAGCTCGCGTGGGGAGACCTGCCCGTGGGCCTCGGCCGTGCGGTCGTGCGCCCCACCGGCAGCAACATCGCGTTCGGCCCGAGCATCGGCCGCCTGCGTGAGCACTTCGACCAGATGTGCGTCGTGCGCGGCATGTCGATGGAGACGCTCACCCACCAGGTCGGCATGCGCCGCTTCCTCACCGGCAAGGCGCCCGCCGGCCAGAACGCCCGCGGCTCTTCGACCGGCGCGATGGTCGCCGAGCAGCTCGCCGCCGCGCGCCCCGACAAGCTCGGCCAGATTCCCAACCTCGTCTTCGACGTCGAGGCCTACTACGAGGGCGCCACCCCCGCGGCCCGGCCGTTTCGCGCCAGCATCGACAGCACGTACTCGCTCACCGCCGCGTTCACGCGTGGGCTCGCGGGCTACTTCGGCGACCTCGCGCTCGCGAAGCTCACCGCCCCGCCGTCACTGCTGGCCGGGTACCGCGCCGCGCAGCGCTGCGACCCCGTGCCCGACCCGCGCGGCGTGCGTCTGAGCGTGCGCCAGGCGCAGGCTCGCAACGACGAGATGTTCGCCTCGGGGCTGGCCCGGGAGTTCGACCTCGGCCACCCGGCGAACACCCCCGACGTGCTGCGCTACGGCGCGTTTCCCGGCACGCCGGGCGCCGCCGCGTTCATCGCGCGCCAGGCGCTGCGCACCGGCGTCTCGAACTGCGTCACCGTGCAGATGCAGGACGAGCTCGACACCCATGCGTCGAACCACGGCACCTTCCACGCCACCCGCCTCGTCGAGGCGTTCGACAAGGTCGCGCTGCTGATGGAAGACCTGCGCACCCTGAGCCACCCCGCCGGCGGCAAGCTCATCGACCACACCACCGTCTTGCTGTTCAGCGAGTTCACCCGCACCGCGCTGCTCAACCCCGCGCGCGGCCGCGACCACTCGCTCACCAACTGCTGCGCGCTGCTCGGCGCCGGCGTGCCGCACAACCGTGTCGTCGGCGCGTCGAGCGACGTCGGCATGGAGCCCCAGCCCGTGCGCCGCTCGGACGGCCAGGTCGCGCTCAACGACATGGACGCCGTCGTGCTGCGGCCCGACCACGTGCTCGCCTCGATGCTGCGCGGCGCCGGCTACGACCCGGGCTCGGTGCGCGAGCCGGTGCCTTGCTTGATGCAAACGGCCTGACTCGGCAACCCGTTGCCTTTGGGGTGCGCGGAAGGGTGCGAATGAGCGTCGAGGGAGCAGTGGCTGACGAAGTGCAATCGAGCCTGCCCGCTGCACCCACCCTCGAAAGGAGCCTCACCATGCGCTTCACCTTCGTCGCCTGCTTCGTCTGCGTGCTCTCGGCTTGTGGAACCCAAGAGGTCGTCGTCTCACGAGACGGGCTCGACGAAGCGAGCCAGCGCGCCACCGCAGCGAAGGCCCCCACCGAGAACGGCATCGCGTCGTTCTTCGGTCAGGAGCAGGTCGCGCTCGAGCTCCGCGGCCCCGCCCCGAGCATCGACGAGGCGCCCATCGCGATTCGGCTTGGCGACGGCGTCGGCCTCGCGCTGCGCCTGCAGGACCTGCCGCTGCCGAAGAGCGGCGGCACGGTGATGCTGAACCCACTCTCGTTCAGCGGCGGCGCGCTCGGCGCCGGCGACCTGAAGGCCTCGAACGCTGCCCCGGTCGCCGCGAACCAGGTCGCGCAGGTCATCGCGAACGCCTCGCAGTACCGCACGCTCTGCGCGTTCGAAGACCGCAGCGGTGGGCCCGTCGTGCACGGCACGATGAACGTGAGCTACGGCGGCGCGAACTACACGGTGCAGGCCGAGGTGGTGACCTCGGAGCGCAGCTTCGCCGCGGCTCCCGCCGACTCGGCCTGCGGCATGGAATGGTGCATCAGCCTGCCGAACAAGTTCTGCAGCGACTCTGAGATTACGTTCGGCCGCTGCCGTGCCTTCCGCTGCGGGATGACGCTGGGTGACATGCTCGGCACCGCCGCGACCGCGGGCCTCACGGTTCCTCCGCAGATTATCGCCGGCGGCGTCGACACGGTCGCGGGCTGGCTCGGCGCCCAGGGCTACGTGGTCAGCGGCACCTGCGCGAAGGTCTACCTGCTCGGGCTCGTCTCGCTCGGCTGCCAGTGCCGGTACCTCTGAGGGCTCGCGATGCCGACGCCCATTCGCTCTTCGAGTCGGCCTGCGGCCCCGGTGAAGTCGCCGGGGCCGCGGGCCGTTTCCGCTCCCGCATTCTCGGGCGACGCGTTCGTCGCCGCCGGCACGAAGGCGACCGACCCCGCCGCGCTCTTGAAGGGCTTCTTCGCCAGGCCCCCACGGGTGACGCGCGAGCGGCTCGAGCATCAGCTCGCCGGCCCCGGTGGCGCCGTGCTGCTGCGCGCGATGGCCGAGCAGGTCGGCTCGCACCGCAGAGAGCTCGCGCCGCTGATGCTGTCGGTGCCCGAGAGGTGGACGCACATCGAAGGCCGCGCGCTCTTGCAGGCCACGCAGTACGACACGGCGCTCGAGGGCCAGGTGCTCGACACGCTCGCCAGGCTCGCGGCGACTGCTGGCGAGCAGGCCGGCTGGGCGGGGCACCAGCTCGTCGACCGCTCGCTCGCGTTTCCCGACGACCGGCTGAAGGGCGCGCGCAGCCCCGCGGTGCTCGGCGCACTGCGCCAGTCACTCACCGGCCCCCACGGCGTCAACGCTGCGAAGCTGCTCGTCGAGGCTGGCGAGCGCCTGCCCCGCCGCGCCGCCGAGCGGCTCGGCGAGAGCCTGCAGGGCGTTTTCGGCCCGCGCTCGACCGTCGAGGCCCTGGTGCAGCAGGCCGCCGCGGGCGACCCGCACGCGCTCGACGCGCTCGTCACCGCCGCCAAGAAGCGCCCCGAAGCCTGCGGGGCCCTGCGCCAGGTGTTCGACCAGACCGACCTCGCCGACGTCCGCGCCTACGTCGCTCGGCGCATCGACCGGTGGACGGAGGGGGGCTCGAAGGAGGACCTCGAGCGCGCCATGAGCGGCGCGCGGCTCGGCGAGCCCGAGGCGGTGAAGGCGCTGGCGCAGCAGGTGTGGCAGTCGCCCGCCGCCGCCGAGCTGCTCGCCGAGCTCGCGGGGAAGGGCGACGCCACCGCGAAGGCCGCCCTGCTGGGCCTCAAGGTCGACCACTCGACCAGCGCCGCCACGCTGCGCGCGATGGGTCGCGTCGCCACTGCCCCCCGAGAGCGCGCCGCGCTGCTCGAGCGCCTCGAGGTGCCGCTGCGCTGGGGCGGGCCCGAGGTCTCGACCGCCGCGTCCGAGCTCGTCGGTCAGCTCGGGCTGCCCCTCGAGCCCAGACATCAAGAATGGCTGCTCGACGCCCTGCGCGGCCAGTCGCTGCGCGCGGTGGTGCAGAAGCCGCCCGGTGAGGTGCCTGCCGCGCGAACGGTCGCGGGCCTGCTCGCCTCGACGCCCGAGCTGCAGAGAAGCCTGCTCGAGCGGCTCGACGCGCACACCGCGCTGGGGCTGGCGCGCGTGTACGAGCGCCAGCTGCCGCCCACCGTGCGCGCGACCCTCGGCGCCCGGCTCGAAGGGCTGCCGCTCGGGCCGGGGCGAGACGCGGTGGTCGACCTGCTCTTGCGACACGGGGCGCTGGGCGAGCTCGACCAGCCCGTGTTTCGCACCTTCAGCGGCGAGCAGCAGCGGCGCGTCGTCGAGCTCGCCGTCACGCAAGGCGACGCGGCCTCGCGGCAGCGGCTGCTCGAGCTGTTGCCCGAGCGCGGAGTCACCAAGAGCCTCGGCCCCTTCCACGACCGCTACCGCGCGGCGCTGTCGGCCGCCGTGCTCGCGGCCGAGAAGGACACCCCGATGTGGCAGCTCGGGCAGAACTTCGCCGCGCTCAAGCTCGCCGAGCAGCCCGAGCTCGAGGGTCGCGTCGACGTCGAAAAGGTGCGCGCCAACATCGCCGCGCTGATGCAGGGCCCGCTGGCCGGTCGCCTCGAGGCCATGCGCGTCGAGGTGGCGGCGCGGTTCCAGTACCTCGTCGAGCCGCAGGCGAGGTACCTCGCGAGCCAGGAGCTCGACCTGCGCGCGCGGCTCTTGCCCCCCGCCGAGCGCGCCGCGCTTCTCGAGCGCAACGCCGCTGCCTTGCGCCTGCTCTCCCCCGAGAAGAGCGACGCGCTCGCGGCTTCACGTTTCCTCGAGCTGTCTGCTGAGGCCCGCGCCGCTGCACTCTCGGGGCTCGAGGCGCGTGGGCTGCGGGCAGAAGCGGCGTGGTTGGGCAAGCTGGCGGCCGAGCCCGGCAGCAAGCTCTCGACCAGCGGCCGGCTCGGGGCGGGGCTCGACCGGGTGACGGCTGCGCTCACGTTCCTCGCGCTCGACCCGAACGACCTCTCGACCGTGGCCGACACCGGCGTCGAGTCAGCGAAGCTCGTCGCCGAGGCGCTGGGCCAGAAGGTGGTCGGCCGCGTGCTCGGCGTCTGGGACGTCGCGAAGTCGGGCTACGAGGCGTACGGCGAGTTCGCCGACGGAGACCTGGTGGGCGGGTTGGCGAGCTCGGGCAGCGCCGTGGGCAGCGCCGGCATGCTGGTGGGCGGCCTGATGAGCGGCCCGGTCGGGTGGGGTGTGCTGGTGGGCGGCGCGGCGCTGTGGGTGACGTCCGAGGTGGCGAACCAGCTCTTCGGCGAGACCCCGGCCGAGACGCGCCTCAGGCAGCTGGGCGTGCTGCGCGATTGATGAAGGGGGCCAGGTTTCTCTGCCTGGCAGTCGCGGCCCCTCGCCATCACTGCGGGACATAGAACTGCCGCATTCGGTCCCACCCCAAGCCGAACTCCCGTTCGAACGCGGGCGTGTGCGGAGCACGCAGCTCGCTCTCGCGCACCCACGCCGAGCGACCCGACCACGGGTCGGATACGAGAAACTCGCGGTCGGCGCCCGAGCCGCGCACGTCGGTCATGAGCATCGCGTGCCCGCCGTGGTTTTGCGCATCGGTGATGCGCATGCCCACGTCGTTACCGGCGGCGATGCGCCGGGCGAGGTCGTTGGCCTGGCTCGCGGTGAGCCCGTGCGCTCCGACGTTGCGCGTGACGTAGCGCGCGTTCGCGGCATCGCCGGCGACGCGGTTGAGCGCGACCCCCAGGTCCACGCCGCGGCCGCGCGGCGCTCGCGACTCCTCGCGCACCACCTGCAGGTCTTCCACGCTCGGTGAGCCGCCGCTCGCGCTCCGCAGCGTCTCGAGGTCGGCGCGCACGTGCATCAACTCTTCGGTGTCGGTCACCTGGCCGCGCGCGTACCGCACCATGCGCGAGCGCATCTCGGGCGAGGCGTGCGCCGCGTCGAAGGCGTTGAGCAGCCGGCTCACCGCATCGATGGCGCGGTCGTGCGACTCGCGCGAAACGGCGCGGCCGCCGTGGGCCTCGAGGGTGCGGCGCTGCTCGGCGGCGACGTCACCCGTGGTGGCGCCCGACGAGACGCCGTCGCGGTGCAGGCGGCGCGCGTGGACGGGGTCGAGCTCGGCGCGCTCCATCTGCGCGACGGTCGGCGAGCACGAATCGCGGAAGCGCTGAACGAGCCCGTCGTTGTCGCCGACCGCGTCGGTGCCGGTGCGGCCGAGGTGCTCGGGGTCGGTGGTCGAGCTGCTCACCCGCGAGTCGACGTCGATGGCCGACGTGGTGCGCACCAGCTCTTCCCGCGAGAGGCCGCGCACGTCGTTCGCGAAGCCGCGCACCTGGTCGAGGGCGCGGTCACCGGCGGTGCCGCGGCCACGCAGCTCTTCCGAGCGTGCCGCGACCGCCTCGAGTATGAGTGCGCGCTCGGTGCTCGGGTCGGCGCTCGGCGCCGCTGAATGCGAACGACCAGCGCTCGACAACAGGCCGCTCACCGCGTCGTAACGGTCGCGCGGCATGTGTACGAGCGTCTCGGCGGCGGTGGTGGCCTGGCGCACGCCCATGATGCCCTTGTTGCCGAGCGGGTCACCGGGCGTGCGGGGGTCGGCGACGCCGCGCACGAGGGCCTCGCGAACTTCGGGCGTGAGGCGCTGGCGCGCGGTGGCGCTCGATTCGGCGATGCGCGCGACCTCGTCATACGCGCGCACGGCGCGGCTGGCGTTCGGGCCCGAAGAGACCCGCTCGAGCAGGGCGCGCTCACGGGCGGCGTCTTCTTCGGGCAGCCGGTCGAGGCGCGCGAGCACGCGCGAGCGAACCTCGGCCGGAGCTCCGCTGCGCTCGAGGCTGCTCTCGAGCCGCACGCGCGGGTCGGCCGTGACGTGTGTGCGAGGCTCGAAAGTCGAGGCCACCGAGTGCCCGGTCGGGCGAGACGGCGGTGGCGAAGACCTCGGTGCCGGCGCGGAGCCGACCTCGCTGGGGCGGGTCGAGAGGTGGTGGCTGCGCGGGCTGCGAGGAGTTGAAGTCGTGAGCTCAGTTCCCATGACCGCTCGGTTTTGCGAGGCGGGTGCCAGGGAATTTCACGCGTCGCGACGCCAGGTTCCAGCGAGCCAGGTAGCCGCCGTGTTCACGGTTGCGGCCGCGCGGTGAACCATCGGTTCACAGCTCGACCGGCACGTGTCGTCGAAAGCCTGCAAGATGCACACAGCAGCGCCCAGAGCGCACGCATCACGAATCTCTGTCTTCGCGAGTCGGACGATCGCCTCAGCCGTCTTCGCGTTGCCGGAAAGAGCATCGCGTTGCGTGCCTTTGAGGCGATGTCGCAGGCTTCGCCCACGGCACCGCCCGTGCACCACGGGCGGTCATGAACCTCACTTCAGCCTGTTGTGCCTCGGCGTTGGTACTGGTGTGCTGCGGCGTGTCGACCGCGACGTCCACGGACGGCGAGCCGCTCGCCGACGAGGGCCGACGGTTGGAGATTGGCGTTGAACCGCGGGGGGGCGGCAGCTCGGAGGATGCGGGCCGCGGAAGCTCGGAGGATGCAGGCCGCGGAGGCTCGGAGGATGCGGGCCGCGCAGACGCAGGGACCGGCATCGACTGTATCGAAGAGACCGAGATCAAGGACGTCGATGGCAAGCGCTGCGAATGCACCAAGCGGGTCTGCCTGAAAGAAACGAAGGAGACTCGCGGAGCCTGCACTCAGACGAAGACCAGCGGCATGACGACCTACGTGTGCAAGGACGTCGCGACCGGTGAGGTGACGGTCTCGGCCACGATGACCACCGACGGGCTGAACTGCTCGGCGGGTTGCACCAATCCCTACAAAGACCCAACGCTGCCTGCCGGCGCCACCGCCGTCCTCGACACCGTCTCGACGACGAACGTCTCGGTCAACGGTCGGCCCGTCTCGAGCACCACCGGCGTGACCGCCACCTGGTCTGGTCCCGGCGGCAGGACCTACGGTTGGTTCACGCCACCCGCGCCGGGCAACGACTTGAGCACCTGCTTCTGAGGTGGCGCATGAACTCCCTGCGAACGACCTCGTTGCTCGCCGGCCTCTGGCTGGCGTGCGGAAGCGACCTCGGCGAGCCCACCTGCGAAGTGACGTCGGCGGCGCTCGAGTCGCCGTGCGCGACCGAGAAGAAGGCGCGGGACGATGCCCACGCTGCCTTGCTGGCCTGTCTGAACCTCCAGATGGAGCAGTACCAGTACGGCCGCAACGTGCCCTGTGACGCCCAGGAGCGGCGGCTCGCGATTGCGGAGTGGAACCTCAGGAGCTGCCTCAGCGGCTCCGACCGGCGCATCTCGTGTGCGTGCGAGCTCCCCGACCTGCGACCCGACGGAGGCCGCCGCTACCGCTGCGACGGCCCTGACGGCGGGTGCCGCAACCCCGATGCTGGCGTCGACGCCGGCCCGGCACCCGTGCGTTAGCTCGCTCGACCACGCAGTCGCGACTCCGCTCGCTGACGACCACGTCCCAGTCTGCTGCGCAGAGAGAGAGTTGCAGCAGCTCGAGACCCCATTGCTCTTTTTCGGAGCTGGTACATGCGAATTCGAAGAACTGGACCTGTCTGGGGGTGCCAGTCGCACGGCACGGTGCGCGCCATGACCCTCTCGATTCGCCGCTCCGTCGTTTCCACCGCTCTTTCCGCCGCCGCCTCGAAGAACACGCTCGCCCAAGATGCGTTCGCCGAGGCGAAGAAGCTCGCGTCGGGGCTCTCGCTGGGCTTCCTCGGCGAAGACAGCGGCGGCATGGTCGGCGTCTCGCACCGCCGCGGCCCGGTCAAGACGTTCACCGCTGACAACGTGCTGAAGGCGATGGGCTTCAAAGACCCGGCGAAGACGAAAGACTACGGCGCGTTTTCGTTCGAGGTGAAGTCGCCGAAGAGCCCCGAGCTCTGGCAGCTGCTCGGCGACGCCGCGATGGAGCCCAAGGCCGTCGACGGCCTGAAGAAGCTGCTCACGCGCCCCGACGTGAAGAACGTCGCGCTCGTCGTGACCGACGACTCGCGCAAGACGAACTTCGGCGCGAACGGCTACCTCGTCGCGCAGATGAAAGACGGCAGCCTGCTCGTGCTGCGCGACTCCATCGGCGGCATGTCGTTCTGAGGGGCCGCTCACACCACCAGCGTGCTGTCGCCCAGCTCGTGCACGAGGTACCCCGCACCTTCGGCGTGCGCCGCCGCCTTCGCCAAGAGCGCCCCCGGCGCGAACGCCGTCAGCAGCGAGAAGTGACTCGACCCCGGCTCGTGCATGCCGCTCAAGATGCCGTCCACCACGCTCAGCGACGTCGTCGGCCCGATGATGAGGTCGGTCACGCCACGGCCCGCCACCAGCCGCCCGCCGTTCGACCGCGCGTTGCCCTCGAGCGCCCGCACCACCGTCGTGCCCACCGCGATGACCCGCTTCGCTGCCGCCACCGCCGCGACCGTCTCGGCCGGCAGCTCGTACCGCTCGGGCAGCGGCAGCGCCGCGTCGAGCGCCCGGTCGCCCGTCGCCGACAGCCCCGCCGCGTGGGTCAGCGTCGCCACCTTCACGCCGCCCTCGAGCAGCTTCGACAGCGTCGGCCAGCGCAGTGGCCGCCCCGCCGACGGCATCTCTGACGCCCACGGCCTCGCCGCGTAGCTCGTCTGCACTGCCGACAGTGGCACCGGCTTCGAGAGGTACGCGTACTGAATCGGGCGGCCGTGCCGGTACAGCGACTCCCACAGCGCCGCGCCCGTACTGTCGAACCTCACCGACACCAGCCGTGGCGACACCGTCGACACGCTCTCGACCATCGCCGACAACCCGTCGCCGAAGCGCAACACCGCGCCCGCCCGCAGCACCGGAGGCGCCGGCCGCACGTCGGTGTCGGTTCGCCAGTCGCCCGCGCCGAACAGCACCGCGCGAAACGCGCCGCCCTCGAGCTCGCCTGCGAGCCGCACCTCGACGTCGCCCGCCCGCAGCGAAGCGGGCAGGGTGGCCGCGTCGTTCAGCACCAGCAGGTCGCCTTTGCCCAAGAGCTCCGGCAGCTCGGTGAAGCGCTGGTCACGAAACGCCTCGGCCCGCGAGTCGACGTAGAGCAGCTTCACGTCTTCGGGCGGCCTCGCCCAGTCGGTGCCCGCCTTCATGACGAGCCCTCCAGCTGCGCGATGAGCCGCTCGGCCACCACCGCCGGCCGCGCCAGCGTCGCCGGGTCGGCGTCGGGCATCGCGTCGGCGTGCATCTTCGTGTCCATCCCGCCCGGGTCGAACGTGATGAACTGCACGCCGCGGCCTTCGAGCTCGGCGGCCCAGATGCGGCCCAGATGTTCGAGCCCCGCCTTCGACACCCCGTACGCCCCCCACGTCGGGTACACGTTCGTCGCCGCATCGCTCGTGACGTGCACCACGACGCCGCGGCCCTTCAGCGCCATCGCGCCCGCGAGCGCCCGCGTCAGCCTGAAGGGCCCGAGCAGGTTCACCTCGAGCGCCGCCTCGAGCTCGTCGTCGGTCGTGTCGAGCAGGCCTTTGAGCGGCACCGGGCCCAGCACGCTCGCGTTGTGAATGACGACGTCGACGCCGCCGAGCAGGGCCTGCGCCGCGGCCGCGATCGCCAGCGCCCCGCCGGGGGCGCCCACGTCGACGGTCACCGCGTGTGCGTTCGTGGCGCGGGCGACCTCTGCGAGCGGCCCTGCGTTTCTCGCGACCAACAAGAGCTTCGCGCCCTTCGCGGCCAGGCCTCGTGCCAGCGCTGCTCCGAGACCTCTGCTCGCCCCCGTGATGATGACTCTTCTGTTCTTGAGTTCCATGCCGGTGAGATGTGCCGGCCGACAATGGCGTGTCATAAATGCCAACGCGTTGTCAGATGTCCAAGCGGTTGCGCAATAAAGGGGACAGGCTACTTTTTTGCGCAATCGCGTCTGTGGAACCTCGCGAAGTCACTGCTTGCGCAATTGAGTAGCCTGTCCCCTTTATTGCGCAGTGGCCATGCGCCGCACCGCCTCTTCGAGCTCCCGCTCGTCGAGGTGGCCGAACCCCAGCCGCAGGTACGGCAGCTTCTCGCCGCTCGGCGAGTACGACCGCCCCGTGAAGAATCGCACGCCTCTCTCGAGCCCCCGCCGCGCCCAGCGCTCGACGTCGATGCCCCGCGCGGCCTTCGCCCACAGCGCCAGCCCGCCGCGCGGCAGCTCGAACTGCAGCGCCCCGCCCAGCCGCCTCTCGAGCAGCGCACCCAGCAGGTCGCGCCGCGCGTGGAACACCCGCCTCGCCTTCAGCGAGTGCCGCAGCACCTCGCCGTCGTCGAGCAGCTCGGCCACCGCGCGCTCGAGCACCAGGTCACCCTGCCGGTCGACCTGCCCGCGCACCGCCAGCATCGCCTCGAGCAATGGCCGCGGCGCCGCCACGAAGCCCACCCGCAGCCCCGGCGCCAGCGCCTTGCTCAACGTGCCCACGTACACCACCACCCCGTGTGCATCGGAGCTCGCCATCGGCAGCACCGGCGCCGCGTCGTATTGAAACTCGTAGTCGTAGTCGGCCTCGATGACCGCGAAGCGGTGCACCCGCGCCAGCTCGAGCAGCCTGAGGCGCCTCCGCGCCGACAGCGTCACCGTCGTCGGGTCTTGATGGTGCGGCGTCACGTACAGCGCCCGCACCCGCGTCGTGCGCAGCCTCTTCGCCAGCGCCTCGACGTCGAGCCCCTCGGCATCGACCGGTATCGGCAAGAGCCGCGCGCCCGGCAGGCTGAACGCCTCGCGCGCCGACGGGTAGCCCGGTGACTCCACCGCCACCACGTCGCCCCGCCGCACCATCGCCAGCGCGAGCAGGTGCAGCGCGAGCTGGCTGCCTCGCGTCACCAGCAGGTCGTCTGCCGTCACCGCCAGCGCGCGGCGCTGCGACAACATCGCCGCCAGCCGCGCGCGCAGCACCGGGTCACCTGCGGGGCTGCCGAAGTCGAGCGACGTGCGCTTCAACGCGCGCCGGTACGCCCGCGCCAGCAGCCGCGAGTCGAACAGCCGCGGGTCGGGCAGCCCGCCGGTGAAGTCGAGCACCCGCTTCGGCACCGCCTCGAAGGTCGCCGCCGAGCTCTTCCACGCGCCGAGCTCGAACCCGATGCCCCGCCCGCGTCGCCCCGCTTCGGTCACCCTCTCGGGCAGCGCCCGCGTCACCCGCGTGTGCGACGCCCGCGTCGTCTCGAGCCACCCTTGCGCCACCAGGTCGTCGAACGCCGCCACCACGGTGTTGCGGTGCACGCCCAGCTCCGCCGCCAGGCGCCGCGTGCTCGGCACCCCCGCGCCGGGAGCGAGCCGCCCCCGCCGCACCCCCTCGACCACGGCGTTCACCAGCTGCTGCGGCAGCGGCAGGTGTGAGCCTCGGTCGAGCTCGAGCGCCAGGTTCCAGGTCGGCTTCAACTGGCACAATGAAAATCACAGAACTGGACCTGTTTGAAGGTGCCAGCGTCGCGCGAGGGTACGCGCCATGAGACTCTTGCTCGCCGCGTCGCTGTTCGTTGCCTGTGGGCTCCCCGCGGAACCCGTCACGGCCGAAGACCCGCTCGACCTCGACGCCGAGCAGCAGGCGCTCGCCGTGCCGAGCGAAGACCGCCCCGAGACCGTCGACGTCGGCTCGTGGAACGTCGAGTGGTACGGCGACCCCGTCAACGGCCCCTCACCCGAGTGGCGCCAGCAGACGAACGTCGAGCGCGTCGTGAAGCAGCTCGACCTCGACCTGCTCGGCCTCGTCGAGGTGGTGTCGCCCGACGCGTTCGCCGAGCTGCTGGCCCGGCTGCCCGACCACGCCGGCGTACTCTCGGTCGACCCCGCCTTCTACGCCGCCGGCGAGCAGAAGCTGGCGCTCGTCTACCGCCGTCGCTTCACCGTCGAGGCCTCGAAGCTCATTCTCACCCAGCAGTCGTGGGCGTTCGCCGGCCGCCCGCCGCTCGAGGTGCACCTGCGCTTCACCGAAGACGGTCGCCCGCGCACGCTCGTCGTCATCGTCGCCCACTTCAAGGCCATGGCGAACCAAGATGGCTGGAGCCGCCGCCGCACCGCCGCCACCGCCCTGAAGACGTACCTCGACGCCACCTACCCGACGCGCTGGGTGCTCGTCGTCGGCGACCTGAACGACGACCTCGACACCTCGACGTACCGCGGCCACGAGAGCCCCTTCGCCGAGCTCGCTCAGAGCCCCGACTACCACTTCACCACCGACGCGCTCACCCGCGCGGGCGTCGCCACCACCGTCGAGTACCCCAACACCATCGACCACCACCTCGCGACGAACGAGCTCGCCGCGCGCTACATCGACGGCTCGGCGCACGTCGTGAAGCTCGAGCCCTACGTGCGGCAGTACGGCACGACCACGAGCGACCACTATCCCGTCGTCACGCGCTACGACCTGCGCTAGCTCGCGGGTTCATGGACATCGCGTCGCGGCTGGGTCGCAACCTCCAAGACCTGCGCCGCGGGCGCGGCATGAGCCAGCAGCAGATGGCGAAGCTCGCCGGCCTGCCCCGCGCCACCTGGGCGAACCTCGAGTCGGGCGCTGCGAACCCGACGCTGCAGGTCATCGCGAAGGTCGCAGCTGCCCTGCAGGTCTCGTTCGAAGAGCTCGTCTCGGCGCCGAAGGCGACCGGCCGCCGCTACGCGCGAGACGAGCTGAAGGTGAAGTCGCGCGGGCCCGTGACACTGCGCTCGCTCTTGCCCGACCCGCTGCCGGGCCTCACGCTCGAGCGCCTCGAGCTGCCGCCGCGCTCGGGCATGACCGGCGTGCCGCACACGCCCGGCACCCGCGAGTACCTCACCTGCGAGAGCGGCAGCCTCACCCTGACCGCGAGCGGTGAGAAGTTCGAGCTCGCGCCCGGCGACGTCGTCGTGTTTCGCGGCGACCAGCGCCACGCGTACGCGAACCCTGGCTCCACGACCGCGGTCGGCTACAGCGTCGTCGTGCTCGCACCCGCGCCCTGAGCTGGTCGCTGCGCTCCCGCTTCCGCGCCAGAGGCGCGGGGCTCCTGGTCGCTGCGCTCCCGCTTCCGCGCCAGAGGCGCGGGGCCTCTGATCGCTGCGCCGTTTCCGCGCCAGTGGCGCGGGGCTTCACGGCACGCAGCCACCCCACGGTCGGTCGCTCAGCTTCGCGCACGTGCCGCTGCCCGCCGGGCACGCCGGCCCCATGGGGTCGCAGATGGGGCGGCACGTATAGCCGCTCGTCGCGTTGCCCATGCAGACCGAGCCCGCCACGCACTCGTTGACGTACATGCACGGCTGACCGATCGCGACGTTCGACGTGGCCATGCACACGTCGGTGGCCATGTACGCGACACACGCCCCGCTCGCGCAGTTCTGGGCCAGCGCGTTGCACGCCTGACTCGAGCGCGCCAGGCACACGTAGGCCCCGTCGTGAAACACGCACTGCTCGTTCGCCGTGCAGCCCGCGCCGCCCGTCGAGTAGCACGTCGTCGCGCAGAACCCCGACACGCCCGACGCCATGCGCTCGCACCGCGTGCCCGGCATGCAGTTGCTGTTCGTCGTACACGCCGCGCCCGGCCCGCCGCTGCCTGCCGTCTCGCACCGGCCTTCGTAGGTCGTGACCGGGTAGCACGCGAGGCCCGCCTCGGGGCAGCTGCCCCCCGGGTAGCAGACCGGGGTGCACGTGACGCCGTCGCCGTCGTAGCCCGAGTTGCACTGACACATTGACTGGCCGCCGTACGAGTAGCACTGCGCCTTCGGCGAGCAGCCGCCGTTGTTCGTCGCGCAGCGGTCGACGACACACGCGCCGCCCTCCATCTTGTAGCCCGCGTTGCACGTGCAGCTGAAGCTGCCGATCTGGTTCTGGCACGTCGCGTTCGGGCCACACGTCGAGAGCCCGCGCGAGCACTCGTCGACGTCGACACACTCGCCAAGCCCTTCGAAGCCGGGCTCACACCGGCACGTGCTGGTCACCGGGTACGCGCTCACACAACGGTCGCCGCACGCCTGGCTGCCGGCCGGGCAGGTGCAGCGGCCCGCCGTCGAGCACTCGGCGCCGCCGCGGCAGTCGGCGTCAGAGAAGCACTGCTGCATGCAGGTGCGCGTCTGCGGGTTGCACCCGAAGTCGCCGGGGCACGGGTTCACCACGCAGTCGGCCGGCAGCGCCTCACACGCGCCGCGGTTGCACACCAGCCCGGCCATGCAGCGCGTGCCGCACTGGCCGCAGTTGCTCTCGTCGGTCGACGGGTCGACACACTCGAAGCCACACTCGATGAGCGAGCCCGCGCAGCGCGACACGACCGGCAGCGGCAGGGCGCCGCCGCCCCCGCCGGTGCCCGAGCTCGAGCCCCCTCCGCCGCCCGTGCCCGGGTTGCCCGAGCCGCCGCCGGTGCCGCGGGTGCCGCCGTCGCCCGCCGTGCCGCCATCGCCGCCGACGCGCGCCGTGCAAGCGCCGGCCGTACACACCTGGTTCGCGCTGCAGGCTGTGCAGACGTTGCCCGCGGCGCCACACTGGCCGTCGTCGGCGCCGACGCGGCAGACGCCGGTCGGGTCACAGCACCCCGCGCAGGTCGATGCCGAGCACGGCGCGACGCCGGCTGAGCTGCAGGCTACAACGGTCAGGAACAGCGAGAGGGTGACGAGCCGCATGCGCCCTTCAGTGGGGGCGCGTGTGCGCTCTTTTGAGGTGGATCAGCCCGTCGTCCACCCCAGGGTGTCGTCGCGGGCCTGAATTCGGGCCTCGGTCGTCTCGACGAACTTGAACAAGCTCACGCTCTTGGTGGCGCCCAGGCTCGACAGCTTCTGCTTGCGCACCTCGATGGGCACGTTCGGCTCGTCGAGCATCTTTTCCATCTCTTCCAAGCCTTCGAACTTCTGCTGCGTCGCCTTCGCGAGGCCGGTGGCGTACTGGGCGGCGCCGATGGGGTCTTTCTTGAAGAACTCCTCGAAGTCGGCCTTCGTCCCGTCGGACATCAGGAAAACCTGAGACGGTGGTTTGTTGGCGTCGTCCATCGACCACCAGTCTACTAGGGTTTGAGGGGCCCCGTGTCCGAGACCTACGGCAACTACGAGCTGCTGGAGCGCATCGCCACGGGCGGCATGGCCGAAATCTTTCGCGCCAAGCAGCTCGGCCTCGAGGGCTTCGAAAAAGAGCTCTGCATCAAGCGCATTCTGCCGCACCTCGCGCGCGAGCCGCAGTTCATCAAGATGTTCCTCGACGAGGCCCGCATCGCGGCGCGGCTCAGTCACCCGAACATCACCCAGATCTACAACCTCGGCGCCCAGGGCGGCACCTACTTCATCGCCATGGAGTACGTCGACGGCCGCGACCTGCGCGAAATCTGGCGCATGTGTGAGGCGCGCGGCCAGCCCATGCCCCCGCAGTACGCCTGCCGCATCGTCGCCGAGGCCTGCGCCGCCCTGCACCACGCCCACAAGAAGACCAACAAGCAGGGCAAGCCGCTCGGCATCGTGCACCGCGACGTCTCGCCCCAGAACATTCTCGTCACCCACACCGGTGACGTGAAGGTCGTCGACTTCGGCATCGCCAAGGCCGCCGACTCGTCGACCCACACGCGCGCGGGCGTGCTGAAGGGCAAGTTCGCGTACATGTCGCCCGAGCAGGCCCAGGGCACGCGCATCGACCGCCGCACCGACATCTTCGCGCTCGGCGTCATTCTGCACGAGCTCATCACCGGCGTTCGCCTGTTCAAGCGCGACACCGACGTCTCGACGCTGACGGCCGTCGGCAACTGCCACGTCGACCCGCCCGGCGATTCGGCCGAGGGGGTCGACGACGAGCTCGACGACATCGTGCTCAAGGCGCTCGCGAAGAACCCCAAAGACCGCTTTCAAGACTGCGAAGAGATGCAGCTCGCGCTCGAGCGGTGGCTGGTCGAGAAGAGCCTGCCGTCGAGCTCGGCGGCGCTCGCGCAGTTCTTGAGCCAGCTGGGCAAAGACATCGAGAAGGCGGCGAACGAGCGCAAGCGCAAGAGCACGAAGAGCAGCTCGAAGGCGAAGCCGCGCGAGCCGACGAAGCTGATTCGCAGCGGCGAGTACGAAGAGCCCGAAGAAGAAGAGATCGACGAGCCGCTCTCGCAGCCCAAGCCGATGCCGAAGCGCCGCGAGCCGACGCAGGCGGCGCCGCCGCCCGGCAGCGAAAAGAAGCAGAAGACGTCGACGTCGGTGTTCGCGTTTCTCTTCGGCGTCACGCTCGTCGCGCTGCTCGCGGTGCTGGGCGTGCAATTCTTGCGGCCGACGGCGGCCGCCGTGGTGAAGGTGACGAGCCAGCCGTCGGGCGCGAACGTGTACTGGAACGGCGAACCCCTCAAAGACAAGACGCCGCTCACGCTGCCGCCTGCCGGCGCCGGCTCGTACTGGCTCGAGGTCAGCGTCGACGGCTACGAGGCCTACCGCGCGAAGGTCGAGGTACCCGCGAGCGGCGAGCGAGACCTCACCGTGGTGCTGAGGCCCGCGAAGTAGCGCGCCACTTGACGTTAATTGAACGACCGTTCTATTAATGGTCGTTAGATGGGCCGCCCGAAGAAGAGCGAAGAGCGAGACACGCGCCAGAACATTCTCGACGCGGCGCTCGACCTCTTTTCCGAAAACGGCTTCTTCGGCACGTCGATGCGCGACATCGCGAAGCAGGTCGGCGTGCGCGAGAGCGCGCTGTACCACCACTTCAAGTCGAAAGACGCCATCGTGCACGGCCTCGCCCAGACGCTCGGGCCGGGCCATGCGCGGCACCTGGCCGAGCTCGACATCGGCGCGATGCTCGACGCCGTGCCCCCCCGCCAGCTGCTCGAGCAGGTGGTGCAGTTCATGATCACGAGCTGGAGCATGCCCAGCGAGCAGAAGATGTTCCGCTTCATGCTCAGCGAGGGCCCCCGCCTCGGCCAGCACGACGTGCTCAACCTGCCCGCCTACGCCTTCGAAGCCCGCCGCAACATCTCGCGCGTCTTCGTCGAAATGATGCGCCGCAAGCTCATCAAGAAGCGCGACCCCATGACCGTCACCATCGCCTTCATGGCCCCGCTCATGATGCTCCGCGTGCTCTACCTCGTCATGCCGAAGGGGCCGCCCGACCTCAAAGGCTTCAAGGCCGAGGTCGACGCCCATCTCGATTTCTTCTGGGCTTCAGTAACTTAACGAACGTTCACTCAGGTCACGCGCCATGGCCCTGCTCAAGCTCGCCGTTCGTAACCTCCGCCGCAACCGTCGCCGCACCGCCATCACGCTCGCCGCGATGGTCATCGGCATCACGGGCATGACCGCGCTGCGCGGTTTCATCAACGGCCAGCGCGAGACGATGGTCGAGAACGTCGTGCGCGGCCGCATCGGCGCCCTGCAGGTGCACCACAAGGGGTACGTGCAGAACGTGCTCACGTCGCCGCTGCAGCTCGACATGGCCGACACGCCCGAGCTGCGAAAGAAGCTCGCCGACACACCCCACGTCATCGCCGTCTCACCTCGCATCGAGTTCGGCGCCATGGTCTCGACCCCCGACAAGCAGCCGCCGCCCGAAGACGGCTCGATGTTGCCCGAGGCCGACCAGGGCAAGACGTCGTTCTTCATCGCCACCGCCGTCGAGCCCGAGAACGAGGCGAAGGTCACGCCCCGCCGCACGAACCTGGTGAAGGTCGGCCACATGCCCGCCTCGCCCGAAGCCCCCGAGCTCGTGCTCAACGCCGACTTCGCGCTCGGCCTCGACGCGAAGCTGCACGAAGCCGGCGCACCGCTGCCGCCCATCGAGCAGCAGCTCGCCCTGCTCGCCGGTGACCGCGACGGCGCGCTGAACGGCGAGAACGTCGTGCTGGGCGGCACCTTCCCCAGCTTCAGCCCGGGCGACAAGCGGGTGGGCCTCGTGCCGCTCGTCATCGCCCAGCGCGTGCTGCGAATGGAAGGTCGCGTCACCGAGTACGGCATCGCCGTCGACGCGCTGAGCGAGGTCGACGGCGTGAAAGACGCGCTGCAGGCGAAGCTCGGCCCCGACTACGAGGTGCACACCTGGTCGGAGCTCTTCCCCTTCATCAAGAGCCTGAACGGCACGCAGGACTTCATCTTTTCCATCATCAGCGCCGTGTTCCTCGCGGTCGTGCTGCTCGGCATCTTGAACGCGATGTTGATGACGGTGCTCGAGCGCACGCGAGAGATCGGCACCATGCTCGCCGTGGGCATGCGCCGCAGGCAGATCATTCGCCTCTTCATGCTCGAGGGCGCCGTCATCGGCACCGCCGGCGTCATGCTGGGCCTCGCCGTCGGCCTCGCCCTGGTCACGTGGTTCAACCACCACGGCATCCCGCTCCCTGCGCCCGGCGCGACGGTCGACTCCATCGTGCGCCCCTACGTCACCTCACGCTTCATCGCGGGCATCTTCGCCGGCACGCCGCTCGGCGCCGCGCTCGCGACCCTCTGGCCGGCCTGGCGCGCGTCGCGCCTGCGCCCGGTCGAAGCGCTGGCCACCGCGTGAGGCAAAGACCATGAGCCGACTCCCCGCACTCGCAGCACGCAACGTGGGCCGCAACGGCCGCCGCAGCCTCATCACCGGCGCCGCCATCACCGTCGCCGTCATCATGGTGATGCTGCTCAAAGGCTTCGTCTCGGGCGCCGCCGGCCTGATGGTCGCCGACGTCGTCGAGGGCCGCAGCGGAGCCATTCAGGTGCACAAGAAGGGCTACGTCGACAGCATCGAGTCGGTGCCCACGCGCCTCAACATTCCCTACACGCCCGAGCTCATCGCGAAGATTCAGGCCGTGCCCAACGTGAAGGGCGTCACCGGCCGCATCGTCTTCAACGGCCTCGTGGGCAACGGCAGCACCCAGACCATGTTCATCGGCCGCGCCATCGACCTCGAGCGCGAGACCCAGGCCTGCCCACGCGCGAAGTCGACCGTGCGCGCCGGTGGTGAGCCCCTGAGCCCCGGTGACGGCGCCCACGTGCTCATCGGCTACGAGCTGAGCGAGAGCTTCGGCTGGGCGGTGCCGCCGCCCTTGCCGCCCACCGACGCCCTGCTCACGACGTCGGCCGCGCAGCGCGGCGCGCTCGTCGCGGGCTCCATCGCCGAGTGGCAGGCGAAGGCCAGCGCGAAGCGGCACACGGTCAGCGTGCAGTCGACCAGCCCGGCCGGCCGCAGCAACGCCATCGACCTCGAGGTGAAGGGCTACTCGGTGTCGAGCATGCCGTTCGAGAACAAGCGGGTGCTCACCGTGCCGCTCGCGACCGCGCAGGCGCTCATCGACCTCGACGGCCGCGTCACCGAGTACGCCATCGGCGTCGAAGACCTGGGCCACCTCGAAGAGACGAAGCTCGCGCTGCAGGCGGCGCTCGGGCCCGAGTTCGAGGTGCACAGCTGGCACGAGCTGAACACGTTCGTGCGCGACGTCATCAACCGGCAGAACATCGTGTTCAGCGCCATCAGCATGGTGCTGTTCATCATCGCGCTCACGGTCATCGCGAACACGATGTTGATGAGCGTGTTCGAGCGGGTGCGTGAGATCGGCACGCTGCTCGCCGTCGGCGTGCGCCGCCGCCAGGTGCTGCAGCTCTTCATCATCGAGGCCGCCGTCATCGGCCTCATCGGCGGCGTCATCGGCGCGGCCGTCGGTCGCTTCGCGCTCTTCGTCATCGCGACCATCGGCATACCCATCGAGATGCCCGGCACGTCGGGCCACGCGCTCTTGCAGCCGTCGGTGACGTTGCCGTTCGTCATCGGGGCCGTCATCGCCGCGATGTTCGGGGCGCTCGCCGCCTCGGCGCTGCCGGCCCGCCGCGCTTCACGCCTGAACCCCGTCGACGCTCTTCGCAACGCCTGAAAGGAAGCCGCACATGACCGCTCTCGTTCTCACGCTGCTCGCCGCCGCCGACCCCGACGTCGCCGACCTCTTGAAGAAGTACGACGAAATCATGGGCCCCGCCGCGTTCGAGGCCGAGGCGACGATGACGGCGACGCGCGAAGACGGGTCCGAGCGTACGTACGCGATGAAGTTCCTGAAGAAAGACCAAGACAAGTTCCGCATCTGGTTCAGCGAGCCCTCGGCCGTGAAGGGCCAAGAGATGCTCAGAAACGGCGACAACCTGTGGGTCTACATTCCCAACTTGAAGCGCGCGACGCGCGTCGCGAACCGCGACAACTTTCAGGGCGGCGACTTCAACAACGCCGACGTGCTGCGCGTGAACTACGCGGCCGACTACGACGGCAAGCTCGTCGACGCCGGCCAGCCCGACGCCTGGTGCATCGAGCTCAAGGCGAAGCACAAAGAGACGTCATACGACTCCATCAAGCTGTGGCTGCGCAAGAGCGACTACCAGCCGCTGAAGGGCCAGTACTTCGGCACCAGCGGCCAGATGATTCGCTCGGCCACCTTCAGCGAGCACAGAGAGTTCGAGAAGGGCTTCACGCGCCCTGGCCGCATCGTGATGCAGAACGAGCTCGTGAAGACGCGCAAGAGCGAGATGAAGACCTCGCGCATGACGCTGAAGAGCGACCCGCCCGCGCAGCGCTTCACCCAGGCCGACCTCGGGAAGTGAACGTGCTCGGCCTGCTCCTCGTCGCCGTGTTGTCAGCCGATGAGCCGGCCGCCGAGCCTGCGCCCGCGGCCGACCCCGCGCCCGAAGAGCTCCCCTCGCCGCCCACCTTCGCGAAGAAGGTCGAAATCAACGGCTACGTCTCGAACCGCCTCGGCTACGGCCGCTCCCGCTGGAGCGGCCTCATTCCCACCATCGACTCACCGCAGTGGCTCGACATGACCGAGCTCAACGGGCAGCTGAAGGTCAGCTACCACGAGCACGGCTTCGCCTACGTCGACCTGAGCGCCATCGCGCTCGTCGGCTTCGACTACCGCTACATGAACGACGAGGGCGTCGAAGAGTACCAGCTCACGCGCGACGCGGCCGCCGCCCGCCCGCTCATCAGCATCAACGAGGCGTACGTGCTGCAAGAGGCCGCGCCGTGGCTCAACTTCCTCGTCGGCAAGAAGCGCATCGTCTGGGGGCCGGGCCTCGCGTTCAACCCGACCGACCTGCTCAACGTTCGCAAAGACCCGACCGACCCGACGTTTCAGCGCGCCGGCGCGTGGCTCGCGCGCATCGAGGTGCCGCTCGAGTCGTCGGCGTTCACGCTGCTGTTCGCGCCGCAGGTGACGCAGAGCGCGTTCGGCATTCCCTACGGCATGGTGACCTACCCCGAGTGGGACAAGCAGGACGATCAGCCCCACTACCTCGTCGGCGCCCGCGCCTACTTTCTCGTCGCCGACACCGACATCAATGTGCTCGCGTACTTCTCGAACAGGTACTTCGACGACTTCGAGAACAAGGTGCGCACCGGCGCCAGCTTCAGCCGCATCTTCTTCGACACCTGGGAGCTGCACGCCGAAGGCCTCTTGCAGCAGGGCAGCTCGCGCACGTTCGTCGAGCACGACTGCGTCGTCGACGTTCAGGCCGCCCTCGCGTGCAACGCCCAGAAGCGCGCGTTCGCCGCCCGCTCGCGCCTCTTTGACCCGACGTGGGTGACGCAGCTCCTCGCCGGCGTTCGCAAGACGTTCGACGACGACTCGTTCATCTCGGTCGAGTACCTCTTCCAGTCAGACGGCTATCGCCCCGACCAGTACCAAGACCTCATCAACGCGTTCGACGGCATCAACCAGGCGCGCGCCTTCGGGCTCGCGCTGCCGGCCGGCGCGGGGCTCCTGATTCCGAACGCGGGTGGCGGTGGCGCCGACCAGGCGACGCCCTCGCGGTTCAACTTCGCCCCCACCGGCAAACACTACGCGTTCATCACCTTTCAGAAGCCGCGCATCAAAGACGACTTCACCGCCCAGGTCGTCGTGCTGATGAACCTGCAAGACCTCTCGACGCTGTGGACGCCGAGCATCACCTGGAGCACCACCGAGTGGCTCAGCTTGAGCCTCATCGGCTTCATACCCGCGCCGGGGCCCGACGCGCTGGCCGCCAAGGTGCCTTCGACCGGCAAGTACATCAGCGAGTACGGCTCGTTTCCGCAGCTGTTTCGCGCGTTCTTCGAAGTGCGCATCTTCTACTGAAGGGTTGGTACCGCCATGAGCCACCTGCTTGACCTGAAGGGCATCGAAAAACACTACGAGCTGGGCAAGACGACCGTCACCGCGCTGCGCGGCGTCGACCTGCAGGTCGAGCGCGGCGAGTTCACCGTCGTCACCGGCCCGTCAGGCTCGGGCAAGACGACGCTGCTCAACATCATCGGCTGCCTCGACCGCGCGTCGAAGGGCAGCTACGTGCTCGACGGCGTCGACGTGTCAGAGCGCGACTTCGATGACCTCGCCGAGGTGCGCAACCAGAAGATCGGCTTCATCTTCCAGAGCTTCAACCTGATTCCCGTGCTCGACGTCGCCGAGAACATCGAGTTCCCCTGCGCGGTGCGCAAGAACCCCGAAGACGCGAAGAAGCTGCGCGCGCGCGTCAACGCGCTCGCGAAGCGCGTCGGCCTCGAGCCGTACCTGCGCCACAAGCCCGACGAGCTGTCGGGCGGCCAGCGCCAGCGCGTCGCCATCGCGCGCGCCCTCATCACCGAGCCGCGCCTCGTGCTCGCCGACGAGCCGACCGCGAACCTCGACTCCACCACGAGCGAGGCCATCATCGACCTCATGCTCGAGCTCAACAAAGAGCAGGGCGTGACGTTCTTGTTCTCGACCCACGACCCTCGCGTCGTGAAGCACGCGAAGCGCGCGCTCCAGATTCAAGACGGGAAGATTCACGACGGCGCCGGGCATTGAGCGCGTCGCGGTTCTCGTCGCGCGGGTGTCGAACAGACACTCCTAAAAAACGAAACGCCGGTGGGGCTGCCACCGGCGTCTCGGTTCAAGCAGAGAAGCTGAAGGTCACTTGTTGATGCTGGCGGCCATCTCTTTGACCTGGCCCATGATCCACTCGCCCAGGCCCTTCATCACCTGCATCTGCTGCATCGCATCTTGAACCTTCTTGAAATCTTCTTCAGACAGCGAGCCCTTCAGCTCGGCCAACAGACCGCTCTCGCCGTCTTTGCCCATCAGCGTCTCGAACTCCGCCTTCGTCGGAATTTTGTTCCGCGAGAGAATTTCGAGCGCCTGCGACGCCGCCGAGTTGCCCTCCATGCCCCGCAGCACCTCGAGCCCGTCTTTAATCTGCGGTATCTCACTCATCTCGCGCCCCGCCCCGGTCGGCGTCGACGTGCCCGCCGTCGACTCGAACGTGCTTGCGCCCGTGAACCCCGAGCCGGGCGTCGAGCCTGCCGAGGTCGGCGCAGGCGTCGGGCCGGCCGAAGTGGTTTGAGAGGTCACAGGAACACCAGAGCGTCGGATCGCGAAGTCAGACATGAGCAGACCCTATCGCAAGCTCTGTGCCCGATGCTCCTACATCGAAACCCCCTGATCCGCTTCGGGCGCCTCCCCCGCTGTCTCGAGACACCCTGTTCCTCCGTCACGCAGACTGCACAGGTTCTGTACACCCGAGTGGACTGCGCGCGCCCCACCTCTTCCCGCCGCTCCCTCACGTACGAATTTACGCAACTTTTGCCGCGACCCTCACAGCACCTGAATGCCCAACACCAGGCCCGGCACCAGCCGCACTCGCGATGACACGTCGTACCCCCACGGCGACAGCGTCTTCACGTCGCGCGTGCCGTCGAACGTGATGTGCGTGTGCAGCTGCGCGCCCGCGAACACCGCGAAGTGCTCCCACAGCTGGTAGCCCACGTTGAGCCGCAAGCCCGTGCTGCACGCCGGCCCCGCCCAGAAGTTCGTGCCCTGCGCCGTGCGGTGCAGCGTCTCGAACGAGCCCTCGAGCTCGCCGTAGAAGTCGTCGAACCGCAGCCGCACCCCGAGCCCCGCGCCCAGGCTGATGAGCGGCCGCCCGTTCGTGTCGCGCGGGTTCACCCCCGCCACCACGAAGCTGTACACGTTTTCGCCGCCCATCTTCACCGCGAGGTTCGCCACCGACGTCTCGTTCGCCCACGCCGCCACCCCGTAGCGCCCGTTCGTCAGAATGTTCACCAGGCCAATCGGCACGCCCGACTTGCCGATGTTCACCACGCCGACTTGAGCGCCCGTCACCCGGCCCGCGATGTTGATGACGCCCACCTGCGTGCCCGTCACGTCGCCGCCCACGTTCACCACGCCCAGCTGCGCGCCCCACACCGGCCCCGCGGCCACGTTCACCGACCCCGCCTGTATGCCGAAGAAGCTCGCCGACACGTTCGCCGCCCCCGCCTGAATGCCGATGACGTCGCTCGCCCGGTTCAGCGCGCCCGCCTGAAAGCCCACCAGCTCGCTCGCCCAGTTCACCGCCGACAGCTGCGTGCCCAGAACCGGCCCCGCCGCCACGTTCACCGCCGCGACCTGCGCGCCCACCACGCCGCCCGACGCGATGCTCACCGCCGCCGCGTGCACCCCGAGCAGCCGCCCCGCCGTCACGCCCACCGTCGTCGCCGTGAAGCCCATCGCCGAGCCCGTCGTCACCAGCGCAACTCCGCCGATGCCCACGCCGCGCAGCCGGCCCGTCTTCAAGAGCACGCCGCCGATCGCCGCGCCGTCGATGTCGTCGTCGACCCAGGTGCCCACGCTGCCGATGACCGCGCCCGTCGCCGAGCCCGCTCGCACGGCCAGAATGCCGAGCCCGAAGTTGATGTGCGGCGCCGGGTAGCGCCACCCGCCGATGCTGATGGGCGGCACGAACGCCACCTCGACCGGCAGGTACGAGCGCGGCTCGTCACCGCGTCGCACCGTCGCCTCGAGCGACGTCGGCGTCAGCGCTTCTCTGCCCACGCGCTGCGACGCGTGCGGCTTCAAGAACAGCTTCGTCTCGCCCACGTGCCCCGCGCCGTCGTCGATGACCACCTTGTACTCGCCGACCTCGAGCCCGAGCTCCACCGCCTTGCCGATGGGCTTCGCCACCTCGACCACCAGCCCGCCCGTCGCGCTCAAGACGTGCACGCGCCCGCCCAGCTCGCCGTCGATGACCAGCGACGCGTCGGCCGCGCGCAGGTCGGTCAGCACCAGGTCGCCCGTGCCCACGAGCTGAATGTCCCAGTTCGGGCGCTGCGGCCCCGCCCGCGTCGTCGTCGTGCGCGAGAGCGTCTCGGTGAACGCATACTGGTACGCCTCGGCCAGCGTCACCCGCCCGTCGCGCGTCGCATCGGCCGCCCCGCGCAGCCCCGACAAGAAGTAGTGCGTGAAGATGCTCGCCTTGAGCCGCTCCGACTCTTGCGCCGCCTCGTCGGCCGACGCCGAGGTGAGAAACGCGTGGCCGCTCAGCGACGACGACGCGTCGACCAGAAACGACGGCCGCGGCGCGCCGCCCTTCAAGAGGTTCAGCGCCCCCGAGGCACACGAGTCGAGCACCGCCACCCGCACGTCGACCGGCAGCGCGTCGAGCTTCGTTCTCAGCGCCGCGTACGAGACCCGGTCGCCGCGGAGCAACAGCCCTTCTTCATCGCTGTGCCCCGAATAGTAGAAGAACACCTCGATGCGCTCCTTGCCCTTCTTCGCCTCGCGCACGCGTGCGTCGAGCGCGTCGAGCGCCGCGTTCAGCGCCTCGGGCGTCGGCTCTTCGAGCAGCGTCACGTCGCGCGCGTCGACTCCGCCGAGCTGCGTCAGCACCTTCGCCATCGACCGCGCATCGGAGCCCGCGTACCTTAAGCTCACCCGGTTGCCGCCCCCTTCGTTCGCGCCGGCAATCAGCGCGAACCGCCGCAGCGTCAGCTCGGGTGACTGCGTGAGCAGCAATGAGACTGCGAGCGCGGCAATCATCGTGACTCCTTCACCAGCAGCAGCGAACGCACCACAGCACCTTTGAAGACCAGCTCACCAGCCCGGCCCGCCGAGCGCGCCGCCTCGAGCACCGCCGGCGTCGAGAGCGGCGCGTCAGACACCACCAGGAAGAACCGCTCGAACCCCGGAGCCTCGTCGAGCTC
>JAEUJP010000229.1 GCA_016793725.1 Myxococcaceae bacterium | reverse complement strand
GGTCACCATCGAGGCGGCGCCGCAGACGCGGGTGAAGCTCGGTGACGTCGAGGTGGCGGTGCCCAACTCGGCCCAGACGACGGTGACGTTGCCCGAGACCCGCGCGACGACGCTGCAGGTTCGGCTGGTGCGGCCCGACGGAGCGCAGGCGACGGGGGAGCTGAGCCTCGAGCCGCCGAGCGGCGTGACGGCGGTGGGCCTGCTCGACGTCGAGGGCGGGTTCGTGTTGGGCGCGGGCGGGGGGCTTCGCTTCGCAGGCCGTGGCGCGGGCGCCGTGCGGGGGCGGCTGCTCGGCTTCGATCTGGCGGGCGAGCTCGATCTGCGCGACTCCGACGTGACGGCGCTGCAGAGCGGCAGCACGTCGTCTTTCTTCCTCCCCCGGCGTCAGGGCGTGGCCGAGCGCGGGCTGCCGGTGGTCGACGTGAACCGCGAGTGGGCAGACGACTCGGCGAGCGTGGCGCCGAACGCGCAAGAGTCGCGCATTCGCGCTGAAGTGTCTCGTGAGGGCGTCGGCCGGCTCGGGTTCGGTACGTACCGGGCGTGGCTCGGTGCGGGCAGCGAGATCGGCCGGTTTCACCGCAGCGCGACGGCGGCGTACCTCGAGGCGCGCACGCCCGACGAGGCGACGTTCGGCGGCGCGGTGCGCGGGTTCTACGCGCCGGGCGGCGTCGACCCGGTCGGGGGGCTCGCGCGCACGCCGGTGCACGACCGGTTCGAGGCGACGGGCGGCAGTCTGTTCTACCTGTCGGGGCAGGCGGTCGAGGGCAGCGAGGCGGTGCGCATCGAGCTGCGCGACGGCGTGACGGGGCTGCCGATCGGCGAGAGGCACCTGACGCGCGGGGTCGACTACTCGCTCGACCCGGTTCAGGGGCGCATTCTGCTGGCGCGGCCGCTGTGGTCGTTCGAGTCGACGCAAGAGCTCGGCGCAGCGCCGCCGACGAACTTCACGCGGCCGGTGCTGTGGGTCGACTACGAGCGGCCGGTGACCGGTGTGAGCGAGCGCACGGCGGGGGCCGAGGTGAGCGGCCGCGCGGGGCCGGTGAGCCTGAACGCGGGCTATGCAGAGCAGGGCGGAGCGCGGCTGCTGCGCGGCTCGGTCAGCGGGCGCATCGGGCCGGTGTTGCTGTCGGCCGAGGTCGCGCGCAGCTTCGACGTCACCGACGTGTCGGCGCTGATGTTCTCGAACGACGGCGGCCTCACGTTCACGCGCGCGGGCCAGGCGCCGGTGGCGAGCGAGGCGTGGGCGGTGGGGGCGCGGGCGCGCGGTCGCGGCCTGTTCGGGCGGGGCAGCTTCGACGTGTCGTTTCGGTGGCGCGATCGGGGCTTCTACGACGCTCAGCACTACGACGCGGTGGCGTTTCGCCAGCTGGCGGCGCGCATCGAACAGCCGTTCGGCGACTTCGTGGTGGGCGGCGTGTTCGACGATCGCTACGGGGCCGACGCGTTTCTCGCCCCCTCGCAGCAGCGCATCGCGGGCGGCTTCGTCGGCTGGGAGCGCCCGACCTGGGGCGTTCGGCTCGAGGCGCGCGACGCCACCTACCGGGCGTTCGACGACGTCGAGGGCGGGCGCGTGTCGGTGGGGCTGTCGGGGCGCTGGCAGGTGACGAGCTGGCTGACGCTGCGGGCGGGCCACCGGCAGCGCGTGTTCACGCACGGCGCGGGCCTGGGCACGTTCGACGACACGTTCGCGTCGGCGGGCGTCGAGCTGAAGCCGGCGGAGTCGATCACGCTCGCGGTGCGCGGCGGCTGGGGCCCGCAGCTCGGGCCGCAGGTGTGGGGCAACGTGCTGGTGCAGCGCGGCGACGAGGTCTGGTACGGCGGGCAGGCGCTCGACGTCGACGCGCCGTCGGTCGGCGGGCGAAGGCTGGCGACGGGCGTGCGTAAACAGATCGAGCCCGGCAGCCAGGTGTTCGTCGAAGACGTGTCGGCGCACGACATCACGGGCCTCAGGCTCTCGCGCGCGGTGGGGCTCACGCAGACGGTGGCGTCGGGGCTGAGCGTGTCGGCGCGGTACGAGCGCGGCGTGCGCATGCCGGTCGAGCTCGCGCCCGATCGCGAGCGCGATGCGGGCGGGGTGGGGCTGTCGTTCGTGGCCGAGCGTTTTCGCGCGTGGGTGCGCGGCGAGGTGAGATCGGAGCGTGCGCCGGGCGACGCGCTGCTGCAGGGGCTGGCGTGGGGCGGGGCCGAGGTGAGCCTCACGCAGCGGCTGCGTGGCACGGTGTCGGCGACCTACGCGCACACGAGCCGCAACGGGCTGTTGCAGTCGCGGCTGCTCGAGGGCGTGGCGGCGTTGGCGTGGCGGTTCGAGCCGGGCATCGCGGTGCTGCGGTATTCGCTGAGGCGCGAGCTCTTGCCTCCGTCGCGGGGCGGCATCGCCGAGTCGACGCGGCACCTGGTGTCGGTGCTGCCGTCGGTGGTGCTGTTCGACCGGCTGCGAATCTCGGGCGGGGCGCACCTGCAGCTGACGATGATCGACGGAGCGCCGGTCGACGTTCAGCTGGTGGCGTCGCTGCGGCCATCGGTGCGCGTGATCGGTGGGCTCGAGCTGGCGGCGGAAGTGGGCCGGCGCAGCGCAGACCCCGACGGCGAGGGGCTCACGACGCTGCGCGGCGAGCTGGGGTACCGCTACAGCGGGTTCTTGATCGCGGGCGGCTATACGATGTTGGGGTACCGGGCGAACCCGATGGACCCGGCGGCGACGAACTCGGGCCGGGTCTACCTGCGCGCAGAGGTGGCGTACTGATGTTTGCTCGTGCGATCGCGTGTGGGGTGGTGCTCGGGGCGTCGACCGCGCTGGCGGGCTGGGTGCCGGTGACGGTGAACGGCGCGCCTCGCGACGTGTCGATCGAGGCCGACGGCGTCATCACGATGGCGACGACGAACGAGGCCGTGGTGAAGGTGTGCGTCGACGGCGGCACGTGCACGAACGCGGCGGTGCCGGCGCCGCTGGCGGGGAGCTTCGAGACCGCGACGGCGCAGCTCGATGCCGGGTGCATTCTCGCGGTGGTCGCGGGCTCGGCAGCGATGGCGGGCTGTCAGACGGGCAACGTGACGACCTCGAATCGGGCGCCGCGGGTTCGCCACTCCGAGAGCGGCTTCACCGGAGTCTGGGCCTGGGGGGGCGGATCTTCAGGCCGAACGTTCACTGCGACCAACCCGTCGAGCACGTTCATGCTCAATACGCACATGTCGGGTCTGCCTCCGTTGCCGACCGTGAGCGCCCTGAGACATCTCGGTTCAGAGTACGTCGTGTTCTCGACGAACACGCCCGCGGTACGCCTGTTCACGCCAATGTCCGCGGGCCTGGTCGACGTCAGTACGGCTCCGGTGGTCTCGACGGCCGAAGCGCAGCTCTTCGTGCGGCGCGATGGTGGGCTGGGGCTCGTCGTGGCTGAGGCTCCGCCGGCAGCGGGGCTCATCTTGATCGGGTCGCTGTTCGCCGATGGTGGCTTCGATCGTGTATCGGCACGCAACACGAACGGGAACATGCTGTCGCTGAGCTACGTCGAGCAGAACGGCTCACGACTCGGCGCCGGCTTCGGCATGGCGGCGCTGTTCGACGGTGGCGTCATCGGCCCGGTGCCCGACCCGTCTGCGCCGGGTGAGCTGTGGGTGATGCGCGGCGGGCCTGGCGCGGCGGTTTCGCAGGTGGCGTGCTCGAGCCCGCGCTTCTGCACGGCCATCTCGACGACGCCGGCCGCGGCCTGGGTGTACTGGAACGAGGCGCCCCCCACCGCGGGCTTCGGGCCGGCCGGCACGGTGACCGCGGGTGTGCCCCTCGACATCGGCGTGACGTTCACCGACCCCGACGGTGACCCGGTCGCCGTGACGTGGGAGCTCGACGCCGGAGCGCTGGCCGTCACGCCGTCACCCGATGCCGGCAGCGTGCGCGTCGTGGCGGGGCAGTGCGGTGCGTATGATCTGACGGTGCGCGTCTCAGACGGGTGGGCGCCGCACGACACGAGCTACACGGTGCCGGTGCCGGTGACGGTCGGCCTGCCCGACCCGCCGCTCGTGATGCCGCTGACGGCGATGGCGCGCGCCGGCGAGCAAGACGTGACGTTCACCGCGACGCTGGCCGACGCAGGCTGCCCCGCGAGCAGCATCGCGTGGAGGCTCGCGTCGGGCCCGGGCACCCTGAACGGCGGCACGTACACGCCACCGGCCACGGTGTGCTCGGCGAACGGCGTCGACGCGGTCATCGAAGCGCGCGCGCTCGGCAACCCCGACGCGTCGGTGCCGGTCTCGGCGATGGTGCACGTCGACCCGTGGGGCTACCCGAGCACGCCGAACATCACGGGCGGCACGCAGCCGGCGGGCACCGACGCGTCGTACCCGTTGGTCGGCTCGCGGCACGCGTGTGAAGACGCAGGCGCGCCGCTGGTGGTGTCGTGGGTGCTCGACGGCGGGGGCGCGGGCGTGACGTGGGCCACGAGCGTGGGCGGGCTGACGGTGTTCTCGACCGATCTGTGCTCCGACGGTGGTGTGTCGGGCACCGTGACGTACTCTGTTGCAGGGCAGAGCCGCACGGCGCCGGTGAGCGTCGAGGTCGAGCCGGTCGCGACGGCGCCGACGGGGTTCTCGCTCGGGTACATGTTCAGCGGCGGGCTCGCCGAGGGCACGTACAGCGTCACCGGCGCAGGCTGCGTCTCGCCGGGCCGCTTCACGGCGGGCGTGGTGGCGAACGATCTCTCGACGGGCGCGCGGGTGGGCGAGTCGCCGCCGCAAGACATCGCGCTCGACCCGACGTGGGAGCTGGGGCTGCAGAACAGCTGCAACGGGGGCAGCTTCGAGATCATCGGCACGCTGTACGGTGGCCCGATGCCGCCGCTGACCGAGCGGCACACCGAGACGTTCGGGCGCTTCGCGGCGGGCATCACGGCCGACGACACGGTGCTCGACGTGACGTGTGCGGGCGGGGTGAACGGCGAGGTTCGGGTGGCTCCGGCCGACGGCGGCTGTCGCGTGCAGGACTACACGTGGGAGCAGCTGACGGGCCCCGAGCTCGTCGCCGACGCACGCGACGCCGGCGCGATTCGCGTGCAGTCGGTCGAGACCGGCTTCGAGCTGATCGGCGAGACGATTCGCTGGCGGGTGACGGCGACGGCGGGAGCGGGCAACACGGCCGAGCGCGAGCTCGCGGTGCGGCTCAGCCACCGGTTCATCGCGCTCACGCACTCGGTCGGGCCGCAAGGCGCGGGCGCAGATGATCTTCAGGCCGTCACGGTGCGGGTGCGAAACACCGAGGCGTGCGGCGCGAGCGCCATCGAGCTCGACGAGGTGCCGACGGGGCTGTCGCCCATCGCCGCCAGCGCGCGCGTCGATGGCTCCGTCGTGGCTGCGACGGTTCTGGCCGACGGGCACTTCGTGATCGGGCCCTTCGCGGTCGAAGCATCGCAAGAGCGGGTGGTGACGTACCTCGCGCGCGTGCCGATGTTCAGCCGCGCGGCGCCTGGCGGCGTGGCGATGATGAAGGGTGAAGAGGTGTCGCTCGGCGCGCCGGTGCCGCTGCCGGTGGCTGCTGGCTGCGGGTGCACGTCGACGCCGCCGGGCCTGCTGCTCGCAGCGCTCTCGGCTGCGCTGTGGCGGCGGCGTTCACGATCTTCACCGAGACTGTAACCGGGGGCGTTACACCCGACGGCGCGCCGCACTCTCGAGCGACGTTGGCGCGCCGCGTGCTGAAGACGTCGCCCATGAAAGTGTCTCTCGAACGTGGGGCGGTGCTCGCAGCGCTGCTGGTGGGCCAGACGGCGCTCGCAGGTGAGCTCCACATCATGACGACCGGCCTCGGCTCGGGCACGGTGACGGTCTCGCGAACGGGCATGCTCGATCTGCCGTGCACTGGCGACTGCACCATCACAGCCACCGGTACGGTGACGCTGAGGGCTTCGGCGCCGGGCTTCATCGGGTGGAACGCCGACTTCTACGCGCCGTCGCTGTCGGTGGGCTCCTTCTCGGTCGGAAACTCCGACTGCACGGGCACGAGCGACTGCAGCCTCTCGATCGGCGCGTCGCAGGTTCGACGGGTCAAGGCGCGCTTCGATCGGAGCGTCACGGCGATCGCCGCGGAGCCCGACGCCGTCACGCCTGCGACGA
>JAEUJP010000387.1 GCA_016793725.1 Myxococcaceae bacterium | reverse complement strand
CCTCGGTGCGCGCCGAGGCCGGAGCTCAAGAGGCGCTCGCGCGCATTCGTTCGGGTGCGTTGGCCGTCGAGACGCTGAACCCGTCGGGCATCACCTGCGGCCCCCCCGACCCGTGGGCGAACTGCACCAACATGCTCGGCCCCGTCACCGTCGACAACGGCAGCGCCCGGGACGTGCGTGAGGGCGGCGGCCTGCAGTACCGCTACATCGTGTACCGGCCGAACGACGTCGGGGCGCCCGCGAACCTCTACACCATTCGCTCCATCGGCTTCGTCGGCTACACGATGAACTCGGCGAGCCTCTACACGTCTGAGGTCGAGCTGACCGTGCTGAAGGGTGACACCAACACCGGGCTCAGCACCAAAGACACGTACGACGGCGTCTCGATGAACTGAAGCGCGCGAGAACCTTTGAGCCGCTCCGCCAGAACACAGTGGGTCATCGGCGTCATCGGCGCCCTCGCGACCGCCCTCGCCATCGGGTGGATGGTGACTCACCCGAAGCCCCAGGGCGGCCCCGGGCTCACCACCGCCGCGCCGCCCCGCATCGGCGCGTTGAAGCTCGTGAGCGCGACCGGCGCGAGCCCCCTTCAGCCGGGCGACACGTTGACCACGGTCGACTCCATCGACTTCGAGGTCGAGGTCTCAGACCTCTGCTTCCTGTACGTCGTCACGGCCCTGAACGGAAACACGGTGGTGCAGTGGTCACCCGAGCCCTCGGAGCCGTGGGACAAGGGCGTCTACGCCCCGACGTGGAGCGAAGAGAACCCGCAGGGCCTGCGCTTCGCCTCGGCCGGCGACGTCGAGCTGTTCCTCGTCTCGTCGCCGTTGCCGCTGAAAGACGTGGCCGACTGGCCCCGCGCCACGCTGCGGGCTCCGGGCGCGAAGTGCCCGAAGTGTACGGTCACCACGGCGAAGTTCAGCGTCGTCGACGCGCCGCTCGCGCGGCCCGATGCCGGCTCGATGTAGCCTGGGGCGCATGCGCTCACTCTTCGCCGTCGCCGCGTCGCTCGCTGTCGCCGTCGCGTGCACCCCACCCGAAGAAGAGCCGATGGGCACGGCGGGCGGCGGCAACCGCGCGGGCGGCCGCGGCGGAGGAGGCGGCGCCAGCACCGCGGGCGGTGACAGCGGCGGCAGCGCCACCGCGGGCGGCTCGGCGACGGCCGGTGGCGCGAGCACGGCGGGCGGCGCGAGCACGGCGGGCGGCGCGAGCACTGCGGGTGGCGCGAGCACGGCCGGTGGCAGCGGCGCTGCCGGCGGAGGCACAACGGTAGATGCCGGCAGCTCCGACTGCCGCAACGTGCTCGACACGCCCGCGCGCGCGTGCTCGAGCGCCGATACGCCCGGCGGGCTGTGCCGCCAGCAGACCTGCGTGCCGTGCACGGGCCCGGTCGAAGACGCCGCTTGCGCGAGCGCCTACGGCGGCATCACCACCGCTGCGTGGAGGTGTGTGCTCGGTGCCTGTACACCGGGAAACTGCCGCGTCGCGACCGACTGCACGGGCGCGGCGGCAGGGCAGATCTGCCCCGTGCCCTCACACCTTTGCACGAGCTGCACCACCGACCTGCAGTGCCGCAGCGGCTACGGCGCCACCAGCATCTGCAACACCACCACCGGCCGCTGCGTGACGAACGCCTGCGCTGGGGTGAACACCCCCTGTGCCGCCAACGCCGCAGACATCTGCTGCATGACGGGGGCCTCGGCGACCTGCGTGCCCGGGAACTGCTGCTCCGACGCGCAGTGCACGAATGGTCAGGCGTGTGTGCGCAACGTCTGCACCGGTTGCACGGCGCCGACGGGCAGCACGCTCTGCGTCGACCCGGTCTTCGGAGACGACACCGCTGCGACCGGCAGTGGAGCGCCCTCGGCGGCGTGCTGCTTCAAGACGCTGGGCGGCGCGATCGCCTTCGCGTGGAAGGGCGACGGCGGCACACGCACGATCGAGCTCTTCGGCGACGTCGACGGCGGTGAGGTGCTGCCGCTGCGGCTGCCGCCGAACGTGAGCGTCGCGTCGAGCGACCCGCTGGTGCCGCGCACCGTCGTCGGGCAGCCCGGGGTCTACGTGTTCGAGCTCGCCGGCATGACTTCGTCGCTGCGAGACCTCGTCATCGACGGGCGCGGTGTCGCCGGAGGCGGCGTGCGCGTGCTCACCGGCACCAACTTCATCAGCAACCAGCTCGCCAACGTCGTCGTTCAGCGCACGGCGGGTGACGGCGTGCGCGTCGAGGGGGGCAGCGTGCAGCTGTCGGGCAGCTCGCGAGACAACCTCGGCAGCGGGCTGCACGTCTCTGACGGCACCGCGCGAGTGGTGCCGTCGATGGGGCAGACGATGAGCTTCGAGCGCAACGCGCTGCACGGCATTCTGGTCGACCGCACCGGGGCGGTCATCATTCTCGGGGTGCCCGGCCCCGATGCGGGCGTGACCGGCGCGGGCACCGTGGCGTCGAACCAGAACGCCGGCGCCGGCCTGTATCTCACGTACCCGCCGGCGGGCGCGGCGATCTTCAACCGCGTCGAGGGCCTGGTCGCGACGGGCAACGGCACCGACGGTGTGCGGGCGACGTCGAACGCGGCGATCAGCTCGTTTCGCGACAACGTGCTGCTGGGCAACGGCCGGGCGGGGTTTTCGGTGCGGGCGTTCTACGGCAACGGGTCGGGGCTGATTCTCAACGGCGCCGCGGGGCCGAACACGCTGCAGTCGCTGCCCGGTCGGAACCCGAACCTCGGGGGCGGGTTCTGCGTCGACCCCATCATGGGCTTCGTGAACTTCGACGTGCGCAACAACATCTTCGGCAGCGCGAACTGCTCGATGATGACGATGCCGGTGCCGCGCCTGACCCGCTCACAGACCTGCACCGGAGCGACCGACATCGGCGGCGTGGCGGCCGTCGACGGCGGCGCACCGGCGAACGTGCGCGTTCAGCTCAGCGGCTGCGAAGACATCTGAGCCCGCGTTCGTCGACTATTTTTTCGTCCACTGATCCAACCAGGCCAAGACGGTCTCGTGCCACAGAATGCTGTTGGCGGGCTTGAGCACCCAGTGGTTCTCGTCGGGGAAGTAGAGGAACTTCGACGGGATGCCGCGACGCTGGAGCACGTTGAAGGTGCCGATGCCCTGGGTGTCGACGACGCGGTAGTCCTTCCCGCCGTGCACGACGAGCATGGGCAGCTTCCACTTCGCGACGTGCTCGACGGGGTTGTGCTTGGTGTAGCCCTCGGGCTTTTCCCACGGGAGCCCGCCGTGGTCCCACTCGGGGAACCAGAGCTCTTCGGTGTCGTAGTACGCGAAGCGCTCGTCGAGGTTGCCGTCGTGGTTCACGAGGCACTTGAACTGGTCATTCCAGTTGCCGGCGATCCAGTTCACCATGAAGCCGCCGTAGCTCGCGCCGAGCGCACACATGCGGCCCTTGTCGATGAACGGGTACTTCTCGAGCGCCGCGGCGAGGCCCTTCTGCAGGTCTTCGAGCGGCTTGCCGCCCCAGTCTTGCCGAATCGCGTCGGTGAACGCCTGCCCGTAGCCGGTCGACCCGTGAAAGTCGATCATCACCGCGACGTAGCCGTGGCCCGCGTAGGCCTGCGGGTTCCACCGGTAGTGAAAGTGGTCGCCGAAGCTGCCCTGCGGCCCACCGTGAATCAGAAACGCGAGCGGGTACTTCTTCTTCGCGTCGAAGTCGACCGGCTTCACCACGTAGCCGTAGACCTTGTCGCCGCCGGCCCCCGCGAAGCTGAACTGCTCGTAGTCGCCGAGCTTGATGAGCTGGAGCGCCTCGGCGTTCACCTGCGTCAGCTCTTTCACCGTCTTGCCCTCGTCGGCGATGACGAACAGGTCGACCGGGCGCTTCAAGCTGTCGAGGCTCGCGACCCAAGCGCCGGTCTGGCCGAGCGGCCGCGCGTGGCCCATCGAGCCCTTCAGGTACACCGTCTTGAACTGTGCGGTCGCGACGTCGGCGAGAAACAGGCCCGATTGGCCGGTGTCTTCGGCGACGACGCCGATGGTCTTCGAGTCGGGCGACCAGGCGATCGAGCCTGCCGAGTGGTCCCACTTGCCGTCGGTCGAGAGGTTCTTCTCTCTGCCCGACGCCCACTCGCGCACGAGCAGCGACATCTTGTCGCTCTCGTAGCCCGGCCTCGAGTGCGCCGTGTACGCGAGCCACTTGCCGTCGGGCGAAAAGACCGGCGCCGCGTCCCACGCCTTGTTCGCCGTCGTCAGCTTCTTCGGCGCGCTCTTGCCGTCGGCCGCCGTCTGAAAGAGGTCGAAGTCGGTCGACCACGCCTCTTCGCGGCCCACGTCGCGCGCGCTGAACACCAGGCTCTTGCCGTCGGGCGCCCAGGTGAAGTCTTCGCCGCCGCCGAACGGCTTCGTCGGGCAGTCGGCGTTCATCTTCTTCATCACGTCGGTCGCCTTGTCGCCGCCGGTCGCCGGCATGACGAACAGGTGCGTGCGCCGGCCGTCGCCCCACGTGTCCCAGTGGCGAACGAAGAGGCTGTCGTAGAGCTGGCCGCTCGACTTCTTCTTCTTCAGCTCGTCGAGGCGCTTCGTGGTGCACTCGAGCTCGGTGCAGTCGGGGAAGACGTCGAGCCCGACCGCCAGCCACGCGCCGTCGCGCGAGAGCTCGTACGCGTTCACGTCGAGCGGCAGCTTCGTGACCTGCACGGCCTCGCCGCCCTCGACGCTCAGCTTGTGCACCTGGCTCGAGCCCGAGCGCGTCGAGAGAAACCAGAGCACCTTGCCGTCGGCCGACCACTGCGGGTCGGTGTCGCCGTCGGGGTGGGTGGTGAGCTGGCGGTTGCCGGTGCCGTCGGCGTTGACGACCCAGAGGTCGGTGCGGCCGCGGTTGGCGTCGAGGTCGGTCGTGCGCAGGGTGTAGGCGACCTTCGTGCCGTCGGGCGAAGGTTCCCAGTCGAGCACGCGGCGCATCGTGACCTGGTCGTTGATGGTGTACGCGTGCGGCTTTTCGGCTTTGGGCGCGGCAGGGGCAGCGGCGGCGAGAGCGACGGCAGCGATGAGCGCGAGCATGAGCCGGCGCTTAGTACATGCGGCGCAGGCGGGCGGCGAAAAAGCCGTCCATACCCTCGGGGCCGGGCAAGGTGCGCAGGTACGCCTGCCAGGTCGGAAACGGCACGCCCGACGACGGAGGCGCCTCGGCGGTGAAGTCGGGGTGCGAGCGCAAGAAGAGCTCGATCTGGTCTGCGCCCTCTTCAGGCTCGGTCGTGCACACGGCGTAGACGAGCAGGCCGCCGGGCTTCACGCGCTCAGACGCGCTCTGCAGCATCGCGCGCTGCAGCGACGCGAGCCGGGGTATGTCTTCGGCCTTGCGGCGATAGCGCAGCTCGGGGTGACGCCGCAGCGTGCCCAGGCCCGAGCACGGCGCGTCGAGCAGCACCGCGTCGAACTCGCCGAGCGATTCGGGCAACTTCGACGCGTCGCCCTGCCGCACGTCGACCTTCAGGCCGAGCCGCGCCGCCTCGCGCCGAATCTTGTCGAGCTTGTTCGCGTGCACGTCGAGCGCGACGACGTCGTGCTCGGCGGCGAGGTGGCACGACTTGCCGCCCGGCGCCGCGCACGCGTCGAGCACGCGCGCGCCCTTCGGCACCGCCGCGTAGAGCCCGACGAGCTGGGCGGCCTCGTCTTGAACCTGCCAGAGCCCCTCGCTGAACCCGAGCAGCTCTTCGGGCTGGCCCGGCGGCAGCACGACGCCGAGCGGCGAGACGGTGGTCGCCTTCGCGCCCGGCAGCGAAGCGAGCACCTCGTCGCGCGTGGTGCGCGTGGTGTTGACGCGGGCGACGACGGGGGGTGTGAGGTTGTCGGCCTCGATCATGGCGGCGGCGCGCTCGGGGCCGAAGTGCCGCGCCCAGCGCTCGGCGAGCCAGGCGGGGTGGCTGTGGCCCGCGGGCGGCGTGTCGCCGAGCTTGCGCAAGAGCGCGTTCACGAAGCCGGTGGCGCGGTGCAGGCCGACCTCTTTGACGGCGTCGACGGTGGCGGCGACGGCGGCGTGCGGCGGCACGCGCAGGTAGAAGCGCTGATAGGCGCCGATGCGCAGGGCGGCGAGCACGCGGTCTTCGATGGCGTCGAGCTTGCGGTCGGCGTGGGCGGCGATGGCCTCGTCGAGCTGCAGCTGGCGGCGCGTCGAGCCGTAGACGAGCTCGGTGACGAGGCCGGCGTCGCGCGCGTCGGGCCGGTGCTCGTCGAGCGCCGAGTCGAGCACGACGTTCAAGAAGGCGTCGGTGGCGCGCACGCGAGCGAGAACTTCGATGGCCAGCGCGCGCGGGGACAGTGGGGACAGGCTGGTTTTCGCCGAGGCAGCGCGAGGAGCCGGCTTTGCGCGCGAGCGAAAAGCTGCCTGTCCCCTCTTCTCAAGGCCCCTCTTCTCAAGGCCCCTCTTCTCAGGGCCACTCTTCTCAGGGCCACTCTTCTCAGGGCCACTCTTCTCAAGGCCCCTCTTCTCAAGGCCCCTCTTCTCAGGCCCCCTCGTCTCAGGCCCCTGCTTCACCGGCTTCCTCATCCCAGCTGGGTCATCAGCTCGATGAGCTGGTGATCGTTCGCCTTCGACGACGCGGTGAGCAACAAGGTCTGCAGCACGTCTTCAATCTTGTCGCGCTGCCCGCTCTCGACGGGCAGGCCACGCTGCATCGACTGCCACTGCGCGCGGGCCCACGTGGCGAGGCCGCTGGGCGAGAGCTTGCCCGACAGGCGCTCGGCGATCTTCTCTTTCACGAGCGCGCGCGTGAGGCTGCCGTCGGGCGCCGCCGGCAGGCGGGTGGTGCCTTCGCTGCGCCCGATGGTCTTCTTCGAGCCGGAGCCCGCAGCCGGGTTCGCGCGCTCGTTCGTCGTCTTTCTGCCGAGCGTCTTCTTCACCTGCTCGCGGTCGATGCGGCCGGTCTCTTCGTCACCCAGGGTGGCGGCCGGCTCGTCGCGCACGGGCAACATCGTGCCGGTCTCGCGGCCCCCGCTGCCCCGCAGCTCGGCCGCCATCACGTCGAGCGCCGCTGCGTACGCGTCTTTGCCGGTGACCTGCCTGAGCCCGGCGGCGCTCAGC
>JAEUJP010000076.1 GCA_016793725.1 Myxococcaceae bacterium | reverse complement strand
AATCTGGCGGCGCACGTACGCGAGGTCCATCTTCGCCCCGTAGACGGCGACGAGCCGCTCGAGGTCAACGATGTCTTTGCCGCGAAAAAAGAGGAGCTTGAAGACGCTCAGCGCCTCGGCCGAGAGAAACCAGAACTGCTCGTCGCCGACGGGAAGGCGAACGCGCGTTCGCATGGCCTCCCATGAGAAGTCGATGCTCGGCATGAACACGTCGATGCGCATTCCGTCGAGATGGCCGATGAACATGCCCTCATCGGCAGAGTGGCGTTCCGCACGAGCTGCGTCCAAGACCACGCCGGACCGCTCGAGCGCCGCGATGACCTCGCCCAGCCGCGACGCGTCGACGAACGCGTTCACGTCGACATCGTGCGTCGCGCGCGGAATGCCATAACGACCGTACGCGAGCGCGCCTCCGATGGCGTAAGGCAGCTTCGCCGCCTCGAGCTCGCGGGCGATGCGAACGGCCTTGTCGAGGGCGTCATCGAGCTGCGCGACCATCGGCGCCCACCTTCCGGTCTCGTCTCAACCGGGCGAGCGCCTCGATCGAGCTCTTGGGCAACGGGTCTCGAAACTCCATGAGCCGCTCTCGCTCCGAGTGCATGGCCAGCTGTCGAGCCCCGGCGCGAAGAACGCTGCGCAGGACCTCGAGCCGCTGTTCGTCACTCATGCCGACGTACGGCGCGGCCTCTTCGAGCACGGCGGTACGATTGTCCTTCGCCCACTTCGGCAGCATGTCGCGAGTCTAACCCGATTCGTCCGAGCCGGCCCGACGCCACTGGCGGCCCGGTGCAACACGATGGCGCCCGAGCCCCTCCGAGAGGCCGCATGGTCGGGCGATGCACGTGCGACTCGGGGTGGGAACGCTCGCGGTACTGCTGTGCGCCTGCAGTGGCGGCTCGGGCGGCGGCACGGCAGGCGGCGGTAGCGGCAACGCCGGAGGAAGCGGCGCGACCGCGGGCGGCACCGCGAGCGCCTCCGGCCCGTTCTTGATTCGACGCGACGTGAACTCCGGCTCGGCTCGACTCGTGGTCGACGGCCAGGGCGTCACACACCTCGTCGCGGCCCCCGGCGCCATCGATGCGCCCGGCGGCGCGAAGGTGACGTACGGGCGGTGTGCGTCGGGCTGCGAGAGCGCGAGCGGGTGGTCGTTCGTCGACATCGGCGACGGGGCGCTCGCCGACCAGACGGCCCTCGCCCTCGGCCCGAACGGCGCGCTGCACGCTGCCTACCTCGTGCAGGGCTCCGTCGTGCTCAGCACGTGCACGTCGAGCTGTCTCACGGCGGCGAGCTGGTCGCTCGACCCGCTCAGCGCTCCGATGGACCAGCAGTGGCGCGGCTTCCCGCGCGGGCGAACGTTCGTGGTCGACGCCATGGGCCGGCAGCGCCTGCTCATTCGCGGCACGGTCGGCGGCAGCAACGCGCTCCTGCTGCTCGGCAACGACGGTGCGGGCTGGGGCGCGGGGCCGCTGTTCAATGGCCAATACGAGGCCGCGACCCTGACGCTGCGCGGAGCAACCGGCGTCGCGATGCTCGGCGTGCCCTCGATCGCGAACGGCTATTCGTACGCCGAGTGCACGACAGCCTGCGCGCTGCCGATGTCGTGGGCGGCGACGCCCGCGGTGCTGCCCGGCGCCGCGTACGAGGTCGCTCTCACGAGCGATGCGAGCGGCCGCCTGCACGCCGGCATCCTGACCGGCTCGTCGCTCTCGTACGCGACGTGCTCTCAAGGCTGCGCGATGGGCGCGAGCTGGTCGACCACGAACCTGGGCGCAGACACGAGCGCGCTCGGCGGCGTCGACCTCGCGGTCTCGAGCGCCGGCGCGGTCGGCCTGGTCAGCAGCACGGTCACCAGTGAGACCCAGTCGGTGACGTTCCGGTCATGCTCGGGCAACTGCACGGCTTCAGGCTCCTGGAGCAGCCTGCCCGCCATCGAGCCGAGCTCGCTAACCGCTCCCTTCCCCACGCAGAGCCCGGTGAACTGCAACGGCGAGAGCTCGCTGCGCGTGTGGAGCCTCGGCGTCACGCCCCGCGTCGTGCCGCGCGGCAGCGCCTGGCTCGTCGCCTACGACGCGACCGAATACGCGCGCTGCCTGTCGACGACGACCGGCACGTTCACCGGCGGCGACCGATTCGTGCGCGTGCACGGGCTGCCCTGAGGGCGAGAAGTCAGTAGCCCAGCTGCGCCTGCCGCGGCTTGCCGCTCTTGTCGGGCACGAACGCCGGCGTGCCCTCGTCGCCATCGACGTCGAGGCCGTGCGCGGCCAAGGCTACCGGCTGGTCGGCCCGGTGCGTGAGAGGGGGTGCCGGGTCACGCGCCTGCGCCGGCAGACCAACGCCAGCGCAAGGCCCCCCAGCAGCGGAGGGCCGCCGGCGCCGCACCCGCAGCCTCCGGCGGGGGGCGAGGTTCCCTCGCCAATGGTGGCCATCGTGCCGTCGGGGCAGGTGATGGTGGCCGTGCCATCACCGTTGTCGTGCACGGTACAGCTGGTGCCCGGCATGCCGGAGCTGCCGTTCGCGCCGTTCATTCCGTCGGTTCCGTCAGAGACGACCGCCGAGGTGCCGTCGCCGCAGCTCACCTGAACGCCGCCGTCGATGCGCTCCACGCCGCATGAGGTGCCCGCCGCGCCGGCATCTGGGCCGCGCACCGTGGCGGTGGTGCCGTCGGTGCAGCTGATCACGGCCGCATTGCCCATCTGCGTCACCGAGCACGCGCTGCCCGGAGCACCCGCATCACCGGGGGGGCCGCTCATCAGGACGGCGCTCGTGCCATCTGCGCAGCTGACGGTCGCATCACCCGAAGGCGACTGAGTCACCGTGCACCCACTGCCGGCATCGCCATGGTTCACCGCGGCCATGCTCCCGTCGCTGCAGCTGATGTTCGCGCCCGAGGCCGTCTGCGTCACGGAGCACGACGTGCCGTTCGTCCCGTTCATGCCATGGGTGATGCCGACCGAGGTCGCGCCGCAGGTGAGCGTCGCGCCGTTCGACGTGGGAGACACCGAACACGAAGTGCCGTTGGTGCCGTTGGTGCCGTTCGCACCATCGGCGCCATCGCACACGTTGCTCGTCTGCGTCGCCTCACCGGCTTCGAGGGTGCCGTTGCCCGCGGTGCCGCCACCGCGACCGTCGTCGCGCCCCACCCGGAGCTGGATCCCGGTCTGCGCGCCGCAGGCTCCTCCGGCGGCGATGGGGCTGAGCGCGAAGATGAGCGGGTAGTCGAGAAACTCGACGGCCCCCGCCTCGCAGCCCGAGCCCCGGGGCCGCGCGACGCCGCGCTGGTCGGTGGCGGCACAGCGCCCGGGCGCGATCCGATCGAGCGCGACGCTGGTCGCGGTGAGAGGGAAATGGCGCGTCAGCGCCCCGTTCGAGCCCAAGGTGCCGAGCGCCGGTACGGTGTTGAGCAGGTCGCCCGTGGCGGCGGTGAGGGTGGCGTCGGCGACGATGTTGCCGCCCAGTGAGACGATGGTGCCCGCGTTGTTCGAGAGCGCCGGCGCGTCAGCGATGATGCAGTTGAGCAGCTCGAGCCTCGCGGTGCCTCCGCCGCCGGTCGAGTTGCGAATGTGGCCTCCAACCAAGGCGATGTTGCCGAAGATGGTGACGTGCTCCAGCCGCGCCAGTGCGTGCGTCCCTCCCGAGAGATTCT
>JAEUJP010000013.1 GCA_016793725.1 Myxococcaceae bacterium | reverse complement strand
CATCTTCGCGCTCGGCAACGCGGCGGTGTTCGTGCTCGGCGGCGTGTTCATGGCGCCGATGGTGTTCTTGCCGCTCTACATGATGCGGGTGCAGGGCGTGTCAGAGACGGGCGCGGGGCTCGCGATGGTGCCGATGGTGCTCGGCATTCTGGTGGGCAACATCGCGTCGGGGCAGATCGCGTCGCGGCTCGGCCGGTACAAGGGCGCGATGGTGGTGGGCCTCACGATGCTCACGGCGGCGCTCGCGGTCATGGCCTTCACGCTGCACGACGACGCGACGCGCGGCGAGGTGACGGCGAAGATGGTGCTGGTCGGCCTGGGGCTCGGGCCCTCGATTCCGCTCTACACGGTGGCGATTCAGAGCTCGATTTCCCCGCAGCAGATCGGCAGTGCGACCGGGCTCGCGACGTTCTTTCGCCAGATGGGCGGCACCGTCGGCGTGACGCTGGCGGGCGCGGTCTTCGCCGGGGCGTTCGCGCACGGCATCGAGTCGCACGCCGAGGTGGTGAACGCACGCTTCACGGGCTCGAGCGCGCTGGTGGCGAAGGCGCTGGGTGGCGACGAGCACGCGGCGGCGATGGCGCGGCAGCAGGCGTGGGCCGACGACGAGGCGAAGGCGCTGCTGTCGAACGGCGGGCCGCGCGCGACGGTGCAGAAGACCGGCGGCGACGCGCGCGCCGAAGAGGTCGCGGTGAGCCAGGCGCGGCAGAAGCTCGAGGCGAAGCTCGAGGTGGCGCGGCGCCGCGAGCTCGAGCGCCCCGGTTACACCGACGGCGTGCGCGCCGTGTACCGGGTGTCGTTCATCATGGCGCTGCTCGCGTTCGTGCTGACGCTGCTGTTGCCGTCGGTGCCGCTGCGAAAGGCAGCGCCGGGCTCGTTGCCGGCTGCAGCGGGCTGAGCGCGGAGGCGAGCGCTCACGCTCGACTTCGTGGATTTGTGAGACGACCGTCAGGCGGCCGCGGGCGCAGCGTCGGCGCTGCGAGCATGTGGCTCACCTCCCGAAAGACCGCAACGCGCGTGCGAGACGGCGAGGTGCAGCGCAAGAACCGCCACGGCCGCACGCCCTGGTCGAGCGCGTTCATCGTTCGTGAGGCGCCGCGAGAGGGCTCTCGCCACGTGCTGACGGCGCGTCACGTTCGCGATTTCCTCGAGCTGCTTCCGGCCGAGTTGCTCGAGGGCATCGACCAGGTGCTGCTCGACCGCGCGACGCACCTACTGGGCTGGTGCCGCCACGGCATCGTTGCGTTGTGCGCGTGGCCGCGCGAGTTGTGGACCGTCTGGCCCGCCGACTGGCTCGACGACCACCGAACGTCGCTCGAGCTCTACGGGGTGCCCATCGTGCTGCAGCACGGCTGGTTCCGCTGCGAGTTCACCGAGCCGCAGGTGCGCGCGTTTCAGCTGCTGCGCGTGCTCACGCACGAGCTCGGCCATCACGCTGATCTCATGGCCACCCGTTCGAAGCGCTTCGGGCACGGCGAGCGCCATGCCGAACGCTTCGCGATCGACTGGGAACAGCGCCTATGGGCAGACTACGTCGACGTATTCGGTTGGCCGTAGTGATCGTCACCGGGGTCTGCGGGCTGTCGTGCCCGCGAGGTCGGTCAGCAACCGGCCAGCGGCGACCGCACGCACCTTCGGGCCCAACGTGAACGTGTGCTCGCCCGCATGCACGACATCGAGCGAGTCGAGCTTCAGGTCGTCGATGGCGATGCGCATCGACGGGGTGAGCTTGGGAGCATCGGTGCGCTTGAACTCGATGCCGCGTCGTCGACCCGCGGCGGTCACCAACAGGTCGAGCTCGGCGCCAGCGTGCGTCGCCCAGAAGAAGCACTGCTCTGGCCGAGCGCCGAGCGCCGCGATGACCTGCTCCATGCAGAAGCCCTCCCACGAAGCGCCGAGTGATGGGTGTCGGTCGAGCTGCTCGTGAGTCTCGATGTCGAGGTGCGTGTGCAAGAGCCCGCTGTCGGCGAAATAGACCTTCGGCTGTTTGACCTGCCGCTTGGTCAGGTTCTCGTGCCAGGGCTTCAGTTCGCGCATGACGTACGTGCCGGCGAGCAGGTCGAAATACCGACGCACGGTCATGTCGCCCACGCCAAGAGATCGACCGAGCTCGGCCCAGTTGATGACGTTGCCGTGAACGTGGGCCAACATCGACCAGAAGCGCGAGAGCGCCTGGGCGGGAATCGTGGTGCCCAGCTGCCGAAGGTCACGTTCGATGAAGGTCTTCGCGAAGCCGCGTCGCCATTCAGCCGACTCGGCGTCTGACCTGGCGGTGTAAGCGCGGGGGAAGCCGCCGCGGAGCCACAGGCGTCGCAGGTCACGCAGACCTGTCTCGTCGAGGGTCAGCGGCGGCAGGTGATGAAAGGCGACTCGCCCGGCGAGAGACTCTGACGATTGCTTCAGCAGCTCGGGTGTGGCGCTGCCGAGAACGAGAAATCGGGCGGGCGCTCGCGGGCGGTCTGCGAGCACGCGCAGGGCCGGGAACAGCTCGGGCCGCCGCTGCACCTCGTCGAGCACGACGAGGCCTCGCAGAGGGCCCAAGACCAGGCCCGGCGCTGCGAGGCGGGCGACGTCGGCGTCGTCTTCGAGGTCGAACCAGTTCACGGGGCTTGGCCACGCCTCGGCGACCACACGCGCGAGCGTGCTCTTGCCCACCTGCCGGGCTCCCAACAGCGCCACGACCTGGTAGGCCCGCAGGAGCCGACGAAGCTCCGTCGCATGACGCTCGCGCGGACTCACCTCGAACAGCGTACCTTGAAAAACCATCGGTCAGCGATGATTTTTCAAGGTGCACAAAACCGGCCCCGCTACTTCTTCGGCTTCTTCACGAGCTCGGCGAACGAGCGCTTCGGCTTCTGCGTCGGCCCGGCCTTCTGCATCGCGTCTTCGTAAGACTTCTGCACCTTCAAATCGACCTCACCGGTCGCGTCGTAGTGCTCGACGCGCTGCACCTTCGGCACCGCCGTGGGCCGGCGGTGCTCGCTGTACTGCCCCATGGCTCACGCCCTCCGAAAGGCGCGTGCGTCGGGCAGGCCGCTGTCGGGGGTCGAGACGCCCATCGCGTGCAGAATGCCGGCGAAGAGGTCGCGCTCGTTGCTGAGCTTCTTGTTCGGGTCGGCGACGCCGGTCTCGGGGTCGAAGCCGTACGTGTACGTCGTCGACGGGTCGACGCCGCCGAGCAGCGTGTTGCCCTTCAGCATCGGCGACATCATCAAGAAGCCGTTGTTCATGTCGTGGCCCGTGCCGAACGACGCGCTGCCGCCGCTGCGGTTGCGCGTGCGGCCGAAGTCGGTCGCGACGTAGAGCAACGTACGGTCCCACATCGAGAGGCCGCTGGTCGCGTCGAGCGGCTCGGTCTTCAGCAGGTCGACGAGCCGGTCGATGACCGACAACACCTTGTTCCACATGAACGCCTGCGTGTGGCGGTGCGCGTTGTGCGAGTAGTCGAACGCGAGCGGCGTCTGGCCGAGCTCGCTGCCGTTCAGCACCACGTTGAACGACGGGCCCAACGTCACCGAGACGCTGATGCGGTTCTTCAAGAGCAAGAACGCCAGCGCCGCCTGCCCCTCGAACGGGTCGCCGAAGTAGTTGGGGAAGGCCTGCCGCACGCGCATCGCGTCGGGCGCGCTCGACAGCCCGTACTCGCTGAGCGGAATCGACGGGGGCTGGTCGGGCAGCACGTTCAGCCGCGTGATGAGGTCGGCGGCCTCGAGCTTCGGCTGCGCCGTGCCCCGGTCGTCGAACCAGCGCTTGAGCCGCGGGCTCTTCTCGAACGTCTTCGCGAACACCGACTCGGGGTCGAGCTTCTCGTTGCGCAGCTTGCGCGCGAGGTCGATGAGCTGTGCGTCGGGCGCATCTTTGAAGCCCTTGTTGCCCGAGAGGCCCAGCGGCCACAGCGACGGCTGCGTGACGTTTTCGGCGTAGCAGTACGAGGGCAGCTCGTCGTCGCTGCCGCGCTCGAGGTACCCCGACACACCCATGTTCACGTTCGGAATCGGGTACGTGCTGCCGTACTGCAGCGACACACACTCTTGCAGCGTGCGCCCCTTCCACGCTCCGTTGCCGGTGAGGCTGCGCTTCTGCGCGATGACGTGGTTGACGCTCGTGCCGGTGCTCGCCACCACGAGCATGTCGTTCTTGTGCTTGGTGACGAACGGCACCTGGTTCGCGTTGACCGGCCGCGGTATCGCGCCGATCTCGTTCGACATCACCCGCGTCGCGCGAAACGGCGTGCCCGCGACGGCCGTGACGTCGGCGTCGGGAAAGCAGTTCACGTTCGGTGCGTTCGCGCCGGCCTCGGTCTGCGACACCGCCATGAAGCTGTCGACGATGCTCGCGCCGCCCGCCGCCGAGATGACGATGAGGTAGCGCGCGTTCGGGTCGAGCGCCTTGCGGTCGACGCCCAGCTTCAGGTCTTCTTCGCGCCGGCAGCTCGAGAGCAGCGGAGCCAACGTCGCCGCGCCACCCGCCCCGCAGATTGAAATCGCCCGGAGCATCTCCCGCCGGGTCAGTCGGGGGTTCGGTCTCAGTAGAATAGGGCCTCCACGGTGGTGAGCACGGCGAAGCACGAGAGCGTCAAGAACGACTTGCCGACCTCGGGTTTGCCCGTCGCGTCGATGTCTCGGTAGAGCTGCTTCAGGTGCCCGACCTCGGCTGCGGTCGGCGGCCTCAAGAGCGTGCGCTTGTAGAGCAGGTCGATGCCCGCGGCGACCTCGGGCCCGTCGACGTTCAGCTTGCCGTTGGCGTCGAACGAAACGCCCTTCCAGATGACGGCGTCGGCCGGCGACGTGAGGTCGAGGCTCGTGCGCTGCATGCAGCCCGAGAGCGCGACGCGGTCGGTCGCGATGGGCGTCGACATCGCCGTGAACGGCAGCGGCTCGTACAGGCCCGCGCCGTACGGCTCGGTGCCGCCGAGCGTGATGTTGTGCACGAACGTCGTGCACTGGTACTGGCCGAGCTCTTTGCACAGCTGGTCGGCCGGCAGCCCCAGCGCGGTCGCGAAGTCGTTCGTCAGCCGCACCGAACGTTTGAAGCGCACGTTCGCCTTCGCAGACTGCGCGAACGTGTCTTCGCCGCCGCCCTGGCCACCCGAGCCTCCCGAGCCGCCGGTGCCCGAGCCGCCGGCTTCGCCGCCGCTGCCGGCCGTGCCCGAGCCACCGCCGGTGCCGCCGCCCGTGCCGGTGCCCGCCGGGCACGCCGTCAACGCCACCACTGCCGCCGTCAGAAGGGTCTTACGGAGCACCGTACGCCTCCGTCTTCACGAGGGCGTGGAGCATGTTGTCCACGCCGTAGTTCAAGGGCCCCTTGAAGTCGCGCCACAGCTTCACGAACTCGGCGTTCTGCTCGGGGGTGGGCGGGCCGCCCATGGTGAGCTTCCAGTAGTCCATCACCGTGTTGATGGCGAAGGGGTCGCTGTCGGCCGCGACGCGCGCCCACTGCACGAGGTCGCTTACCGGCTGCCCCAAGATGTAGCCGCTCTCGGGAATCATGCCGATGTTCGGCGCCTCGCCCGCGAAGAAGCGCGTGATGCGGTTCGGCAGGTAGCTGCCCCACTCTTGAAAGTCGCCGGTGAGCCCGTTGTAGTTCTTCCAGGGGTACGAGAGCGGGTCGAGCGTCTGGTGGCACTGCTTGCAGAGGTCTTGCTGCACCCCCTTGCCGTCGAAGTCACGCGGCTCGGAGCTGATGGGGTACAGGCCCTCTTGTTTCGCGATGTCGAGGCCCAGAAACGAGCGGTACGCCTGGCTCGCGGCGTTGCGCGGCAGTGCCGTGAACATCACGTTGTAGCCCAGGTTCCAGTTCGTGGTGAGCAGGCCCGCGCGGCGGTTCGTGGGGCAGTTCTCTTGGAAGATGTTCTGCACCTGCGCGTACGTGGTGCGTGCGCCGGCGGTGCGCTGCACGAGGTACTTCGCGGTCAACACCTCGCGCGCGTCGCGGTTGTCGAGCTGCGTGTACGTGAACATCGCGTAGTCGGCGTAGTAGTCGAAGATGGGGAAGATGGTGCCCGGCACCTGGTCTTCGCCGCGCTTGAGCGAGCCCACCGGCCGAATCTTCTTGTGGGCGATTTCCCAGAGCTGGCCGTTTTTGCCGCGCCAGAACTCGCTCTGCAGGCAGCCGTCGAGCGCGGCGTCGATGGCCGCGGGCTTGTCGGCGGCGGCGAGAAAGGTCTCCAGCTGCTCCCACGTCGGCTGCGCGCCGCAGAAGTCGAGCAGCACCTTCTTGTACACGTACCGCGTGTCGTACTTGCAGACGTCGTAGCGGGGGTTCGTGCCGCCCGCACACGGTATGTCGTTCGGGTAGCTCTTCTTCTCGGCGGGCAGCGTGCCGCGCTGAATTTCGACGAGGTTCGTCACGCCGTCGCCGTCGGAGTCGTTGCTCTCGACCGCCGCCAGCGCGTTCGGGAGCGCCGCCTCGAACACCGCCTCGGTCAGCGGCCGCGGCGTGCCCGGCAGCAGCTGGGCTTCGATGACGGCGCCGAACGTGTTGCGGCCCGGCGGGCTCGAGTGACAGTAGCTGCAGGCGAGCTGCACGCCGGTGCAAGCCGGGGCCGTCGGGTACTTCGCGCAGAACGCGCGCGGGGCGACCGGCATCGCCAGACCGGCGGCCGGAGCGCACAGCGCAAAGACCAGGAGGAGGCGTCGATTCATTGGCAGTACCCCGTTGCGTTGTTGCACATGCCGCCATTCGGGCAGGGCAGCGACTGGTTGTTGCACCTGGGCCCGCACCAGCCGGAGCCGGCGGCGTTCGGGTGGCAGATGTAGCCCGTGCGGCAGTTGCTCTGACCCGTGCCCGGGTTCGGGCAGATGGTCTTGCAGGTGGTGAACGGTTGGCCGTTGACCGTTTCGGTCACGCAGATGGAGCCCGCAGGGCAGGTCACGGCGGCCCCGCAGTTTCGGCTGCAATAGCCGCCCAGGTAGCCGGTGTTGAAGCCCGCGAGGGTGGGGGGAATGCAGAACGCCGTCGCCGGCGCCTGGCACTGTACGTCGTTGGTGCACGCCGCGCCGACGGGTCGCCCTGCATCGAGTGACGGCACGCCCGCGTCGACGACGACCATCGGGGTGGGGAAGATCCAACACGCGTTGAAGCCCGCCGCCCCGAACGAATAGCAGGTGTACCCCGGCGACCGGCAGTCGCCCGCCGTCTGGCAGTTGTCGAGGCAGATGTTGTCGTTCTCACCCACCGTCGGCGCGCTCGCGCACGAGCTCCCCATCGGGCACGACTGCCCCGGCTGCCCACACCGCAGGGTGCAGTACCCGCCCTGGTACGTCGCGTTGCCCGGCGACGTCACCCGCTTGCAGATGGCCCCCACACCCAGGCTCGCGCAGTCGGGGTCGAACGTGCACGGCGCGCCCACCGCCACCTGCGCCACCGGCACACACCGCTGCATCTGGCACTGCGTACCCGCAGGGCACGCCTGACACATATTACCCAGCATGCCGCAGGCGCTCCCCAGGTTGCCCGGCTGACAGAACCCGAACTGGCAGCAGCCGCTCGCGCACGTCGTCGGGCCGCAGCCCACACACGCGCCGTTCAGGCACGACGAGCCCGCCGGGCACTGGGTGCACATCTGCCCGTTCGCGCCGCACGCGAAGTTGTCGGTGCCGCGCGTGCAGGTGCCCCCGCTGCAGCAGCCCATACACGTCTGCGGCCCACAGCCCGTCGGCACACACGCGCCGCTCGAGCACGTCTGCCCCGCAGGGCAGACCTGACACGCGAGCCCACCCTTGCCACAGTTGGCCTGCGACTGGTTGCCCGGTTGAACGCAGGTGTTGCCCTGGCAGCAGCCGTTGGGGCAGTTCGTCGGGTTGCACAGCGTGGTCGCGCAGCTGCCCGTGATGCAGGTCTGGTTCACGAGGCACTGGCGGCACGCCGCGCCGCCGCCGCCGCACGTCGTCGGGCTCTGGTTCGCGAACGGCACACACGTATTGCCGTTGCAGCAGCCGTTGGGGCACGTGGCCGCGGTGCACGTCGCCTGGGCCTGGCACGTGCCGCCGTTGCAGACGCTGTTCGCGGCGCACGCGCGGCAGAGGCCACCGCCGAGACCGCAGCTGACGCTGGTCTGGGCGCTCGGCGGCACGCAGACGTTGCCGACGCAGCAGCCGCCCGAGCAGTTGTCGAAGTCGCAAGGCGCACTGCCGCTGCAGGTGCCGCCCACACATTGATCAGGCGACGGGCACGCGAGGCACTGACGGCCCGCGTTGCCACACGTCATCGTGCTCTGGTTGGCGACGGCGATGCAGCGGTTCGTGGCGGCGTCGCAGCACCCGCTCAGGCAGTTGCTGGGGCCGCAGACGACGGTGCCGCCGCCGCCGCCGGTGCCGCCTCCCGCCTGGCCGCCGCCGCTCTGGGCGCCGCCGGCGTTCGAAGCTCCACCCGCACCGCCCGAGCGCCCGCCGTCGCCGGGCGCTTCGCCGGGCAGACAGGTGGTGGCGATGCAGCGGTAGCCGCTGCCGCAGTCGTCGTCGCGCTCACACTGGCGCTCGAGCACCGGTGAGAGGCATGAGGCGAGGGCGGCTGCTGCGACCCAGGAGATCGCGACGACGATTCGCATAAGCTCCCTGAACGAGGTCGGCCGGCCGGGTTCGGCGTCGCACCGTAGCGGATCGTCGGCGTTTTCGGAAACTGAAGGGTGTCAGTACCCGTCGGTGACCCTGGGACGCGGCGGCCGGGAAATGCGATAGAAGGCGCCCCATGTTCGCGAGTGCTCGAGGTCTGATGATCGCCGCGCTCACCATTGCCTCGGTGAGCGCCGCGCAGAACAACTACGTCGTCACGTCGGCGCCGACACCGTACGTGCCGCTGACCGGCGCCACGAACATCAAGCCCCAGTTCAGCGACGTCAACGACTCGCAGGTCGTCACCCCCATCGGCTTCGCGTTTCCGTACTTCGGCGCCGACGGCGGCTTCACCCAGGTCGCGGTCAACACGAACGGCTTCATCTCGTTCACGACCGACTTCTGTCGCCCGCAGGGCACGGGCACGCAGCTGTGCACGACCGGCACGTCGATTCCCAACGCGGGGCGGCAGCCGCACAACGTCATCGCGCCGTACTGGGGCAACCACTCGATCGGCAACGCGGCGACGCAGGTGAACGTGCTCTCGTCGCCGACGCGGTTCGACGTCGAGTGGCTGAACGCGACGCAGGGCATCGGCAGCGTGTACCAGCTGACGATGAAGGTGACGCTCTTGCCGTCGGGCGAGGTGCAGGTGCACTACGGCCCGAAGTCGGGCAGCGGCGGCGCGGGCGTGATCGGCTTCGAGGGCCCCACCGGCGCGGCGGGCAACGGGGCGTCGTTCAACGTGCCTCCGACCAACCTGCCGTGCTCGTCGTCTGCTCCGGGCTGCACCATCTCTCACCTCCCCACCGAGACGCTGTACACCATCTGGCCGTCGGCGCCGGTCGACCTGGTGGTGTCGTCGGTGACGTTGACGTCGTCGACCATCAACGGCGCGAACCTCGACCTGTCGTTCGGCGCGACGCTCAACAACCTGGGCACCGAGGCCGCGAACGGAGTGCATTGGAAGGCGTACCTCTCGACCGACCGCGTGCTGAGCGCCGCGACCGACGTGCTCGTCTACGACTCGGCGGTGGCGAACGCGCCGGTCACCGTGCCCGCGAACACGGCGACGCCGGTGACCGCGATGGTCTCGGTGCCGAAGCCGACGAACAACACGTACTACCTGGTGGTCGAGGTCGACTCTTCGGCGGCGTACACCGAGGTGCCGCAGCAGGTGCGCGAGGCGAACAACACGGGGTCGACGGCGACGACGTTCATCTCGGGGTTCGACCTGGTGGCGAACTCGGTGGGCGGGCCGTCGTCGCTCGCGCCGGGTGACGTGGTGACGGTGAACGTGAACTTCACGAGCCAGGGCCCCGATGCGCCGGGGCCGGTCGACTTCGAGATCTGGACGTCGAACAACACCACGTGGGACTCGGGCGACTCGCGCATCTTCAGCGGCACGCGCACCTTGAGCGCGGGCCAGAACCTCATCGAGGGCATCAGTTTCACGGTGCCGTCGACCGTGCAGGGCGTGCAGGGCTTCTACATTCTGAAAGTGAACACGCGGGTGCCGCCACTGTCCGAGGTGATGACGAACAACGTCGTCGCCTCGACGGGCTCGGTGACGGTGCGCCAGAGCGACCTCGAGATTCGCAAGGTCGAGCTCGTCGACCCCGGCACGGGCCAGCCGACGCCGACGGCGCTCTTCGGCGCGCCGGGCCGCGTGCTCATCACGGCGGCGAACATCGGGCAGGCCGACGCGCGGGCGTTCAAGGTGGGCCTCGTCATCTCGATCGACTCGAACCTCTCGCTCTTGCAAGACACGATTCTCGTCGAGAGCGACGTGGCGGTCATCGCGCCCGGGCAGACGCGGGTGCTCGACGTGTCGTTCACGTTCCCGCGAAACAACGCGGCGATGCAGCCGTTCGCGACGGGCAACTACTTCTTCTTCGGGCTGCTCGACTCGTCGCTGCAAATCACCGAGCTCAGCGAGACGAACAACAACATGGTGATGATGCAGCCGGTCGTCGTGCGGGCGCCGGCGGCCGACTTCGCGGTGACGCGCTTCGAGGCGCCGTCGGCGGCCGGCACGGGCGAGACGGTGCCGGTGTTTCGCGTGTTCAAGAACCTCGGCAACGAGGCCGCGGCGGCGGTGAAGTACCGCTACTACGTCTCGGCGAACTCCGAGGTGACGTCGTTCGACACGCCGTGCCGCATCATGACCGGCGGCAACCCGCGCGAGTCAGACACGGCTGCGCTGCCGGTCGGCGGCGTGCTGTCTTCGACCGAGCTCATCGAGGTTCCCCCGCGGCTCACGCCCGGCACGTACTACCTGGGCGCGCTGCTCGACCCCGACGCGGCGATCACCGAGCTCGACGAGGCGAACAACGGCCTGGGCTCGCTGCCGGTGCTCATCGTGCCGTCGGCGCTGCGCATCGCGACGCCGAGCCTGCCCGACGCCGTCGTCGGCCGGCCCTACTACGTACAGCTCACCGCCGCGGGCGAGACGCCGGGTCAGCAGACGACGTGGTCGATCGATGAGGCCCAGGGTGCGCTGCCCGCAGGCCTGCAGCTGTCGATGTCGGGCGTGCTCAGCGGCACGCCGACGGCCGACCGCGTGACCAGCATCACGGTCGTCGCGACGAACGGCGGGGCGGTCGCCGTGCAGCGGTTCGCGCTGCGCGTGCTGCCGACCACGACCCAGGTCGAGATTACGACCGTGGCGCTGCCCGTCATCGTCAACAGCCCCCTGAGCGCCGGCTACGAGACCTACTTCGGCGCCGCGGGCGGCCAGAGGCCCTACCGGTGGAGCCAGGTGCCCGTGGCCGGCGAGCTGTTGCCGCGCGGGCTCACGCTGACGTCTGAAGGCCGGCTCTTCGGCACGCTGCAGGCCGGCGTGATGGAGAAACCCCACCCCATCACCGTCGAGGTTCGTGACGCGCTGGGCACGACGTCGCGCCGCAGCTTCAACGTGCGGGTGGTCGGCGTGGGCTCGATCGTGTTCGAGAACGTGCAGCTCTCGGACGGCGTCGTCGGCGGCGACTACGTGGCCGACATCGTGGTGCGCAACTTCGACCGCTCGCCGCTCGTGCGGCCGCTCACGTACCGCGTCGTCGCGGGCGGGCTGCCCGACGGCATCGCGCAGGCGCGGCAGGGCGACCGGCTCTTGCTGCAGGGCACGCCCACCGTCGCGGGCACGTTCGCGTTCACGCTCGAGGTCGAAGACGGGCTGGGCCGCAACGACTCGGCCGACTTCGTGCTGCGCATCTACGCGCCGTCGACGCTGAAGGTCGTGTCGACGGGGCTGCCGGCGCGGTCGCTGCCGGGCGACGCGCTCGACGTCTCGTTTTCGGCCGAGGGCGTGACGACCCCCGTCGCGCTCGAGCTCTACTCGGGCACGCTGCCGGCGGGCACGATGTTCAGCACCGACGGCCGCGTGAGCGGCACCATCGACGCGGCGGCGACGCAGGGCACGTACAACTTCTCGGTGCTCGCGCGCGACGGGGTCGGCAACGTCGGCATCGGCTCGTTCAGCCTGCTCGTGAAGACCGACCCGACGCCCATCTCGGGGTGCGGGTGCTCGGCGGCCGATGCGGGCTTCGTGTGGGCGGCGCTGCTGGTGCTGGCGCGCCGCCGTCGCAAGGCGCGCGCGTCGTGACGTGACGCGCCGGGGCTGGTGCGCCCGCGCTCCAGCCCTTCTCGGTACGCGAGCTTCGGCGTGGCCCGGGCGCTGCTATGCCGCGGCTCCACCATGCGCGCCTTTGCTGCCGTCGTGCTCGCCGTCGCGGTGTCTGGCTGTGCCGACTGTACGGGCAACCCGCAGCCGCCGCCCGATGGCGGTGCGGGCGGTGGCTCCGACGGCGGCGACGTGCTCGCCGACTGCAATGCGTTCGTGAACAACTACTGCGGGTTTCTGGGGCGCTGCTACGGGCTCGCGAGCCCCGACGAGTGCAAGGCGGGCCTCGCGTCGTTCTGTCGCAACGCGGCCGAGTCGGTGAGGCGCGGGTTTCAGACGGCGACGCCCGGCGGGCTCGAGGCGTGTGGCCGCATCGTGGGGCCCGCCACGGCGTGCGACGACTTTCTCGCGGCGAGCTGCGTGCCGGTGATGCCCGCGGTGAGCGACGGCGGCGCGTGCCTGACGTCGAACGACTGTACGGCCATCGTCGACCCCACCACCGGCTTCTCGCGGTTCGCCGTCTGCGGCGCGGCACCCGGGTGCCCGAGCCGCTGCGAACCGGGCGGCCAGCTGGGCCAGCCCTGCAACTTTCGCCAGTGCGCGTCGGGCTTGAGGTGCGACAACACGACGAACACGTGCTCGGCGCCGCTGCCGCTCGATGCGGGCTGCAACCCGGGCACGGGCGACTGTGGGGTCAACGCGCAGTGCGACTTCAACGTGAACCGCTGCGTGGCGCTGCCCGGCGACGGCGACCCGTGCCCGAGCTTCCAGTGCCAGCCGGGGCTCACCTGCTCGGGCTTCGCGAACGGCACGTGTGGCCCGCTCCGCACGCAAGGGCAGATGTGCACGCAGTTCGGCCCCGCGTGCGCGGCGGGGCTCACGTGCAGCAGCGGCGGCACGTGTGAGCCGCGCGGAGGGGTGGGGGCGATGTGTGGTGCGGCTGACGACTGCCTGGCTGACCTCGGGTGCTCGTTCGGCCGCTGCGCGGCGCGCAAGGCGCAGGGGGCTCCGTGTGATGGGCTCGACGTTCGCGAGTGTCTGGGGCAGTGCGACCGCGTGCTCGGCGCGTGTGTCGATGACGACGCGAGCCGCCCGGCGGGTGCGACGTGTGGTGACCGCCCGGTCTGCGACGCGGGCGTGTGCACGGGGCTCGGGGTGAACGACGATGGCGGCCTGCATGCGGGCGTGTGCGGCACCCCGGTGACGGGCGGAGCGTGCCTGACCGACCTCGACGTCGCGCAGTGCCCGTCGGGTCAGACGTGCATCACCGGCGACGGAGGCGTGCAGTCGGGGGCGGGCACGTGTCAGCCCATCGTGGCCGGCGGCCCGTGCTACGGCGGAGTCGACTGTCTCGCGACCGAGCGCTGCGATGTGGGCCAGCGGCGCTGCCGGCCGCGCCTCGCCGAGGGGGCGCGGTGCCTGCCGGGCGAGTGCCAGGTCGGCCTCGAGTGCCCGTCGTCGACGTTCACCTGCACGCGGCTGCGCGCCGCGGGCGAGAGCTGCGACGCGGGCATCTGCCAGCAGCCGATGGAGTGCCTCGCCGGCACCTGCCAGATGACGGGCATCCCGGGCGCGGCGTGCCGGGTCTGCGACTCGTTCTTGGGCTGCGGGCCGCCGAGCTGCGCCATCGGCACGTGCGACGTCGACGCGGGCCGCTGCGTGCGCCCGAAGGTGACGGGCCCGTGCAACGATGACGGCGAGTGCGAGTCTTCGCGGTGCCGCAGTCACGAGTGCCAGGCGACGTGTCAGTAGCCTGTCGAGCGAGCGCGAAAGGCACCGGAGAACCTGCTCGAGCGTCGAGCCGGGGTTGCCCGAGCTTCGCGAGCGCGCGCCCGCGTTCATCGAGACGCTCAACGAGGCGCGGGTGCGACTTCTTCTCGTTCGCCTGCCTCACTACCGGCGCCAACGCCACCTGCGATAAGACGCCGAATGTCACCACGGAGGTCACGATGAGCGCCGTCACCCAGCACCCGACTTTGGAGCGTGCGATGAAAGCCCTCGCGGTCGCGATGCTCCTGACGACAGCCTGCGCGCGGCAGAGTGCGTGTGAGAGCAGCGGGGGTCGATGCTCGGCGACCTCGGAGCTGTGCCCGCTCAACACGCAGTTCACCGGCTACGACCCGGAGTGCGAGCCGCTCAGCAAGTGCTGCCGCCCGCTGCCCGGGTTCGATGCCGGCCAGGCCGTCGACCCTGGCCGAGGGGTCGACGCAGGCGAACCCGCCTCCAGCCTGCAGCCCTGCGTCAACCGCGGCGCGACCGCCTGGGGCATCTGCCGCAGGGTCTGCCTGCCCGGCGACCACACCTTCGACGGGGTCATCAACGCCGGCGGCAGCGTTGACTGCCCGCCGCTCGAACGCTGCTGTCCTTAGCGCGCGGCAAACCTGTCACTGACGTGCAGCCCACGCGCATGTGAACCAGGAGTTGACAACTCGGGCTTCGGTGTTGCCGCCCAGGCTCCGGCGAGGAATTGAACCCGCGGCAAACTCGAGGCGTGACTGCTGGTGCATCGCTTGCAGCCAGGCGGGCCATGACCAAGCCGAACGCTGTCGTTGCCCGCCCGCTCCCACGCCTTCCTCCTGCCCCTCCGGAAGGACCTCTGCGCGCTGCTGATTCGCCGCGCCCGGTCGGCCACTCTGAGCAGTCACGCTTCGAGGGGGTCTCGAAGCAGGCCCGCGCCCCGTCTGCTGCGAGCGCGGCGGCGGTTCATCGCGAGCGCATCAATCAGCTGCTCGCAGACGGCTCGCCGGTGATGCGGAGCCTCAACCCACGTCGCTCGGCTGTGAACTGCCCGGCGACCGCGAGCGCCGTCGACGAATACCTCCGCACCGGCACGGTGAACCCGGCGGTCAGCGGTGGACCGCGCAGCACCTTCGCGTTCGCACAGCGCTGGCAGGCTGCCGGCAATCTGCAGCAGGTCTTGCGGCGCGACGGCTCACACGTCGTGCTGCGCGGCACGCGAAGTGAGGACTACGCGAATCTGCAAGGCATCACGCGCGAGCACTACTTCGTGGCGGTCAACCGCGGTGGGCGCCTGTACGCGGTCGATGCCTACAACCACACGACGGCGCCGCTCAACGAGTACCTGCAGTGTGATCAGTTCCAGACGATCGAACGCTACCGCGGGCCTTTCCAGACCACACACGTTCCTGGGCCGCTGCTCGGCCGCTGACGCTCGGGAGACCGGCGGGCGAAAACAGCGACGAACACCGGCTGAACCCGGTCTCGTCAGGGCCGCGGGTAGCAGCCTGCGGTAGCAGTACCGTGTCTCGTTTCCCTTTGCGGGTCAGGGCTATTGGGGCGTGGGGACCACGTCGAAGCTGCCCGAGACCCGCAGGGTCGAGCCGATGCGAGGGCCGCCACCGCGAACACGAATCTCGAACGAGCCCGCGATGCGGTGCGGCAGGACGTCGGCGTCGAGGTGAAAACGCTCGACGGTGTCGACCATCGAGCCCCCGCAGCCCACGTAGGTGAGGTTCGACCACTCGAGCGGCAGCTTGCCCGCGATGCCGGCCCACGAGTTGTCGCCTGTGTTGAGCGCCATGGAGGCTGCCGGCGTCGAGGCACAGTCGATCGACACCACGCCGGCGTCAGACACGTTGGGAAACGACAGCTGCACGCTGCGGCCCCAGTGCGGCAGAAAAACCCAGGCGACGTTCATCGATGCGGAGCGCCCTGCCTCGAACGTCGTGAGCGTCGCGACCAGGCCGCCGTCGACCTCCCACTGAAGCAGCGCCACGCCGGCGTCACTGCTGCCGCCCGCGCTTCCACCCGCGCTGCCAACTGCGCCGCCTCCCGCGCTGCCGCCCGCACTGCCGCCCGCGCTGCCACCGCCATCAGGCGGCGGAATCGAGACGAGCCCGCAGCCCAGAAGGCTGAGCACGAGCAGCGGCGACGTTCGGGTCACGCTCCACTTCTACCTCTGTTCGCGCGCGCCGAGGTCTCTCGATGTCCCACTGGGACTCGGGCCGGCCACCCGCGGCGAGACGGCCGATTGGGCCCTGGCCCGGCGCTTGCGACGGCGGTCGCATGCGAACCTCGCGCGCTCCGCTCCTGCTCACGACCCTGGCCTTGACCGCCTGCGCGGGCCACATCGCGGCGCCGCCCGGCGGCTCGACCGGGCTCGACGCTGGCAGCGACGCCGGGAGCGCGGGGCCCGACGCGGGGTCGGGGGTGCCCGACGGTGGCGCAGGGGGCCCACCGACGCCGCTCTTCCCCCTCGAGGTCGTGAACGACCTGCCGTTCGAGCGAACCGAGCTGGCGTTCTCGGCGGTGCCTGTGCCGCGCGCGCTCGAGCTGAAGGGCGTCGAGCGGCTCGTCGTGCTCGACTCCGCGGGGGCCGAGGTCACCGCGCAGCTCGTGCCGGTCGCGCGGTGGGGGGCCATCGTCGGCGACCCCGCGGCGGCGCTGAGGTGGGTCGGGGTCACGCTACCCGTCACGGCTCCGGCGAGCGCGCGCACCGGCTTCACCCTCGCCCTGGCGACCGAAGCACCGCCGCGGGCGTCGATGCTCACCCGCCTCGCATCGGGCCGGCTGCACGTCTCGACCGGGGCTGCCGAGCTCGAGCTCGACCCCGCCGCACCGGGCCTGCTCGTCAGCGTGCGCGTCGCGGGCGCCGAGCTGCTTGCGGCGGGTGGAGGCCCGGTGGTGGTCGACGACGGCGGCAACCTGCTCACCGCGAGCGTCGACGCCGACGGCGTCGCTGTCGAAGAAGAGGGGCCGCTGCGCGTCGTCGTTCGAGTGCGCGGCCACTTCTCGAGCGCCGCGCCGTCGGGCAGCGCGTGCACCTCGCCCCTCGCCTACACGGCCCGCCTCGCCTTCGTCCGCGGCGAGGCCACCGCAACCCTCGAGTGGGACCTGCACAACGAGTGCGGGGCGGGCCAGGTGAGCGGCCTCTCGCCCGAAGGTGCCGACTTCTACGGCCAGCTGTATCGGGTGCGCGAGGTGCGGTGGGAGGTGCCGCTCGCAGCAGCCGCCTACAGCCACGCCGTGCACGCGGGCGGCACGACGCGCCGCAGCGCCCCGCAGCCGCAGTCACCGAGCGGCGTCGTGCAAGGCCACGGCAGCTCGCGCACCGTTGCGGGCGCCACCCTCTGGCGCCGGGCCCGCGTGGTGCTCGACGGCGCGCAGGTCACCGAGGCCGAGGCGTTCGACGACCCGTCGGTGGCGATCTCGACCGGCGCACACACCGTGTCGCTCACCGCGGCGTGGGTGCGCTTCCGCGAGCCGATCGCCGTGACGGCCCGCGGCGCCACACTTTCGTTCGCGCTCGTCGCCGAGCCGGTCGCGCTCGGCGAGGCCCAGGTTCGCTGGGGCTTCGCCCAGCTCGGGTTCGCCGCCGGTGCGCTCGACGACGCCGCCCTCGACTCCCACACGCGGGCCGCGCTCGCGGCGCTCGAGCGCGGCCTGCTCGTCACGGTGCCGGTCTCGACGTTCAACGCCGCCGGCGTGAAGCCGCGCCTGCCCGAGCGGGCCACCGGGGCGAACGTCGAGCGGTACCGCCAGCGCATCGAGGGCCTCCACGCCGCGACACTGCGCGGCTTCGAGCGCTACAAGAAGTACGGCCTCATCTGGCCCGACACGCTCGGCAACGACGCCTGGGCCGCACCGGCGAACGAGCCGGCGCAGTCGGCGAACGGCTCGAACTACTGGAGCGCCAGCGCCTCGGAGCTCGCTGAGCACTACCGCACCTCAGAGCCCCGCTGGGTGTGGGACTTCGCGCTCCCGCTCGAGCTCACCTTCTTGAAGGCCAACGTCTACAACCTCGGCACGCGCGCGGGCCCAGGCGACCTCAAGAGCGGCTTCTACGCCGGCAGCGGGCTCGTCGGCTCGAACCAGGTGACGGGCTCGGCGTTCCGCGCGGGGTGGAACTCTGATGACTACCTCTACAACCAGGGCAGCGACGAGGCCTACCTCGTACGCTTCTCGGGCTCGCTGCGCGACGTGTTCGCCCAGGCGTGCCGGTCGGCCGTGCGCCGCTACGGCGGCTCGGGCCCGCGCATGATGTGGGTCGACGAGCGCACCATCGCGCGCCAGACCGTGCAGCACTACAACATGCTGCGCTACGCGGCCGAGTTCGTGCGCGACCCGCAGCTCGCTGCGCAGTGCCGCGACCTCTTGCTCGACATCGTCGACGAGCTCCAGCGCGACAACCTCTTCGGCGGCATCGCGTGCTCGGCCGACACCGGCAACCAGGCCTCTTGCACCACCGAGACGGGCTTCATGTACAGCTCCCTGTCGAGCGAGCTGCTGTGGGGTGTGGCAACGCAGTGGCGGCCCGGGGTGATGGGCACGGTGCGCACGATGGCGCAGCAGTACCACGACGTCATGATGGCGAAGCAGCAGGGCTCGACCGAGCTCGACGTCGGCGCCACGTGGGCCCAGTTCCTCCGCTGCACCTTTTCGGGCGGCGCGCTCGTCTCGTGCATCGGGCAGCAGGGCAACGAGCCCGCCTACCTCGAGGAGCGCATCAGCCACCTCTCGGTGATGCTCATCGGTGAGCCCGCGCTGTGCGCGACCGGCGCCCGCGCCCTGACCGCCGCGCTCGAGGCAGACCTCTGGAGCGGGTGGACGAACCCGGCCTCGGGCGCCGGCTGGTACAAGGGCGCCTCGCAGGCGATGCTGAACGCGGTGTACGGCATCGGCATCGCCGAGGCGTGTGCGCCGTGACGCAGCCGCCACCTCAGCGCATCAGCCGTTCGACACACTTGCCGGCCTTGCACTCTTCCCACTCGGCACAGGCGGGCGCGCACGCCTCGGCCGCTGGCACCGGCGCCTCGGCCGCCCGCGGCTCGACCTTCACGGCCGCCTTCTTGGCGTCGCGGCGGGCAGGGCCGCGCTTCGCCGGAGGCGCAGCAGGAGGAGCCGGCGGCTCGACAGGTGGCGCGACCGGGGCCTCGCGCTCGCGCTCGGGCTCGGGCTCTGGCTCTGGCTCGGTCGCGGGGCGCACCACGACGGGCACCCCGGGCGCCGGCTCGGCAGCTGGCTGCTGGCCCTGGAGCACGAGCACCGTCACCGCCGCGGCGAGCACGGCGAGCCCCACCATGCCGAGGGCCACGAACGGCGAACGCGAGCGCCGCTCGGGCTCGGGCGGCGCTGGCACGGCGGCGACCGCGACCGGCTGCGACTCGCTGCCGACGAAGCTCGTGAGCTGTGCGTGCAGCGTCGCGGCGCTGTCGGGCCGGTCTTCAGGCCGCACCGAGAGGCACCGGTGAATCAGCGCCTCGAGCGAGGCCGGCACGCCCACCAGCGGTGGCGGGGCCAACGTCAGCTGCCGGCGCACGATGTCGGTGAAGCCGCCGTCGCGGCCGTAGGGCGGAGCGCCCGAGAACATCTCGAACAGAATCGCGCCGAGCGAGTAGAGGTCTGCGCGCGCATCGACGTCGTGCCCCATCGCCTCTTCGGGGCTGATGTAGTTCGGGGAACCGACGATGTTGCTGCCCGTGATGTTCGACTCTTCGCCGTCGAGCGAACGCGCGAGCCCGAAGTCGAGCACCTTGAGCAGGTCACGCCCCGCGGGCTTGTCGAGCACGATGATGTTCTGCGGCTTGAGGTCGCGGTGAACGATGCCCGCGCCGTGCGCCGCCTCGAGCGCGTCGCACAGCTGCAGCGCGATGTGGAGCGCACGGGCGATGCCGAAGGGGCCCTCGTCGCGAATCAGCCGCGAGAGCGTGCGGCCCTCGCAGAGCTCCATCGCGAGGTAGAGCATGCCGTCGGGCGTCTGGCCGAAGTCGACGACACCGACGATGTTGGGTTGCACGAGCCGCGAGGCGAGGCGGGCCTCGCGCAAGAACCGCTTCGCCGCGGTGGGGTTCGCCGCCTGGCGGCCCGCGATGACCTTGAGCGCGACCTCGCGCCCCACCGAGTGCTGCCACGCCCGGTACACGGCGCCCATGCCGCCGGCGCCCAGCTTCTCGCGCACCGTGAAGCGGCCGTCGAGCTCTCTGCCGATCAGCTCGTCGCCGCCGACCACCGCGAGGCGCACGAGGGCGGTGTTGCACTTCGGGCACCGCGCGAGACCCTCGGGGTGGCTCGTGTTGCAGGCGGGGCAGAAGTGCTCGGCAGCTCTGGGCACCGCAGCGCTCACGTGGGTGACGCTACCTCAACAGCGGTCGGGTTAGAGTCGCCGCGCATGCGAGCCCTGGTCATCATCGCGCTCGGCCTCGCCGGGGCGGCGGCGGGGCAGCCGACCGCCGCGGCGAGAGACCAGGCGCTCACCGACGAGGGCATCGAGCTGCTGCGCCAGGGGCGCGCCGCCGACGCCATCGCGCGCTTCAAAGAGGCCGAGCGCGCCGTGCCGCGGCACGTGCACGACTGCAACATCGCACAGGCCTACCTCCGGCTCGACCGGCTCCCCCAGGCGTTCTTGTTCCTCGAGCGGTGTGAGGCCCGCATGGGCCGCAGCCCCGAGCCGTGGGTGAAGAGCTCGCTCGAAGCGCTGCGCAGGCGCCTCGAGGCGGGGCCGTTCGGGCGGGTGACGGTGCGGGCCACTCCGGCGAGCGCCGTGCTGGTGGTCGCCACGCTCGCCGCCGACGAGAGCTGGCCCCTCGACGGCGAGCGCACGCTGTGGCTGCCCGCGGGCCGCGCCGAGCTCGAGGTGCGCGCCGAGGCGATGGCTGCGCAGCGCCGCGAGGTCGAGGTCGCCCCACACGGCGCGGCCGACGTGCAGTTCGCGCTCGCGCCGCCGGTGGTGGTGGCGGTGAGCGAGCCCCCGCCGCCTGCGGAGCCGAGACCGACGCGGCGCGCGCGGTGGCCGCTGGTGCCGGCGGGGCTCGGGCTCGGAGCCGCCATCGCCGGGGCCGTGTTCTTCGGGCTGAGCGCCAGCGCGGCGGGTGAACTTTCGTCACTCGATGGCGCCGGCACGTCGAGGGCCTTCACCGCGGCCACCCAGTCGCAGCAGTACGACACGCTGGGCCTCGGCCTGCTCCTGGGCGGCGCGGTGCTCGCGGTGGCGGGCCTCGTGCTCTTCTTCGTGTTGCCCGAGGTGAGCGACCCATGAAGGGCCGCGTCGCTGCGCTGGCCCTGCTCGCCGCGAGCTGTATGGGCCGCGCGAAGCTCGAAGAGTATTGCAGCCGAACCGGCACCTGCACGTGCACGGCAGGGTCGTGCTGCATCAACCCGGGGGCGAGCTGCGCCGAGGGCCAGCCGTGCTGCTCGGGCACGTGCTCGGCGGGGCAATGCCCGGCGGCCGCAGGCGGCAGCGGCATGGCGGGCGGCAGCACCACGGCGGGCGGCTCGAGCGCCGGTGGCAGAGCGGGTGGAGACGCGCGCGCGTGCGCGGCGCCGTGTGCAGGCGACGCGGGGTGTGCCGTGGGCGAGTGCTGCCGCTCTGACGCGCAGTGCAGCACGGGGCAGTGCCTGGTCGACGTCTGTCGCTTCAGCAGTGAGCGGGTCGACGGCGGTGCGCCCTGTGACGACACGAACGACTGCGCACCCGGGTTTCGCTGCGACCTGGGCATGGCGACACCGCGGTGTGTGGCCGAGGTGATGTCGGCCGGCCCGGCGCTCAGCGCGTGCACGGAGCAGCAGACGTGCGCGAACGACGGCGGCTGCGCCGGCGGGCTGTGCCGCGCCGCCTGCTCGGCGGGGGGCCCGACGCCGTGCAGCAGGGCGGCCGACTGCTGCGTGGTCAGCGTGCAGGCCTGCGGGGCGGC
>JAEUJP010000908.1 GCA_016793725.1 Myxococcaceae bacterium | reverse complement strand
CGGGCCGGGCGCTTCGAAGGCGCGTGAGCTCATCGCGAAACGAAGTGGAGCGCCGGGCGGGGAGTAGAATCGTTAGCGATTCGTCGCGGCATTTGTCCTATGGTCGGCGCGCGCAATGGGCCGACGCGACGAAGGCTTCTTCTCCGCGAGAGACAACACGCGGCTCTACTGGCAGTCGCTGCTCCCCGAGGGCGACTCGTTCAACGACGTCATCGGCCTGGTGCACGGCTTCGGCGATCACTCGGGCCGCTACCGCCGCGTGATGGAGTGGCTCGTCACCCAGGGCCACGCCGTGCTCGCCTTCGACTACCGTGGCCACGGCAAGGCCGACGGCAAGCGCGGGCACTGCGGCGACTGGTACGAGTACCTCGCCGACATGGAGGTCTTCTGGGCTCGCGTGCGGCAGCTCGCGTCGGGCAAGCCGACGTTCATGCTCGCGCACAGCCACGGCGGGCTCATCGCGACCCACTTCGCGGCGCGCAAGCCCGAGGGGCTCAAAGGGCTGGTGATGACGGCGCCGTTCTACCGCACGGCGTTCGCGCCTCCGGCGGTGAAGCTCGCGGGGGCGCGCGTGCTCAGCTACGTGCTCCCGTCGGTGCCGATTCACCTGGGCCTCAAGCTCGAAGATCTCTCGCGCGACGTCGCGTGGCAGAAAGAGACGGCCGAAGACCCGCTGTACGGCTACTACGGCAGCCCGCGCTGGGCGGTGACGCACATGAAGGCGCAAGACGCGCTGCAGGGCCTGGGCGCGCAGATCACGCAGCCGCTCTACATGTTGTGCGGCGGCGCCGACCCGATCGTCTCGACGCCTGCGGCGAAGGGCTTCTTCGACACGATCGCGAGCGCCGACAAGACCTTCAAAGAGTACCCCGGCATGTTGCACGAGGTGATGTGCGAGACGGGCAAGGAAGAAGTGTGGGCCGACATTTCACGTTGGATATCGGCGCACCGGTGACCTAAACCGTCGCAGAAGGAGGAGGCGTCAGCACATGGCGCAGGGAGATCAGAGCAACATCATCGGCAAGGGCATCACGATTCGCGGCAGCCTTTCGGGCGGCGGCGATCTCGTGATCGAGGGGCGCGTCGAGGGGCAGATTGCGCTGAAGAACCACCTCACCATCGAGACCTCGGGCAAGGTGCAGGCCGACATTCGCGCCGACGAGCTGACGATCAACGGCGAGGCGGCGGGCAACATCGACGCGAGCTCGCGGGTGGCGATCAACTCGAGCGCGAAGGTGAACGGCGACGTGAAGGCGCCGCGCGTGGTGATCGAAGACGGGGCAGTCTTCAACGGCTCCATCGAGATGGACGTGAAGCTGCCGGACGACATCTGAAAGGGAAACTCACATGGCCAACACCATCATCGGTTCGAGCATCGTGATCGACGGGGAGATCTCCGGTGACGAAGATCTCGTCATTCAGGGCACGGTCAAAGGCAAGATCACGCTGAAAGAGAGCCTGTTCGTCGAGGGCTCGGGCGTGGTCGAAGCCGACATCGACACGCAGAACGTCGAGATCGCCGGTCGCGTGACGGGCAACATCGCCGCGAGCGACAAGGTCGAGCTGAAGACCGACTGCCGCGTCGTGGGCGACATCAAGGCCCCGCGCATTCTGATCGCCGACGGCGCCAGCTTCAAAGGCAACGTCGACATGGACGTGAAGGAACGCTGAGCACCCCATGGCGACCACCAAAGAGTCGACGGGAGGCTTCAACGCCAACACCGTGATCGGCGAATCGATTCTCATTTCCGGCAAGCTGACCGGCGATGAAGATCTCACGATTCGCGGCCGGGTCGAGGGCGAGCTGTCGCTGTCGCACACGCTGATCGTCGAGCCCTCGGGCATCGTGAAGGCGAACGTGGCGGTCAAGAACGCGATCGTCTCGGGCGTCGTGGTCGGCAACATCGCCGCGACCGAGAGCGTCGAGCTGACGCGCGAGGGCCGCATGGTGGGTGACATTCGGGCGCCCCGCGTGATCCTCGTCGACGGCGCGTCGTTTCGCGGCCGCATCGACATGGGTGAGGTCGAGCCGGGCCGTCACCTCGAGAGCCGGCCCGCACGGCCCGTCTCGCGGCCGGCCACGATTCGCCCGGCAGCAGCGCCGGCGCGACCGACCGTCGTCGCGAAGGGCAAGCCGCAGCCTCCGCCTCCGCCGAAGGGTGAGAGCAAGGCGCCGGCGCCGCCTCCTCCTCCCGCTCCCGTCCTCGTGGGCGAAGGCGGCAAGAAGAAGGTCCTCATCAAGAAGAAGAAGTGAGAGGTCTGAAGTGCCCGATGTGAACGAGCAGACGGAAGAGAACCCGATCTCGGGGGGCGAGAGCGCCCCCGCAGAGTCGCCGTCTGTCGCGTCGGGTGACACGGCTCCCGAGTCGCCTTCAGAGACGGCTCGAGAGACCGTGGCGGCCGAAGCGCCGGCGCCGCTGCCGCTGTCGTCGCCGCCGAGCCCGTCGCCGCACGAGCTGAAGCGGGTTCACCCGGCGCCCGAGCAGATCTCGCTCGACGGCGTCGACGACGACGTGACGTTCAAGATTCGCGACGAGGGCGACATCTCGGCCCTGGCGATGGACATCGCCCGCGTCGGGCAGGTCTTCCCCATCGACTTGCGGGCGAAGGGCGACCGCTTTCAGATCATCACCGGCTTTCGGCGGGTGGCGGCGCTCAAGTTTTTGCACCGCGACCGGGTGCTGGCGCGGCTGCACCACGAGCTCAGCGACGAAGACGCGGCGCTCATCGCGCTCGCCGAGGCGATTCACTCAGAGCCGGTCTCGCGTGAAGAGCTCGGCGGCATGCGCGAGCGGCTCGAGTCGCGCGGCTGGCTGTCGGCGGCGGCGCGCGACATGTTCGAGAAGGCGCTCGCCGAAGGTGAAGCGCTGGCCCCGGAAGAGGCGCCCGGCGAAGAAGAGGTCGACGCCGACGAGCTCGCGGCCGACGTCGCGACCCGCCTCGGCCAGATCAACCAAGATCTCTCGCTGCTCGCCGACGTGTTCG
>JAEUJP010000907.1 GCA_016793725.1 Myxococcaceae bacterium | reverse complement strand
CGTTCGACGCTGCGAACATGCCCATCAGCTGCGGCTTCGGAGCGCGCTGCTCGAGGCCCACCTCGATGGGGTACGCGCGGCACGCGAACGTGCGCAACATCGTGCTGGCCCGCGTGAGGTTGAAGCGGCTCGCGCGGCTCTTCAGATACGCGCGCGTCGTCAGCACGCCGCCGCCCTTGAACGGCGAGTCGCCGTCGCACGCGATTTCGGCGCCGTTCGCGCCGTAGCACCGCTCAGACGTGATGAGCTCGCGCCACGGCCGGCCGTCGATCGCGAGCTTCGCCGCCAGGTTGCCGGGCAGCGAGTAGTCGACGCCGTCTTTGCTGCCGCTCACGTTGAGCGTCTGCTCGACGAAGAGGCGCGCCGCAGAGGCGAAGCCGGCCTCGTGAGTCCACCCTGTGACGATGGGCTTCACCGCCGCCTCGCCCTCGGCCTGAACGCGCGTGCGCTCTTGGCTCGTCATCACCCGCCCCACCACCATCGGCGCCAGGCGCTGCAGGTAGTGCTCGGCCTCGAGGTTCGTGAGGCCCGCGACGCGGGGCTCCATCGACTTCGGCTGCTCGCCCCCCGGAACAGGAGCCGGGTCGGGCTGCACGGGCACCTTTTCGGTCGGCGTCTTGCCGGCCTGGCCCACGCACGCGGCGAGCGCGGCGAAGCCGAGAACGAGGAGCGGGAGCCGGCTCATAGGGCGATGAACTCCATCGACGAGAGAATCGAGAGGCAGATGCCGTCGCGCCGCTCTTCGGCGGTGAGCGTGAGGCCCGTCATCGACTCGGTGACCGCGCTGGTGTCGTCGGCGGTCGACGAGCGGCCGTAGGCGGCCTCGATGAACGGGCCGAGGCTCACGGGCAGGTCGGGGAAGCGGTTCTTCATCGCCTGCGAGCCGCAGATCGGCTTGAGCGCCGTCACCCACTGCGTGATGCGAAGCGCCGTCCAGCTCTTGTCGGGCTGCACGCCGTTCGCGTAGTCGTACGCGCCGAGCGACGTGCGGTTCTGGAGCAGCAGCTCGAACATCGGGTCGGTCGCCGGCGCGCCCGTCACCGCCAGCAGGCGCTGGAAGCGAACTTGAAACGGCAGCAGCTGCACCGTCTGCTCGGGCACCGTGAACCCGCGCGGCGGCTCGAGGTGCGGCGGGGTGACGACGATCGGGTCGACCTGCGGAACCGGCGTCTCGATGTCGCCGACGCAGGCAGCAGCGCAGAAACCGAGGAGTGCCACGAGAAGGGCGGTACGCACGGCGCGACCGTTCGCAAGATCCAAGCCGTGTAGTTTCAGGCGCTTCGAGATCGAGATCACGTGGGGTTGGGAGGCGGGTGGTGAACGAGAGTGGGCAGTCGATTGGTGCATCCTCATTCACCTGTGGGCGCCACTCTACGCTCGAATTTCCCCAATAAGTGAAGCCTGATTCCAGAGTCAACGCGCGCGCTGAAAGTGTGCTATGGGGGCGGCCGATGACGACGCCCATCGGCCGCGCCCCCGTCCGTGCCGCCGTGCGTGCCCCGGTGAAGCTGCCGCAGGGCGCGACCGCGGCGAAGGGGGTGGCGGCGCCCGCCGCGCGAGAGCTCGACACGCCGGGCGCGAAGCAGGGGGTCGCGGCCGTCGGCGTCGCGGGCTTCACGCCGCTGCCGAACCTCGAGCTGTCAGACGTGAAGGCCGACCCGAAGCTCGAGCGAAAGCCGACGCGCACGTGGTCGTTCGAGCACGGCAAGGCCACCGAGGTGACGCTGAAGGCGCGTCGCGCGCAGCTGCCCCCGGCGCCGCCGTACCCCGAGCTGACCGAGAAGGAGCTCGCGAAGGCGGTGAAGGCCGGCCACGCCGAGCGCCTCAAGGAGCTGAAGGCGGGCTCGACGCGCGCGGGCAGCATGGTGATGCCCGAAGACGGCAGCGTGAAGGTGAAGGCGTTTCACCTCGCGTCGCTCGGCTCCGATGCGACGGGGTTCAGCTACCCGCTGGCGATGGCGGCGCTCGGCAAGGGCGAGGGCTTTCGCGTCGTGCTGCGCATCGAGAGCGAGCGCGTGCCGGCGATGAACGAGGTGCTGAAAAAAGAGAAGCTCGACGCGCACGTGACGCTCGTGCCGCTGAAAGTGAACGAAGGGGCCGCGTACGACGACCTCGACTTCTGGTCGGAAGACCAGGGCGAGCTGCACGTCGACGGCAGCGTCAGCGTGCCGCGCTCGATGAAGAAGGGCGAGGGCATCGGCGAGACCGCGGCGTGGCGCGCCATCTTGAGCGAGCGCATGGCGCGGCTGCACCCCGGCACGAAGTTCGAGCCGAAGACCGACGCCGAGTGGTCGGCCGTGCTCACCGAGCACGAAGACGTGGCGTTCTCGGGTGTCGGAGGCGTCTCGACCCGCGGCGGCCAGCGCGCGCTCGCCGCCATCGCGCTCGCGAACGGCAAGAAGGTGACGGTCTCGAACGGCTACGCCGAGGGCGGCAACTCGCTCGTCGGGCGCCGGGCGAACGGTGAAGGCTACGTCGTGGTCGGCCGAGACACGCTCGCCGTGTCGCGCGCGCAGCTCGAAAAAGACCTGGGCCGCAAGGTCACCGAGCCCGAGCTCATCGCGTACGTCGCGGCCGACTACGGGGTCGCGCCCGAGGCCGTGGTGCCCGTCGAGCAGCCCGGCGACTTTCACATCGACATGCACATGATGCTGCTGCCCGGCGGCAACGCGGTGCTCAACGACGCCATGCAGGTCTTCGAGCTGCAGAAGCAGTGGCGCATCGCCGACGTCGAGGCGAAGAAGCCCGTCGACCCCGGCCCCGGCGCCCGCAAGTCGAAGCGCGAAGACTACGCGTACGCGCTCGAAGACTGGCAGTTCGAAAAAGACGGCCTGCCCGAAGAGCTCGCCCGAATGGAAGAGCGCGCCCGCGAGGCGGCCGGGTTCGAGGCGCGGGTCGCGAAAGATCTCGAGGCCGGCGGCCTTGAGGTCCATCGCATGGCCGGGGTGTTCCCGAGCACGCGCGGCGGCGAGAAGATGAACTTCA
>JAEUJP010000877.1 GCA_016793725.1 Myxococcaceae bacterium | reverse complement strand
CCCAGGTGAAGGCGCTCGGCTTCGACCAGGTGATGTTGCCCGACCTGAGCTGGCTCGCTTCGACCGGCCTCATCGACGCGCGCCCCGGCATCGCGAAGGTGGTGACCGCCTTTCACGACGCGAAGCTGGCCGTCACCTTCCACACGCTCGCCTCCGAGATGAGCGTGTTCAACCCCATCTGTGGCGTCTCGAATCAAGACCCGGCGCCGCCCACGTGCGCGAGCGGAGCGTGGGCGATCGGCGCCGACGGCCAGCCGATGCCCAGCGGCTACGGCACCGCGAACCACTACCTGTGGAACGTGGCCGACCGCGCGCTGCTCGACCGCGTCGCCGCGAACCACGCCGCGTTCGTGCGCGAGGTGAAGGCCGAGGGCCTCTACGCCGACGGCGCCGACTGGTTCGGCGCGGTGAACCCGTTCGGCGCGAACGCCTACTACAAGGCGTTCGCGGCTGCGGCACCCGAGCTCGAGCTGCGCGGCGCGGTGGGCCCCTCGTCGGCGCAGCTGTTCATGGGCGAGCAAGACATGACCGACCAGTGGCAGGTGAACCTCTCGGTCGACGCGCGCAGCTGGGCGCTCAACTTCGGCTACCCCATGCAGCGCGGCTGGCTCTCGCACCTCGGCACGGCGCCGCGCGTCGGCTGGGTGCCTCCGCCGCCGCAAGACCTGGCGCAGCACCGCTACCTGCCGATGTTGAACGGCGCCGTCGCCGCGGGCGCGCACGTCACGCTGCAGGCGGGGTTCGAGACGAACGTGCAGTCGCAGTTCCCCGCATGGTTCCCCGACGCGATGCGCCGCACGAACGAGGCCGTCGCCGAGGTGCGTGGCGGCGACAGCCGCGGCACCGTCGCTGCGCGCTCGGCGCGGCACGACCTCATTCACTTCGACAACGGCGTCAGCACGCTCGCGCTGTTCGACGGCGTCGTGCCCGGCGCGCGCGGCAGCGCCATCGAGGGCCGCATGAACGACGTCGACGTGCTCGGCGCAAACAAGTGCGACGGGCTGAACCGCTGCTTCCGCTTTCACCCGTCGCCGCGCATGCCGCACTACGACCCGTACACCGCGACGCCGCTGCCGCGCGAGGGCAGCGTGTTCGAGGTGCCGGGCGGCGCGGCGCTCGCGCCGAAGAGCTTCACCATCGGCGCGTGGTTCGCCGCCGACGAGGCCACGTCTTCGTCGCTGATGGAGAAGGGGCCGAACGGCTTCGGCCTCTTCTACTGGCGCGATGCGCAGGGCCAGAGCTTCGTCTCGGGCCACATGACCGGCGGCAACCCGTGGAGCTGGAACGTGGGCGCCGCGATACCCGCCGCCGGCCCCGGCGTCTGGCAGCACGTCGTCTATGCGTACGACGACGCGACGAAGACGTTCACCCAGTACAACGACGGCGTGCTGACGCTGCACGCGTCGAACCCGGCGCGCGGCCCGTCGGTCGCCGACGTCGAGCCGTCGCTGTATCTGGGTGGCGGGTCGAGCCCGTACGGCGGCACGTTCGGGGGCCGCATTCGCGACGCGCGCGTGTACGGCCGGGCGCTGAGCAGCGCCGAGGTGACGGCGTGGAAGGCGAGCGGCGCCGATGTGCCCGGCCTGGTCGCCGCGTTCGACGCGACCGCGGTGAAGCCAGGGCGGGGCTTCGTCGTGGCCGAGCTCGGTGAGCAGCGCGTCGTCTATCTCGTGCCGATGTCGCGCAGCGGCGCGCTGCCCGACGAGCGCATTCAGCTGCGCTTCGAAGGCGCGCGGCGACCCGCACACGTGACGTCGCGCATCGCGCCGGCCGCGGTGTACTTCGAGCTCGGCGGCCCGCTCGTCGTCGAGTTCGAGGCCGCTGCGCTCGATGCCCACCCGCTGCGCGTGCAGGTGCGCTGAAGCGGCACTGGCAAAGAGGTCGGGCCGCCGGCCACGGGCTGTGGGCGGCGGCGCCGGAGTGGGAAACCGGCCCACACGACGTTCGTGCTTTAGTGGCGGCACTCGTTCTCGTGCCCTGCGGCGCGATCGGAGTCACCACGTTCATGACCTTCTCCCCTCGCCTTCTGGGCGTCGTCGCCGCCATCTGTGTCCTCCAGTCGTGCTCCTGCGGTGAACCTCCGAAGTCAGGCAACAGCGGCGGCGGCTCGGCTTCCGCCGGAGGCACCGCGACGAACGCAGGCGGCACCACCGGCACGGGTGGAAGTGGCGGCGGCTCGGCGACGGCAGGCGGCACGGGCACCGGCGGCGGCTCGAGCCTCGCGGGCGGCACCGGCGCCACCGGCGGAGGAAGCGGCGCGACCGCGGGTGGCTCGGGCGGCACGGCCGGAGGCTCACCCGGCTGCCCCGCGATGCAGTACTTCAACGGCCAGCAGTGCCGGCCGCTCACGACCTGCAACGCGTACCAGTGGGAGTCAGCCGCCCCGACGCCGACCAGCGACCGCGGCTGCACCAACCTCACCGCGTGCACGTTCACGCAGTACCAGACGGTGGCTCCGACGCCGACCAGCGACCGCGTGTGCGTGCCGCTCACGGTCTGCACGGCGAACGAGTACCAGTCGCGCAACCCGACCCCGACCACCGACCGCGAGTGTACGCCCGTCACCCCGCCCTGCACCGGCATGACGTGGGAGCTCATGGCACCCACCGCCACCGGCAACCGTTACTGCGCGCCGTGGAGCGTCTGCTCGCAGTTCGAGTACGAGACGCAGGCGCCGACGAACCTGAGTGACAGGCAGTGCACGCCGCTCACCGTCTGCACGAGCTCGCAGTTTCAGTCGACGGCACCGACGGCGACGACCGACCGCGTCTGCAGCCCGCTCACGAACTGCACGTCGAGCCAGTGTGAGACGGTGCCGGCGACGGCGACGAGCGATCGCCAGTGTGGCCCGCTGGTGTTCACCGTCACGCCCGGCACGCAGCAGGTCATCACGGTCAACGCAGGGCAGAGCACACCGACCGTCACGTTCACGGCGATGGCGTGCACGAACGCGGTGACCGCCGGGTGGACGATCGACAACGTCGCCGCCGGCAGCCTCACGCTCGGCCCGTCGCAGAGCGTGACGTTCACGCCCAGCGGGCGCATCGGCGGCGTCGTCACGGTGACCGCGGGCTACCAGGGCCGCACGGCCACGTCGTCGGTGCAGATTCGACTGCAGGCAGGCACCCAGAACGGGCCGAGCGCAGGCCAGGGCTCGCAGGTCGTGACCGACGCCGGCATGCTGGTGCAGGGCGGCGGCGTCGGCGGCGTCGGCGGCGAGGGCCTCGGCCCCACGCTGCCCGCGGGCGACACGAACCTCATCGCGCTGCAGGGCACGCCGGGCGGCAGCGGCGCGGCGCAGGGCCTCGCGCTGCTGTACCCGTACGACGCCACGGTGTGGCCGCGCGGCATGCTCGCCCCGCTGCTGCAGTGGGAGTGGTCGTTCGGCGACGCCGACGCCGTGCGCATCGACCTCTCGACGACGAACGGCTCGTACACGTGGTCGGGCTACTTCGGCCGGCCTGCGATTCTCGGCGGCCTGCCGCCCGCGTTTCGCCGCTTCACGCGCCACCCGATTCCGCAAGACGTGTGGCAGGCCGCGACCGACTCTGCGGGCGGGGCAGACCGACTGACCGTGCGGGTGACGGTCGCGCGAAGCGGCGTCGCCTACGGGCCGCTCACCCAGACGTGGGTGGTCGCGCCCGGCCGCCTCACCGGCACCATCTACTATCAGTCGTACGGCACGAACCTCGCGACCAACTACACCGGCGCGGTCGGCACCCCGACGGCGTTCGGCGCCGGCGTGCTCTCGATTCGAGTCGGCGACACCGGGCCGAAGCTCGTCAGCAGCGCGACCAGCTGCCAGGTCTGCCACTCGGTCGCGGCGCGCGGCGCCCGGCTCGTGACGCAGGCGTCGACGAACGGCAACAACGACACCATCAACTACGAGCTGCACGCGAACGGCACCGCCACCGCGTCGCCGCTCGCGCGCGGCGTGCCCGAGCCCGGCTACCCCGGCGTGTCGCCCGACGGCACGCTGATGTTGACGCGCAGCGCGCAGCTGCAGACGTTGCCGAACAACCCGGCGCCCGACCTGATGACGACCGGCCTCACGAGCTACAGCACGAACCTCGGCGTGCCTGCGTTTTCGCCCGACGGCACGAAGGTGGTGTTCAACCCGCAGAACATGGTGACGAACGCGGGCCGAGTGATGACGGTGATGGACTTCAACCGCACCACGCGCGCGTTCACGAATGCGGTGACGGTGGCGAACGACACGTCGGTCGACCTCGCGCAGCGCTCGGCGTGGCCGGCGTTCTTCCCCGACAGCCGCTCGCTCGTGTACCAGCACGTGCTGCGCGTCAGCGCCGACGGGCACACGTCAGACGAGCACACGCGCAAGTTCGCGCAGGGCGAGCTGCGGTGGACGAGCGCCATCTCGTCGACCACACCGGTGCGGCTGGACAGGCTGAACGGCGCGCTGCCCGACGGCGGCACGTACCTGCCGAAGCTCGCGACCGCCTCGACGTTGAGCTGCACCGCCGACGGCCTCGCGGTCGGCGCGAACGCGCTCGCCACCAGCAGCGACCCGAGCCACAGCGCCGACTCGAAGTACAACTACGAGCCGACCGTGAACCCGGTCAGCACCGGCGGCTACGCGTGGGTCGTCTTCACCAGCCGCCGCATGTACGGCAACGTCGCGACCATCCCCCCGTTCTGCAGCGACCCGCGCGGCGTCGACCTGCACGCGAACATGATGACGAACGGCAACGTCACCACGAAGAAGTTGTGGGTGGCGGCGGTCGACCTGAACGCGGCCCCGGGCTCCGACTCGTCGCACCCGGCGTTCTACCTGCCCGCGCAAGAGCTCCTCGCCGGCAACGCCCGTGGCTTCTGGGTGCTCGACCCGTGCCGCGCCGACGGCAACGCGTGCGCGACCGGCGACCAGTGCTGCAACGGGTTCTGCCAGCCGAGCGCCGATGGCGGCGCGCAGCTCGTCTGCTCTGACCGCCCGCCGAACTACACCTGCTCGCAGACGCAAGAGGTGTGCACGCAGTCGTCTGATTGCTGCCGCGCCGACAACGCCTGCGTCGGCGGCTTCTGCGTGTTGGATTTGTAGGGCCGTCGAGACGACCTCCGCTCGCGGTGAGCGGAGGCCGAAGGCCGGAGTCGAACCGGTCTCGTGCCGGCGCCGCGCGCCCCCTTCGACTGCGCGCTTCGCGCTCCGCTCAGCTCGAGCGGAGGTTATTTCTGCGCCGGCGCTTGAGCAGCCTCAGCGCGAAGAACGTACCGGCCAACGGCGGCGAAGTACTGCAGCCGCAACCCTGGGGCGCGTCGGGCAGCTCGTCACCGCCGGCCATGTTGCCCCCGGCGACGCTGCCACCCGCGGTTCCACTTCCACCCGCCGTTGCACCGCCACCCGCTGCTCCACTTCCGCCAGCGGTCGCACCACCACCTGCCGTCGCGCTCGTACCTCCGGCCGTAGGGCTGCCGCCCGCCGTCGCGCCGCCACCTGCGCTGCCGCTTCCCCCCGCGCTCCCGCTGCCGCCGGCCGTGCCGCCGCCGATGCACATGCCCGCCGCGTCGCAGGTCATGCCCGACATGCACGTGCCGCACGAGACGCCACACGGGTCGACGCCACACTGGCGTGTGCCGCAGAAGTTCGTCGCCGGCAGGCCGTTCGGCTTGCCGCCGAGCAGCGACTTCACGAGCCCCTGCGCCATGGCGGCGCCGATGCAGAACTCGCCCATCGTCGTGTGGCCCTCCATGAAGTTCGTGTACGGCGCCGGCGCCTCGGCGAGCGTGAAGTACGTGAAGCTCTTCATCGGGTTCAGCGCGTACGCGTAGCAAGGGCCCATGCTCATGCCGCCGGCGGCGAACGGCAGCGAGTCGTAGCCGTCGTCGCGCAGGTACTCTTCGGGCGGCTTGTCGATGTCGAGCACACCCTGGCCGATGCAGAAGCCGCGCGCCTCGAGCGGCAGGTCGAACGTGTGCTGCCGGCCGCGGTTCGTCATCTGCACGAGGTCTTCGAAGAAGTCCTGGTTCTCTTCGGGCGGCAGCGACGGGTTCATGTACGTGCCCATGTCGAACCACGCGCCCCAGCCGTCGCCCAGCCCGCAGTAGATGCTGTCGGCGGCGCGCTCGCCGGCCCGCCGGTCGTTCGCGCTCGTGCCCGTGCCGAGCCGCGCGATCGCGCCGAACGGGCGCCGCGCGAACAGGTACCGCGCGCTCTGCGTCGCGCCCAGCAGGCTGAACAGCCCGCCCCCGCGCATGCGCCAGTAGATGCCGCCCAGGTAGAACGCGAGCTGCTCGCGCTCTTCGTCGGTGAGCGAAGGGAAGGCGAGCTGTGGCCGGGTGCGCGAGCGGGTGGCGAGGCACTCGCGCTGCACGTTCGCTCGCGCCGTGCCCGTGGCGATGATCGTGTTCACGTGCGCCGTCAGCGCCGCCGCTTCGCCGTCGAGCAGCAGCAGCGAGGCGACAGCCGAAGGCTCGAAGCACGACGCCTGCGCGTTGAGCGTCGCCATCGCCGCCGCGTAGCCCGCGCGCGCCGCCTGCAGCCGGCCGGTGGTCGCCGCGGGGGCCCTCACCTTCCACAAGATGGTGCGCATCGTCGGCACGAAGTCGGGCGCGAGCAGGCCCTGAGGCACCGGCAGCGTGCCGAGCGCGGCGCCGGCGAAGGCGATCTGCTCTTCGAGGTCGTTCGTGTGGCTCTCGGCGAACGAGACGCGCTGGCTCGACGTCGTCAGCGTCGCCGGCGCGCGGCTCGCCGCCATGTAGCGCTCGGGCTCCTCGACCTCGAGGCACGCCGTCAGCACCGCGGGCGTGAGCGCGTTGCGCACCGTCGTCTCGTGCGCCGCGCAGCCCGCGGCTGCGTTCGCCACCAGCCAGCTCGCCGGCAGAACGAACTGCGCGTGGTTCGCGCAGAACACGGGCTGAGGCCACACCATCGGCGCCGTGCCCGCATCGGCCGCGCGCGCGTACTGCGCCGCGACCTCGGGCGGCAGCCACACGGTCACCTGCGGCGCCGAGCTGTCGGGGCCCGACGGCAGCGCCGGGTAGCTCTGCGGCACCGTGAAGTACGAGGGCGTCGCGTTGTAGAGCGCCGTCAGCTTCTGCGACGTCTGCACCGGGTCGTTGCCCGAGCCCGCGTCGAGCTCGATGGGCAGCCTGCGCTGCGCGTGTGCGAGCGAGGCGACGCCGACGAAGAGGGCGAAGGCGGTTCTCATGGCGTCGCCACCATGCCTGCAGCGAGGCCCGTCGCGCCACCCGGAGCCACCTGCAGGTCACCCTGCCCGCCGAGCCCGCCGGCGCCGGGCGCACCCGGGTTGCACGTGAGCGCGCTCGTCGACGGCGCCCCGCCCCGGTGCACGATGCAGACGCTCGGGCCGCCACCGCCGCCGCCACCGCCGCCGGCCGCGCCGCCCGCCCCGCCGCGCCCGCCGATGCCGCCCGTACCGCCGGTCGCCCCGCCGCAGGTGCCCGAGATGTGCTGACCCGCTGCGCCGTTGCCCCCCGGCTCGGCCCCTGCGCCCCCGCGCCCACCCGCCCCGCCGTTGCCGCCGGCGCCGCCCGAGCCGGGCGTGATGGTGGTCGCGATGACCGAGACGCTGGCGCTCAGGCTCACGAGGCCGAAGCTGCCGCCGCCGCCGCGGCCGGCGAGCCCTGCCGAGCCGCCGCAGCCACCGCCCCCACCGCCGCCGCCCATGCCACCCCAGCCGTCGGCCGTGCCGCTGCACGCAAAGCCGTTTCGCCGCTTGCACCCGCCGCCGCCGCCGCCGCCACCGCCGCCGCCGCCGTGCTGGCCATCGGTGCCCGCGGTGCCCGCGACCGGCACGTAGACTGCGCCGCTGAACGACCCCCAGCTGCCGCCGCCGCTGCCGTTCGAGCCTCCGACGCCGCCGGCCGCCTGACCCGGCGTCGAGCCCTGCAGCGCGTTGTTGTTCGTACCGGCGTAGCTGCTGCCCGCGCCGCCGACCATGCCGGGCGCGCCGCCGGGCGCCGTCGCTCCGGTGTCGCCGGTCGAGCCGCCGCCCGCCCCATAGCCCGCGAAGCCACCGAGGCCACCGGGCGCGCCACACGCCGAGGCGCCGCCGGCCCCCTGCGTGCCCGGGGCCGCGCCCGCCGCGTCGCCGCCCGCACCACCCGGCGCGCCGTCGGGCGAGCTGCCGCGGCTCGCCCCCGCGCTGCCGGCGCCAGGCTGCAGCGTGCAGCCGCGCACGGTGACGTTCGCGCCGTCGAGCACGAGCACGGCGATGCTCGACAGGCCGTCGCCGTTGAGGTCGGTGCCCGCCGCCGCGGCCGACCGCACCGTGAAGAGCTGCAGCTCGAGGCCGGTCAGCCCGCTGGTGACTGCGACGCCGACCGGCGTCGGGCTCGCGATGATGGTCGCGTTCGAGGCAGACCTCGTCCACCCGCTGCCGCGCGAGTAGCCGCCGTACAGGCTCACGCCTGCCACCATCGTCACGGCTTCCGCGTACGTGCCTTCGCTCACGTACACGCCGAAGCCGAGCGGCGCCGCCGCCGCGATGCCCGCGCCGATGGTGCGCTTCGGCTGGGCGCGCGTGCCGGGCCACAGGTCGCTGCCGTTCACGTCGACGAAGATGGCGCGCGCCACGTCGCCGTCGATGCCGTCGCAGTTCGCGTCGCCGAAGCCGAGCTCGGGCACGTCGGTCGACGACTGAAACACGCAGGCATACTCGCAGCCGTTCGACGCCACCCCGTCGAGGTTGTGGAAGTTCGGCAGGCACGAGAACTGGCACGTGCCGCTCGAGCACGACGGGCTCGCGTTGGGAAAGCTGCACACGTTGTTGCACGCGCCGCAGTGCGCGAGCGTGTTGTTCACGTTCACCTCGCAGCCGTCGGCCACCGCGCCGTTGCAGTTGCGGAAGCTCCCGCTGCACGCCGCGATGCCGCAGGCGCCGCCGCTGCACTGCGGGGTCGCGTTCGCGGGCGCACAGGTCGCCCCACACGCGCCGCAGTGCGCGACGCTGGTCGACGTCTGCACCTCGCAGCCGTCGCCGAACGCGCCGTTGCAGTTGCCGAAGCCCGGGTTGCAGGCGAGCACGCCGCACATGCCGGTCGTGCACTGGTACGCGGTCACGTTGGCCGCCGTACACACGTTGTTGCACGCGCCGCAGTGGCTCGGGTTCGTGGCGAGCGAGAAGCCCTCGTCGACGTTGCCGTCGCAGTCGTTGTCGACGGTGTCGCAGATCTCGACTCCGCCGTTCGACTGCACGCAGCTGTACTCGCAGCCGTTCGCGTCGTTGCCGTCGAGGTTCAGCCAGCCCGCCTGGCACACCTGCACGCGGCATACGCTCGCGCCGCACACCGCCGTCGCGTGCGGCAGGTTGCAGGCGAAGCCACATGCGCCGCAGTGGCTCACGTCGCTCGCGCTGTTCACCTCGCAGCCGTCACCGACGGTGCCGTTGCAGTTCCTGAACGTGCCGCTGCACGCGGCGATGCCGCACGTGCTGTTCGTGCACGCGGGCGTCGCGTTCGGCGTCACACACGCGTTGCCGCACGCACCGCAGTGCGCGACCGTGCCGCGCGTGTCGACCTCACAGCCGTCGCTGTAGGCGCCGTTGCAGTTCGAGAAGCCGGCTGCGCAGGTGAGCACCTGGCAGCTGCCGACCAGGCACTGCGAGCTCGACACGTTCGGCGCCGTACACTGCCGGCCGCACGTGCCGCAGTTGTTCACGTCGGTGGCGAGGCTGAAGCCCTCGTCGATGGTGCCGTCGCAGTCGTTGTCGAGGCCGTCGCAGCTCTCGACGCTGCCGTTCGTCGGCGAGCACGCGTACTCGCAGCCGTTCGAGTCGATGCCGTCGAGGTTGTAGTGCCCACCCGTGCACGACGTCGCGCGGCACACACCGCCGGCACACACCGGGTTCGTGAACGGCAGGCTGCACGCCGCGCCGCACGCACCGCAGTGCTGCGCGTTCGTCTGAACGTTCACCTCGCACCCGTCGGGGTACGTGCCGTTGCAGTTCTGGAAGCCGGGCACACACGTGATGACGCCGCACGCGCTCGCCACACACGACGACGCCGACACGTTCGGCGCCGCGCACGCGCGGTTGCACTGGCCGCAGTGGTTCACGTCGGTGCTGAGCGCGAAGCCCTCGTCGATCTGCCCGTCACAGTCGTTGTCGAGCCCGTCGCACTGCTCGACCCCGCCGTTCGAAGCGAGGCACGTGTACTCGCACCCGTTCGCCGGGTTCAGGTCGAGGTCGTGATGACCCGGCAGGCACGCCTGCACCCGGCAGACGCCCAGCGCGCACGACGGCGTCGCGAACGCGAGGTTGCACACGTTGCCGCAGGCGCCGCAGTTCAGCACGTCGCTCGACACGTCGGCGCCCTCGTCGACCTGCCCGTCGCAGTCGTTGTCGACGAGGTCACACTTCTCGACGCCGTTGTGGGTCGGCGAGCACGTGTAGCTGCAGCCGGGCCCGCCATCGAGGCTCACCATGCCCTGCATGCACGTGTACTGGCAGGTGCCCGCGACACACGCTGCGTTCGCGCCGGGCGCGCTGCACACGTTGCCGCACGCGCCGCAGTTGTTCACGTCGCCGAGCACGGGGCGCTCGCAGCCGTCGCCCACCTGCCCGTTGCAGTTCGCGAAGCCGGGCAGACACGCGCCGATGCTGCACGTGCCGTTCGAGCACACGCCCGTCGCGCTCGCCGGCGCGCACGTCGCGCCGCACGCGCCGCAGTGTTGCGGAGCGCTGCGCACGTCGACCTCGCAGCCGTCGGCATACACCTGGTTGCAGTCGGCGAAGCCGCTCACGCACGTCAGCACGCCGCACAGCCGCGCGACACACTGATAGCTCGCGACGGTGCCGTTGCCGCTGCTGCAGACCTGGCCGCACAGGCCGCAGTTGTTCGGGTCACCCGCGAGGTCGAAGCCCTCGTCGGTCATGCCGTCGCAGTCGTTGTCGACGCCGTCGCACGTCTCGACACCACCGTCGGGCGTCGGGGTGCACGGGTACTCGCAGCCGTTCGCCGCGACGCCGTCACGGTCAGAGAAGCCGGGCAGGCAGTGGTCGATGGCGCAGCGGCCCATCGCGCACTTCGGCACCGCGTTGCTCACGACACACGCGACGCCGCAGCCGCCGCAGTTGCCGACGTCGTTCATGAAGTCGAAGCCGTCATCGTTGAAGCCGTCGCAGTCGTTGTCTCTGTCGTCGCACCGCTCGGTCTGCGGCGCGCCGGGCATACACGTCTGGGCGGCGCCGTTCGCGCACACCGAGGCCACGCGCTGGCACTCACCGACGCCGCAGCGCATGTCGCCGAGCTCTTCGTCGATGCGGCCGTCGCAGTCGTCGTCGAAGTTGTTGCAGGTCTCGGCGGCGGGCACCTGCGCGCTGCACTCGCCGTAGCCGAACGGGGGCTCGCAGCGCTTCACGCCGATGCAGCGGCCGTGCGTGTTCTCGTCTTCGCACGGCACGGTCTGGCCGGCGGTGGCGTCGGTGCACCGGCAGCTGCCGCTCTCGGGCACACACTGGTGCTGGGCCACCTCACCGCTGATCAGCGTGCCCGCGTCGGAGCACACGTAGCTCGACGGGCACTTGCCATCGAAGCCGCAGTCGCGGCCGCAGTAGTTGCCCTCTTTCGAGCGCAGGCAGCGGTCTGCGACGTACGGGCAGTCGGAGTCTTTTTCGCACGCGTTGCACAGGCCCGCGAGCATCGGCACGCAGCCGTACCGGTCTTGGTCGACCGCCGTGCACACCTCGAGCGCGCGGCAGCCGGTCGTACACTTGCGAATGCAGCGCGGCACGTCGCCCCGCACCGAGTCGCAGAGCCCCGTCTCGCACTGCACGTCTTCTTCGCACTCGGCGCCCTCGGGCCGCACGGGCTCCTTGGGCGGTTTTTTGGCGCAGCTGCAGCCGGCTGCGACGAGCGCGAGGCAGACGACGGCCAGCACCCGATGAGGGCGGTGGGACATGGGAGGGCTCCAGACGGGGTACGGCTACGACCTTGGGCGGGGCGGGAACTGCGCCACCATTGTCGTAAAATGTCATCTGCGGTTGCGCTCGCACAACCGACTGATGTTTCTCATGTAAGTGACATATCGGTCGTAATTTACGACCGCATTCAGCTCGATTTCCGCCCGGTGGGCGTGCCGACCTTCGATCGAAGACGGCTGGCTTCAGCGGCGAGCCTGTCCCAGTGGGCCATGTCTTCGACGCGGCGGGGGAAGCGCTCACGCGCGAGGCGGCCGATCTCTGCGGGGCTCGCCGGAGGGAACAGCTCGCGCAGCCGCACGGCGAAGTCGAGCGCGGTGCGAAACCGGTCGTCGGGGCGCTTCGCGAGCGCGACGCGGCACAGCTCCCAACACACGTCGTTCATCTCTTTGGGGCGCGGCAGCGGGTCGTTCACGATGGCCTCCATCGTGCGCGTGTCGTTGCCCGTGTCGAACGCGCGGCTCCCCATGAGCGCCTCGTAGAAGATGAGGCCCATCGAGAAGAGGTCGCTGCGCCGGTCGACCCGCTCGGCCACCGCCTGCTCGGGGCTCATGTAGAGCGGCTTGCCCTTCACGATGCCCGGCAGCGTCACCGTTCGCTGGTTCGCCATCTTCGCCACGCCGAAGTCGAGCACCTTCACGAGCCCGTCGAAGCCGACCATCACGTTGTGCGGCGAGAGGTCGCGGTGCACGAGGCCCAGCGGCTTGCCGTCGTCGTCTTTGAGATCATGCGCCGCGTGCAGCCCCTCGAGCGCCTGGCACAGCACGCCCGAGATGATGGGCAGCGAGAGCTTGCCGCCCTTCTCGTAGATGAGCTGGTCGAAGTCGACGCCACGCACGAGCTCCATCGCGATGAAGTAGCCGCCGCCCGCCGCCTGCCCGAAGTCGTGCACCGTCACCAGGTTCGGGTGCTGCAGCTTCAAGCCCAGCTTCGCCTCGTCGAGGAACTGGTCGACGAGCTCCTGCTTGTCGGTGAGGTGCGGCAGCATGCGCTTGAGCGCCACGAGCCGGCCGACGCCCGCGGGCCCCGACGTGCGCGCCACCAGCACCTGCGCCATGCCGCCCGTGCCGAGCGGCGTGACCAGCTCGTAGCGACCGATGCGCGCGCGGGGCCTGAAGTCGTCGCCGTCGTGCAGCTCGTCGAGGCGCTCGAGCGGCGTGCTGCCCTCAGAGAGCGCGATGAAGCCGAGCACCGCCGAGTCGAGCATCTCGGCGATGGCGTCGACGAGCTCCATCACGTGTTTGCCGCCGCCCTCGAAGCGGCCCGGCAAGATGAAGCCGATGCTGCCGAGCTTCACGTGCGCGAGCTCGAGCTGGCTGACGAAGAGCGTTCGTGACTCTTGCAGCACGACGGCGCCCTCGTAGTGCGAGAAGCGGTCGACGTCGGCGGGCACCTGGCCCCACAGCCGCTGCAGCACCGGGCCTTCGGTGCCGGTGAGCTCGACGAAGGCGCCACGCGCATGAATCATGCGGGCGCACTGCGAGAGGTAGATGTCGAGGGCCGCCGCGAGCCCCATGTTCTGCGACAGGCAGTCTTCGAGCACCTCGTCGGCGAGCCGCTGCACGCTCACGAGGCCGCGTAGAAAGCGGACCTCTTCTTCAAGCGAGGCGAAGGTGAGGTTCACGAAGCGACAGGCTAGGCCGAAGAAAAAGGGGACAGGCTACTTTTTTGCGCAGCAGGCACGTCGGTGCGCGCCGCGGCACCGGTCAGTGGCCCGCATCGGCAGGGTCGGGCCCATGCGCCAACGACTCACTCAGCTCATCGGCGCGCCGGCGGCACGCGTCGAGCACCTCGAGCTTCGCCTTGCGCGCCTCGCCGCCCAGGCCGGGCAGCTCTTTCGCGATGCGCTCACACTCGGCGCGCGCCTCGGCCAGCTCGGCGTTGACGTCGGGGCGCCCCGCCACCGCGAGGGGCCGCTCGAGGGCGGGCCCGCGGGCGTGCGTGATGGCCCGAATCAGCACGTCGGCCTCTTTGCGAACGTTCGACGCTGGGGGAATCGACTCGAGGTCTTTCAAGAGCGCGTCGTAGTCGCGCGAGCGCGGCGGCGTGCCCGCCTGCACCAGCGCCGCGTACTGGCCCTTCACCTTCGCGAGCGTCTCTTTGCCCCGCTCGTCGGTGCACGCGAGCAAGACGAGCAGCACGGCCGCGGGCCGCCGCACCCGCTAGGCCCTTCGCCTTCGCGCGGCGAGCAGCAGCGCGCCCGCGACCCAAACGAGCCCCGCGCCGCCGCTGCAGCCGCAGCCCGGCCGCCCATCGACCATCGGGGTGCCGCCACCGCCGGCGCCCATCTCACCGCCACCGGCCGAGCCGCTGCCGCCCGCGGTGCCCATGCCGCCGTCGTCTTCGACGCAGCTGTCGATGCAGCCCGCGTCTTCATCGCGGCCCGCGTCGGGAATGATGACGCCCGAGTCGGGCCCGGGCATGCCGCTGCCACCGTCGGGGTGCGTGAAGCCGCCCGGCACCGGGTAGCCGCGAAGCACGATC
>JAEUJP010000874.1 GCA_016793725.1 Myxococcaceae bacterium | reverse complement strand
AAGAGGGCGGCCAGGCGCGCGAGTGGCCCATCGGGGCGCTGGTGGCGCGGGTGGTGGTCGTGCGCGACCGGCTCCGCGTGCTCGAGCGGCGCATCTCGGCACACCCGAAGCTGGGCGACGAAGAGAAGCGCGAGATGGCGGGGTACGTGACCCGGTGCAACGGGTCGCTCACCACGTTCAACGCGCTGTTTCGTGACAAGGCTGATCAGTTCGTGGGGCAGAAGGGCGACGACTGAAGCTCGCCGACGCGCTGCTCGACCGTTCATTCGGCCTGGTCGAAAAGCTCGGGCTGCCCATCGCGGTGCTGGCGTGGCTGACCGTCTTCGGCGCCGTCGTCGCGATGGCCTTCGTGCTGCGGCGCCTGCCGCGCGTGCGCTGGGGGCCGGCCCTCGTCGTCGGCGCGCTCGCGCTCGCCGCCCACCTGCTCGACTACCTCGTCACGCTCTACATCACGCCCGACCTCGCCCTCGAGGCGAACCCGCTGTGGCGCATCGCCGTGCGCGCGTTCGGCCTCTGGCCCGCCAAGGTCTACGCGTTCACCGGCAAGGTGGGCCTGTCGGTCTTCAGCGCCCAGCTGTTCGCCTGGTTTCTGTCGCGGCCGCGCGCCACGCTGCAGCGCGGGCCATCGGGCTTCTTCACCATGGCCGCGCCCAAGGCCTCGAACCTCGCTCCGTTCTTCGCGTTCTCGTTCGCGCTGTTCGGCCCGTACTTCTTCTACATCACCGCCTACAACTGGCTCGGCTTCACCGAGAGCCCCTGGTACGAGAAGGTGCCGTCGCCGCCGCTCGCCATCGCGCTCTACTTCGCCGGTGTGGGCGTCGCGTACTGGCGGGTGAAGTGACTATCTTGCCGCGCCATGCGCTTCGCCCTCGTCTCGTCGTTGGCCGTCGTGTGCTCGCTGCCGGCCGCCGCCGCCACCGTTCAACAGTGTGACCCGAACGGGTCGGTCGCCATCAACGACGGCACCGTGAACAGCGGCGAGTACCCGGCCATCTCGACCGGCCTCGGCAACGGCTTCGGCGGCACGCTGGGCGCAGGCACGCTCCACTGGGACTCGGACACGTTCGGCGGCCTCGCGTTCGCGCTCGTGACACCGTCGGGCTCGCAGTGCGCGCTCGCCTCGACCGACGCCGTCGTCATCTACGTCGACAGCCGGCCGGGCGGCTTCAGCGACACGACGGGCTTCACCGACAACTCCGACAGCGGGCGCTCGGCCGCCAGCGGGGTGGGGCAGACGTCGGGCCGGGCCGACCTCACGTTCGCCGCCGGCTTCGGCGCCGACTTCGCCATCGTGCTGAAGGGCAGCTTCGCGGGCGTCTTCGAGCTGCGCGCCGGCCAGCCGCACGTGTTCGTGAAGCTGCTCACGCGCTCGCCCGAGCCGGGGTTCGACGCCGCCTGTACGCGAGAGCTGAGCGGCCTCGACGTCACCGAGCTCGGCGCGGGCCTCGGCACCGACCTCAAGTGGGTGGCCACGCTGCTGAACGCGAACAACGCGTTTCGGTCGAACGAGTTTCACGGCACGGCCGCGGCGCCGGGCTCGAACATCGGCACCGCGGCGCACACGTTCGCGGCCGGCGACTTCAGCCTGTTTCGCCCTGGCCCCGAGTCGCTCGGCTCGACCGTGCGCATGACGTTCGAGCAATACGGCGGCACGGGCTTCGCGCCGCTCGGCTTCGCGACCTGCGCGCAGCAAGACTCGAACCTCTGGGCGTCGACCGGCATGAGCGACGGGGCGCTCGCCTTCGGTGGTGTGCGCGTCAGCGGTGACTACGCGCGTGGCGTCTCGAACGGCGGCGTCAGCGGCGGCGGCTTCTACGCCTTCAACGTGCAGACCAACAACCGGGCCCTGGGCTGGCAGGCGACCGGCACCGACTTCAACCCGGGCACGCTCACGCTGCGCCTCAACAACCCGACGACGAGCACGTTCAGCGGGGCGCAGGTCTCTTATTCAGTGTGGGCGCGCGCCGACAACACGACCGACACCCGCTCGAACACCGTCAACCTCGAGGTGTCGACCGATGGCGTCGGTTTCACCGCGGTACCTTCCGCCGACTACACGTCGCCGGCGTCGGGCCCGACGAGCTTCACCGCCGAGACCCGCTCGGTGACGCTGAGCGGCCTCAACATCGGGCCCGGCGCGGCTGTGTACCTGCGGTTCACGAGCGCCGACGTGCTCGGCAGCGGCGGCCGCGACGAGCTCGCGCTCGACGAGCTGACGATCGTGCCCGTCGTCTCAACCGGCCCCACCAGCGACTTCGGCGACGCGCCCGCGAGCTACGGCAGCGCCGAGCACACCATCAGCGCCCTGCGCCTCGGCTCGCAGCTCGACGCCGAGGCCACGAACCAGCCCTCGGCCGTCGCCGACGCAGACGACAACACCGGCGCGCCCGACGACGAAGACGGCGTCACCGTGCCCCCGGCGTTCCATGCGGGGCAGGCCGTCTCGCTGCCGGTCGTGACGAGCGGGCAGACGGGCTTTCTCACCATCTGGGTCGACTGGAACCGCAACGGCGCCTTCGAGTCGACCGAGCAGGTCGTGAGCGGGGCTCAGCTCACCCCGGGCGCCGCGGCGTTCACCGTCACGCCGCCCGCGGGCCTGACGTTCGGCGCGTCGTTCTTGCGCGCGCGCATCTCGAACGTCGTACCCACCAGCCCCACCGGCGTGCTCGTCGAGGGCGAGGTCGAAGACTACGCGGTGACGCTCACGGGCTGTGGCGACGGCACGGTGAACGGCGGCGAGCAGTGTGACTCGAGCGCCTCGACGACCGCGTGCGGCTGCACGGCGAGCTGCACCTTCCCCTCGGCTTCCACCGTGTGCGCGGCTGCGAACGGGCTGTGTGACGTCGCAGACCACTGCGACGGCGCCGGCACGTGTGTCGCGGCGGTCGTCTCGTCGGGCACGTCGTGCCGCGGCTCGGCCGGCCCCTGCGACGTCGTCGAGACCTGCGACGGCGTGTCACCCGAGTGCCCGAGCGACACCTTCGCAAGCTCGGGTCAGTGCCGCGCCTCGACCGGCCCATGCGACGTGGCAGAGTCGTGCGACGGCACCGGCGCCGCCTGCCCGCCCGACCTGCTCATCGCCGGCGGCGCGACCTGCCGCGGCTCGGCGGGCCCGTGTGACGTCGAAGAGGTGTGTACGGGCTCCTCGGGCGCGTGCCCGAACGACACGTTCATGTCGAGCACCACCGTGTGCCGCGCGTCGGGCGGCCTGTGCGACCCGGCCGAGCAGTGCAGCGGCTCGAGCGCTGCGTGCCCCGCCGACGTGATCTCACCCGCCGCCACGACCTGCCGTGGCTCGGCTGGCCCCTGCGACGTCGTCGAGCAGTGTGACGGCGTGTCGGCGGCCTGCCCGAACGACACCTTCCTCGGGAGCACGTCGGTCTGTCGCTCGGCCAGCGATCTCTGCGACGCCCCCGAGTCGTGCACCGGCACGAGCGCTGCGTGCCCCGCCGACCTGCTCGCCGCCTCCGGTGCGCTCTGCCGCGTCGCCACCGGCACGTGCGATCGCGACGAGCGCTGCACCGGCGCTTCAGCCGTGTGCCCGGCCGATCAGCTCGTCGACGCCGGCGTCGCCTGTCGCGTCGCAGCCGGCACCTGCGATCGCGTCGAGGTGTGCTCGGGCACGAGTGGGGTGTGCCCGGCCGATCAGCTCGTCGACGCCGGCGTCGCCTGTCGCGCCGCGAACGGCCTCTGCGACGTCGCCGAGGCGTGCTCGGGCGCGAGCGGGGCGTGCCCCGCCGACTCGTTCGTCGCTGCCGGCGTCAGCTGCCGCCCCTCGACCGGCGTCTGTGACGTCGCCGAGTCGTGCAGCGGCGCGAGCGGCGCATGCCCCGCCGACGGCTTCGCCTCGGCCACCACCCTCTGCCGCCCGGCCGCCGGCCCCTGCGACGTCAGCGAGAGCTGCACCGGCGCGAGCGGCGCCTGCCCGGCGAACGTCTTCACCGCGGCCGGCACCGTCTGCCGCGCCGCCGCCGGCACCTGCGACGTGGCCGAGACCTGCTCGGGCGCCGATGCGGGCTGCCCCGCAGATGCGCCGGCTGCCGATGGCACGGCGTGCAACGACACACTCACCTGCAACGGCCCCGAGCGCTGCATGGGCGGCGCCTGCACGCCCGGCATGGCGCCGAGCTGCGCCGACAACAACGCCTGCACGATGGATGTGTGCACCGAGCCCGCGGGCTGCATGAACGTGCAGATTCCCGGGTGCTGTCTCACCGTCGGCGAGTGTGACGACGGCGACGCCTGCACCATCGACGCGTGCCCGGCGGCCGGCTCGATGTGCCTGCACACCCCGATCGCCGGCTGCGCCGACGCGGGCGTCGACGGCGGTGAAGACGGCGGCGTCGATGCGGGCGTCGCGGTCGACGCCGGAAGCGACGCCGGCACCGACGCCGGTGTCGAGAACGACGGCGGCACTGCCGGAGGCTCAGGCACGGCGGGCGGAGGCGCGACCGCGGGCGGAGGTGCGACCGCGGGCGGAGGCATGGGCGTGGCGGGCGGCTCGGGCACGGCGGGCGGCGGAAACGGCGGCGGCGGCGAGACCTACAGCGGCGGTTGTGGCTGCAGCGCGGGCCCCGACGTCACGGTGCTGTTGCTCGCGCTGGCGCTGGTGAGGCGCCGGCGCCGGAGCCCGTAGTACGGTGCCGCGCCATGCCTCCCGTGAACGGAAAGAAGTTTCTCGCCGACCAGGTCGCCCAGCTGAAGGCGCGCGTGAAGGCGGGCGAGAAGGTCGCGGTGGCGTTCGACGTCGACAACACGTTGGTCGACACGCGGGGCAGGGCGCTCGCGATCGGCAAGATGTTCGACGCGGCGAACGGCACCACCTACTTCAAGGGCAAGAAGCGCACGCAGATGGGCAACGACGCGAAAGAGACGTCGGGGCTCGTCGGCATGACGGCGGCGCACGCGAAGAAGTTCAGCGCGCTGTGGTTCCGCGAGTTCTTCAAGGGCGAGAACTACAAGAACGACACGCAGATTCGTCAGGCGATCGAGCTCGCGAAGCGCGCGGGCCGCGCGGGCGCCGACGTCTATTACGTGACGGCGCGCACGCAGAGCGAAGAGCCGTTCACCATCGCGCAGCTCGCGAAGGCGGGCCTGCCGACGGTCGACGCCGACTTCGTGGTCAGCAAGCCGAAGATGAGCGACAAGACGCCCGACTACAAAGCGGCCGAGCTCTCGAAGATCTCGGAAGAGTACGAGTTCGTCGGCTGGTTCGTCACCGAGAGCAAGAAGGACATTCAGGGCGTGAAGTCGAAGGGTGCGCCCGTGACCTCGGTGCTCATGGAGACGAAGTTCAGCGGCGAGGGCAACGTCGGCCCCGACACGCCGGTGTGGAAGGTCGACGTCAAGTAGACGCCGACGCGAGCAGCTCGTCGATCGCCCGGTTCGCGAGCGCATCGGCGCGCTCGTTGCCCGGGTCGCCTGCATGGCCCTTCACCCAGCGCCACTCGATCTCGTGCAGCGCCGCGAGCGCGTCGAGCGCCTGCCACAGCTCGACGTTCTTCACGGGCTCCTTCGTCTTGCTCTTCCAGCCGTTCTTCTTCCACCCGTGAATCCACTTCTGGATTCCGCTCAGCACGTACGTCGAGTCGCTCGTCAGCACCACCTTCGACGGGCGGGTGAGCGCGTGCAGGGCCGAGATGACGGCGGTGAGCTCCATGCGGTTGTTGGTGGTGAGGCGCTCGCCGCCGCGCAGCTCTTTGACGCTCGTGCCGTAGCGCAAGATCGCCCCCCAGCCGCCTGGCCCGGGGTTGCCGCGGCACGCTCCATCGGTGTGAATCGTCACGACGCTCACGCGCGCACACTTCTATCACCGCGCGCACGGCTCGCGGGCGCCGTCGAATACGAAGCTGCCCGGTCGACATGGGCCCCAGCTGCCCGTGGTGACACCGTTCTTCACCGAGCCCTCGTACGCGTCGCACGCCACCGCCGCGTGAACGGTGACCTTGCCGCCCGCAGTCGAGATCGCGCCCGCATGCAACGCCGCCGCGCAGATCGACGAGTCGCGCGTGTACGTGCCGCTGCCCCACACCGCGCCACCCTCGTCGCCCGCACACGTGCAGCTGAGCTTCGTGACGCTCTCGGAAGACGGAATCGCGAGGAAGGTGTCGGGGCACGCGTCGGCCGGCACGACCGCACACTCACCGTGCCCCCGGTCTTCGAAGTAGAAGCTGCCCGCGTACGCGCCCCACCGCGACGTGCTGATGCCGTTCTTCGTCGAGCCGACGTACTTCGGGCAGCCGGGCGCAGGTCGAACCACGACCTTGCCGCCGGCCACCGGTATCGCGCCGGCGTGCACCGCCGCGCGGCACAGCGACGAGTCGCGCGTGTAGATGCCGTTGCCCCACACCGAGCCGCCCTCGAGCACGTCGTCGTCGGTGCACGTGCAGCGGAAGACGTCGCCGGGCTCGCCGAGCTCTGCGTACGTCGCCGGGCATTGATCGACCACGGGCGCAAGACAGCTCTGCTCACCGTGACCCGGGAACACGAAGCTCTTCGGAAACGCGCCCCACTTCGACGTCTGCACCTCGGCGCGCGTGCTGCCGGTGTAGCGGCTGCAGCCTCGTGCGCCGGTCACCTTCACGACGCCGCCCTTCGCCGGGTCGATCGCTCCGGCGTGCACGGCCGCGCGGCAGACCATCGAGTCTTCGGTGTACGGCGAGCTGCCCCAGACCGGCCCCGAGCCGACGCCGAGCGGGCACGTGCACGAGACGACCGTGCCTTCGAGCGACGCGGGCAGCTCGCGAAATGCACCGGGGCACGCGGCGACGAAGGCCTGCTGCTCGGGCTTCACACACCCGGTGACGGCGACGGCGACCACGACCGCGAGCAGGCGGAGCATGACGCGAAGGCTAGCCCACCGTGGCGAGGTGGCCCTGCCGCTCCATCACCTCCATCAGGCGGGTGCGGCCGCGGTTCAGCGCGCTCTTCACCGTGCCCTCGGGCAGCGACAGCATGCGGGCGATCTCGGGGTAGCTGAAGCCGCGCAGCTCGCGCAGCGTGAGCACGCTGCGGTGCTGGGCCGAGAGCTGCGTGAGCGCCTCGAGAAACAGGCGGTGCCGCTCGTCGCCGAGGGTCTGCTCTTCGGGGTCATCGATGGGCTGCTGGGGTGTCTCGAGCTTGCCGCGGCGCTTGCGCGCGCGCAGCGAGTTGATGCTCGAGTTCACCATGATGCGGTGCAGCCACGTCGAGGTCGCCGCCTTGCCGTCGAACCGCACGTCGGCGAAGGCCAGCTTGCTGAACACGTCTTGCACCACGTCTTCGGCCTCGTCCGAGTCGCCCAGAATTCTGCGGGCGATGGCGAGCGCGCGGCGGCGGTGTTTGGCGTACAGAACGGAGATCGGGGGGAGCGCAGCTTCCATGGGGTGCTCATGGAAACGTGCGACCCCGTCGCACGATCTAAGGGGCGTAAATGCCCGTCATTCTTGCTCGTTTGTCAGGCCCCACTCTTTCATCTTCTTGAAGAGGGTCGAGCGAGACATGCCGAGCTCCTTCACCAGGCGCTCTTTGTTGCCCGAGAGCTGCTGCAGGGCGACGAGCACGACCTCTTTTTCGAAGCCGTCGATCATCTGCTCCATGGTGAGGCCGGGGTACCAGTTCGGGCGGCCGTCGGGGCCGATGACGCCGTCGGGCGCGAGCGGGGCCGAGTCGAACGTGATGTCGCCCGCCTCGATGTGGGGGCCCTTGCGCAGCAGCAGCGCGCGGTGCACGACGTTCTTCAGCTCGCGCACGTTGCCCTTCCACCGGTGGGCCTCGAGCTTCACCATCGCGTCGGGCTGCACCCGAATCGTCTGCCCCTTCGGCGAGAACATCTTGAGGAAGTGCTCGACCAGCATCGGCACGTCGGAGCGGCGGCTGCGCAGCGGCGGCAGGTGCAGGGGAATCACGCAGAGCCGGTAGAAGAGATCTTCACGAAACCGGCCGGCCCGCGCTTCAGCCATCAGGTCGCGGTTCGTCGCCGCCACGATGCGCACGTCGACGTTGAGCGGCTTCGACGCGCCGACGCGCTTGATCTCGCCGCTCTCGAGCGCGCGGAGCAGCTTCGCCTGCAGGTCGAGCGGCAGCTCGCCGATCTCGTCGAGAAACAGCGTGCCGCCGTGCGCCTCTTCGAACGCGCCGGCCCGCGCCGTCACGGCGTTCGTGAACGCGCCCTTCTCGTGGCCGAACAGCTCGCTCTCGATCAGCTCTTTGCTGATGGCCGCGCAGTTGATCGGTATGAACGTCTTTTCGGCGCGCGGGCTGCGCAGGTGAACCGCGCGCGCGACCAGCTCTTTGCCCGTGCCCGACTCGCCGAAGATCGCGACCGCCGCCGACGACGGCGCCACGCGCTCGATGAGCTCGGCCAGCTGCCGAATCGACGGGTCTTCACCGATGATGCCCAAGAAGTCGCCGGTCTTGCGCTGGCCCGCCCCTTGAGGCTCGAGCAACAGCTCGGTCTCGCCGACGCGCAGGCAGGTGTACATCGGCACCTCGGCCTCGTAGATGCGCGCGTTGCCCACCCACGTGCCGTTCGTCGACGCGTGGTCGACCACGAAGAAGCGGCCGTCGCGCCGCGTCACCTTCACGTGCTTGAACGACACGAAGTTGTCTTTGAGCTGCAGGTCGTTCGAGTCGTCTTTGCCGGCGGTGAAGCCCTCGCTCTGGAGCTTGTGAATCGTCTCTTTCGTCGCGCTGCGCACGCGCACCTGCGCCGGCACCTCGCGCGGGTCAGACCGCGGCTGAACCTTCGTGCCCTGGCCGATCTCGGTCTCGTGGGTCTCGCCTCCGGCGCTCGCGCGGTACACCGCACGCCACTGCCCGAGCGCCACGTCGGCGCCGTCGGGCAGCTCGCAGGCCGTCTGCTTCTTGCCCATCGCCGTCGTGCCCTTGCCCGACAAGTCTCTGAGCGTGCACTTCTCGCCGTCGAACGTCAGCTCGACCTGCTGGCGCGACACGTCTTGATCGGGAATGACGACGTCGCACTTCTCGCCGCGGCCGAGCACCACCTTCGAGCCGTCGAGGCTGAAGCGTAAGACTTCTTCACCGCGCCGGAAGAAGACGAGCTCAGGCATGCCGCACGCCTAGCACAGGTGCCGCCCTCGGGTCGGGTCAGCGGAAGTTCGGCCGCCCCAGGTACCCCGTCAGGCGCCCCATGCGAAAGTTCGGGTCTTTCGGGTCGGGGCCGATCATCGACAGCGCGCTGCCGATGAGGCCGAGCCGCTTCACGAACTCGGGCTCGGCCTTGATGCGAATCTCCATGTTGGGCTCGGAGTACTCGATGCGCTTCGCCAGCTTCAGCGTGCCGCTCGCCTGAACCTCGAGGTCGGTGCTCTTGGTGCGCAGCTCGTCGACCTTGCCCGCACCCTTGTCGAAGCTGAGCTTCGCCTCGAGATCGCCCACCGCGATCTTCGGCAGGTCGAGCGGCGTCGGCTCGGAGCCGTACATCGGCAGCACCAGGCTCATCGTGCCTCCGTTCACCGACAGCGCCTTCGTGCCGAGCGCGACCGTGCCGCTCGCCGCGCCGAAGTCGGGCTCGGCCGGGCCGCCGCCGACCGCCGCGCGCGGCACCTTCAGGTCGATCTCACCGTCGATCGAGCCCGAGAAGTCGATGCCCGAGAACCCCTTCATGTTGCCCTTCGACAGGTCGAGATCGTCGATGACCACGTTCACGCTCACGGTCGACATGCCGCCGACCTTCGCCTTCACGCTGCCGTCGAGCAGCTTCGCCGTGACCGACACGCCCGGCGGGAACAGGGTGGGGCCGACCGAGACCGAGTCGATGCGCAGTGGCTCGGGCGGCTTCTCGGCGTCGGGCGCCGCCTTCTTCGACAGCTGCAGGTCGCTCGCGCGCACCGCGAAGAAGCCCGGCCCCATCGACCCGATGCGCACGAAGTAGCCCGCCGCGTCGGCCTCGTTGCGAATGCGCTCGCGCAGCGCCTCGTAGGGGAAGGTGATGAAGAACGCCACGATCAGCGCGACGAACCCGAACGCCGAGTAGGCGACCGCGCGCTGCCAGGTCTTGAGCTTGCGATCGGCCATGTCAGTTCTTCGCCTTGTAGGTCGCGATGGTCAGCCAGGCCGTCATCGACTCGTTCGCCACGCGCGGCTCGAGCCGCATGTACTTCACCTTCACGAGCCCGCCCGGCGCCGCCTCGACCGCGGTGAGAAAGTCGATCAGCCGGTTCAGCTTCACGTCGGTGAGCGAGAGCTCGACCGAGCTCTCGACGATCTTGTCACCCTCGAGCGTGACGTCTGCCTTCGGGTTGATCGACGGCAGCTCGATCGACGCCTTGGCGGCCTTCTCTTCGAGGTAGGTGATGAGGCGAATGTTGCTGGCCTTCAGCTGCGACTCGACCGCGGCCCGCTTCGCCTCGGTGTCGCGGAAGCCGGCGGCCAGCGTCTGAACCTCGTCGAGCTGGCTGACCTTCGAGTTGATGCGGCCGCGAATCGCGTCTGCCTTCGACGAGAAGGTGAACGTCACCATGAAGACGATGAACACCGACAGCACGGCGCCGACCACCATGACGAGCCGTCGCTCGCGCTGAGAGAGCGTCGAGAACTGGGTCTGCAGCCGCGCGATGAGCTCTTTCATGACGCGCCTTTCATGAAGCAGTCTCCGGCGGGCACTCGACCTGAATGTCGAGGCGAAACTGCACCTTCGTGCCGTCTTTGTTCTTCTCGAGCTTGCCTTCCTTCACCTCGTGAAAGCACTTCTCGGTCTTGAGCGCGGCGACGATGTCTTCGACGTGCTTGCTCGAGTCGGTCTCGAACCGCGCGGTGATGCGGTCGAGGTCGACCACGATCTGATCTGCCGTCACGGGTATGTCGGCGGGCAGGGTGCGCGTCAGGTCGGCGAGCAGCGTCACCGCCGACCGCTTGGGAATGCTGGCGATCGGGCTGCCCTGACCCTTCAGCATCGACAGCGCGACGCGAAAGTCTTTCTGACAGCTGCCGAGGTAGCGGTTCGTGATGTCGCACAACATCGCGTCGAGCGCCTTCTCGCGCCGCTCGAGCACCGTGTTGCGCACGATGCCGCTCGCGATGAGCAGCACCAGCAGCACCGCCGCGAACGTCACCAGCTGCCCCAGCTTCTCGCTGATGAAGTCGAAGTCGCTCTTGAACGCGAACTCGCCGCGCCGCAGGTTGAACCGCGGAGCCTTCGCCCCGGACGCCGCGCCGCGCGCCGCCAGCGCGTACGCCTGCGCCGCCTGCGGTGACGGCCCGCCCGTCGCCGCCTTCAGCTCGTTCGGCAGCTCGAGCAGCCTCACCGGCACCCCCAAGTCGGCCGACAGCTGCTCGGGCAGACCCGGCAGCTTCGCCGTGCCGCCGCAGAGGTACACGGTCTCGAGGGGGCGCTTCGACCGCGCGGTGTACGACTTCAGGGTCGACTTCAGCTCGCGCAAGATGCCCTGAAAGCCGCGAATGAACGCGCCCGCGGCCCGCTCGGCGTCGGGGCCGACCACGTGCTCGCCCAGCGCGGCGTGTTGGTCTTTCCATTCTTGCGCCTCGGGCAGCGTGATCTTGAACTCGTTCGACAGCGCCTTGGTGAGCGCGAACCCGCCGCCCGCGAACGTGCGGGCGAGCTCGACGCCGACGGCCTGGCGCAGCACCGACACCGACGTGCGCTCGTGGCCGATGTCGACGACCGCGACCGCGCCCTCGGTCGGCGGCAACAGCGGCAGCACGTTCTGATAGACGAGCGCCGGGTGCGTGACGATGCGCGGCTCGACCTTCAGCTCGCGCAGAACGTCGAGCAGCTTCGTCAGGTCTTCTTTTTTCACCACGCCCACGAGCAGCTGGCTGCCGGCCGGGTCGACGGTGGCGACCTGGTAGTCGTACGCGGCCTCAGACAGATCGAACGGCAGCTGCTCTTCGACCTCGAACGCGAGCGTCGACTCGATGCGCTTCGGGTCTGAGAAGGGCAGGGCGATGGGGTGCGTCGCCATCGACAGGCCGGGCACCGAGACGACCACCTGGTCGGCGGCGAACGCGCCTTGTCGGAGCAGCTCTTCGAGCGCGGCCTTGAGGTCGCCGCCGTTCTTCACCTCGGCGACGGCCTTCACCTGCGCGCTGCGCATGGCGGTCTCGAGCAGCACGCCTTTGAGCGTGAACGCACCGAGGTCGAGTCCCAGAATGCGGGCCATGGTTAGTCTTCCCTCCAGTAGACGAGACGGCCGAGCTGATCGTCGAGCCGAATCACGGCAGTGATGGTGCGGGTGACGTCGCCGGCGGTGCCGCTGACGCGCACGCGGTAGGTCTGGCTCTTGTCGCCGATGAACCGCTGACCCTGCGGGTTGTTCGTGATGGTCGGGTTCGTCAGCACGCCGGCGCTCGCGATGACGTTGACGAAGTCGGTGATGCTCATGCCGAACAGCGCGAAGACGCGCGCGGTGCGAATCTTCTGAATGAGCGTGTCGATGAACACGGGGTCAGACAGGCGCGGGTCGGGGCGCTGCGGGTCGGCGATGGTGCGAATGGCGAGCTCGAGCAGCACCGGGTCGTCGGTGTTGATGTTCATGCGCGAGTTGATGTCGGGGTACACGGTGAAGCGGTCGCGAAACGCCGCCATGAAGCGGTCGTTCACGCCGTGCACCAGGTAGAGCTCGTCGAGGCTGTCGAAGCGCGCGTTCTTCGCTTTGTAGCGGGGGTCGAACTTGTCGTAGTTGAAGTTCTCGTCAGAGAAGCCGCGCGCGAACGGCTCGCCCTGGCCGGTGAAGTTGAGCGACGAGCCGACCTCGTCTTCGTCGACCCAGTCGCGCATCGCGATGATGATGTCGTGCGGCGTCGCCTTGACGCGGTTGCTGTCTTCTTTTTCGAAGAGAAACTCGTACTTCTTGTCGCTGAGCGTGGTGTTGAGCTGGCCGAGAATGACCTGCGCCGAGAACGCGGTCTGGTCGAGCTTGTTCAAGTTGATGCGCTCTTCTTCGTCGGTGATCTCGGTGTCGAAGCAGCCCTCGAAGCCGCCGAACTTGCGGCTCTTCTGCGCGGCGGCGAGCTCGGGGTTCTCGTCGTCGAAGTCGAACTTGGTCGACTTGGGGCCGATGCCGCCCTTGCTCAGCTCTTTGGGGTCTTCTTCGGGCACCATCGCCTGCAGCATGTGGCAGTCGATCTTCGCCATGCGCCACAGCTGAATGGTCATCGTCTGGGGCTGGGCGCCCGCGGCGCCGGGCAGGCCGGGCATGCCGGGCAGACCGCCGAGCGCGCCGGCGCCCGCCGCGCCCGCGCCGCCGCCGATGCCGCCCATGATCTGCTGGAGCATGCCCCCGATGTTGGGGATCTGGATCGCGTCCATCTGCTTCTGGAAGCGGAGCATCAGCCGCGAGAGCGCGATGCCGCTCTTCGCGAGGTAGTGCGCGCGCATCTCGTCGCGCGCGTTCGTCGACATGCGCTGCTCGACGATCGCGTTGTAGCGGTTCTCTTGCGCGAGCAGCGCCAGCACGGCGAGGCCGACCATGACCAGCAGCAGCGCGACGCCGCGCTCGGCCTTACGCGCGCGCGATCTGCTTCCGGGTGGTCGTGACGGTGAGGCCATTACTGAAACCTCGGGAACTCGGTGTTCAACATGATGCGGGCCTGGGTCATGTACTTGACCTCTTTGCCCGTCTCGTCTTCGGCGGTGAGGGTGAACTTCACGCGCGTCGGCAAGATGCCCTTCTTCTCGGCGCGGCGCGTGTCCCACTCGTCGACCCACTGCTTCTTTTCGGTGTCCCAGTACTGGAACTCGACCTTCTTGGCGCCCTCGAACAGCACGTCTTCGTTGCCGCCACGGTCCATTCGTTCTTCGAGCAGCGGCTTCTCGCGGCGAAAGAGATCGTTGCGGCTGCGGCGGCCTTTTTCGGTCGACGGCTTGATCTGGTACTCGACCACCATCTGGTCTGACTCTTTGGCGTCGGCGTAGAGCCGCTGGTGCGCCAGCGACGTGAAGAGCAGCTTCTCGCGCGTGCCGATGAAGTTGCTCGGGCGGTCGAACGCGTCGCGGTACCGCTTCGCGTCGTAGCGGTCAGAGATGAACGCGGCGCTGATCTCGCGCTCCATGCGGTTCATCGCCGTGCGCAGCATGCGGTAGCGCTCGGCCTGAGACTCCATGATCTCTTTGGTGCCCGCCGTCGAGTTGAACGCGAAGCTGAGCGTGAGGCCGATGAACGCCGTCACCGCCACCGCGATGACGATCTCGAGCAGCGTGAAGCCGTGTTTCTGGCGCCGCCGGCCGGAGCCACGCGCAGCCGCGCCGCGCGTGAGCCTGCCGCTGTGCCTCACGTCGTGGGGCGCGCCTGCGCCGGGCTGCGGCCGGCGGCGCGTGTGGTGACTGGCGCTCACCTCACTCACCGAAGCCTCTTCGCAGGCGGCCGCCGGGCAGGTTGCCGAGGTTGGGCAGACCGCCGATGCCCTTCAGGCCCGGTGCGCCGAGCATGCCGGGCTGCAGCATGCCCGCACCGGGTATGCCGGCCGCCCCGCCGCGCTGCATGTTCCACTGCTCCATCGTGATGACCGGCACGCCCGACGCCGGGTCGACCATGCCCGAGCCGTTCGGAGCCGGAGTCGGGTTCGCCACGGGCATGCCGTTGTCTTGCCGCACCCACTGCCCGCCGGGCTGGGCCGCGTTCGGGTTGACGCCCGCCTGCGCGAGCGCCTGCGCCATCGCGCCGCCGTTGCGGTCGGAGCCCGGCCCGAGCGAGACGACGTGCGTCACGATGTCGAAGCTCTCGGTGATCTTGCCCTCTTTCCACGTGACGGTGAGGTGCACCTCGCGAACCGACTTGGTGATCTGATCGACGAGCTGCTGAAACTGCCCCTGCATCAGGCCGGCCGCCGGGCCCATCGCGCCCGCGATGTTGGCGCCCGCGTTGCCCGAGCCGGGCAGGGCGCCCGGCGGCAGCTTCCCGCCGCCGAACATGCCGCCGAACGCGCTCATCAGGCCGCCGGTGCCGTCTTTGCTGTCGCCGCCGCCCATCGGCAGGTTGAAGATCGCGCCGATGAGCTGATCGGGCGACATGCCGTTCGTCTTGGGCGCGACGATCTTCGCGCGCCACTTGTACGAGGGCCACCCCTCTTCGGTGAAGTCGCCGGCCTCTTCGTCGTCGTCGGCCTGAAAGCCCTTGTCGTAGAGGTTCTGCTCGAGGTCGGTCATCTTCGAGCGCGCGAGCAGCGTCGCGACCGTCAGCTTCTTCGCGTAGACGTGGCCGTAGATGCTCGAGCTGTTGATGGTGAAGACGGCGGTGACGCTGACCGCGAGAATGCTCAGCGCGACCATGACCTCGAGCAGCGTAAAGGCACGTCGAGTTCGAGACGCACGCGATGCAAGGCGGCGGTGAAGCGCGCGCGGAGCGGCCGTAGTGTGGCCGTGAGCACGCACTGGAGCCGCCAACGCCGCAGCGCGCCGCGTATCGGACTCGACCCTCATGACTTGGGCACCTCGAGCTCTTCGGGCACTACGGCGACCTTGCCGGTGAGCGACTGCACCGTGAGCGTCCACACGTTGTTGCCCTGCGAGATGCCGATCTGCGCGCGCTCGGTGAACCCCTGGGGGAAGAAGTACATGTACGCCGTGCCGCTCTTCACGGCGTCGCGCTGGTGCCGCGTCCACACCGTCACGCGCACGGCGTCGGGCAGCGCACGCTCGGCGATCTCTTCGTTGCTGTAGGCGTCGTACTTCGCGCTGTCTTCGACGCGCTGCTTCTCGCGGGCGAGCAGCTCTTGCATCGTCGGCGCGCCTTCACCGCCGAGCGACTTGAAGCGCTGGTCTTCTTCGCGCTTCTTCGCCTCTTTTTCGCGGTCGCGCTCTTTCTCTTTCCACTCACGCAGCTCGTCGTCGCGATCTTTGCGAGCGGTGAGCCCCGTCTTCGCGCACTCGGCGTGGTACTTCACCGGCGTGTCGTCGTCTTTCGGCGACGGCAGCTCGAAGACCAGCCGGCAGGTGCGGCCGGTGAGCGCCGCGCTGTCGTAGAGCAGCCGAATCGTGCCGGCGAGCTCGGTCGCGCTCGACTTCGCCTTGCTGCCCGTCAGCGCGCCCATCGACATGACCGCGCCGCCCATCAGCAGGCCGACGATGGCGATGACGATGATCAGCTCGAGCAGGGTGAAGCCCGAGCGGGTGAAGGCACGCTGCCTCATCAGAAGATCCTCCCGATGAGCTCGACGACGAGCCAGGCCGCGGCGGCGGCCGACAGAGCGCCAGCGATGACCCAGGGCGAGAGGCCCTCGCGCGGGTCGTCAGACTTCAGCTGGCGCTTGTCGTCGATCATTTTTTCGCCGACGTATCGTCTTTGCTCGACAGGTCGGCCGCGACGCCGTCGCCGCCGGGCACGCCGTCATCGCCGTACGACATGACGACGGGCTTGCCGTTCTCGAGCAGGTACACGAAGTCGTTGCCCCACGCGTCTTTCGGAATCTTGTCGGTGATCTGCTCGTCGACGAGCACCTTCAGCCCCGTGCCGGTGTCGGGGTACTTGTTCTTGCGCAGGTAGTACTGCTTCAGCAGGTCCATCGTGCTCGCGATGTTCGTGCGCGTCGTGTCGACCTTCGCCTGCGTGAACGCGGGCACGACGGCCACGGCGACCATGCCGGTGAGCAGGCCCAGAATCGCGATCACGACCAGAATCTCGAGCAGCGTGAAGCCGCGCCGCTGCTGTCGTCTCATCTTCCTCATCTTCATCTCCTCTGAAACACTCAGCCGTACAACGTCACTCCCACGCCCAACAGGGCGAGGGCCATTGAAAGCAGGGCGGCGATGCCGACCTTCTGAATCACTGCGTCGGTCATTTGATCGCCGAGTTCATCTGCATGATGGGCATCAGAATCGAGAACGCGACGAAGCCGACGCCGCACGCCATGATCACGATCATGATCGGCTCGAGCAGCGACGTCAGCGCGCCGATGCGAACGTTCACCTGCGACTCGTACGAGTCGGCGACGTTCACCAGCATGTCTTCGAGCTGACCCGATTTTTCGCCGATCGCGACCATGTGGTACACGAGCGGCGGAAACTCGCCGCTGCGCTTCAAGGGCGCTGCGATGCTCTCGCCCTCTCGAATCGAGTCGCGCGCCTTCTCGATCACGCCCGCGAGCACGTCGTTCGTCACCACGTTTCGTACGATGTCCATCGCCGTGATGATCGGCACGCCGCTCTTCAAGAGCGTCGCCAGCGTGCGCGTGAAGCGCGCCACCGCGAGCATGCGCACCAGGCCGCCGGCGAGCGGCAGGCGCAAGACGATGCGATCCCACACGGGCTTGCCCTTCTCGCTGCTCGTCCACCGCAAGAAGAAGACGATGGTCAGCACCAGCGCCGGCACCACCACGAACCACCAGTCGGCCATGAAGTTCGAGCTCGCGATGAGCAGTCGCGTCGTCCACGGCAGGGTCGTCTTCATGTCGGCGAAGATCTTCGTCACCTTCGGCACGACCACCGTCAGCAGCAGAATCATGATGCCGCCGCCGATCACCACCATCACCAGCGGGTACATCATCGTGCCGATGACCTTCTGCTTCAGCCGCGCCTGGCTCTCGGTGAACTCGGCCAGCCGCGTCAGCACCGCGTCGAGCGCGCCCGAGTGCTCACCCGCCCGCACCATGTTGATGTACAGCTTGCCGAACACCTTCTCGTGCTGCGTCATCGCGTCGGCCAGGCCCGAGCCTTCGTTCACGCGCGACTTCACGTCGCTGAGCAGCACCTTCAGCCGCTCTTTGTCGACCTGATCGACCAGCGCCGACAGCGCCTCGACCAGCGCCACGCCCGCGCCGAGCAGCGTCGCCAGCTGCCGCGTCATGATCGCGATGTCGTCGGTGTTGATGCTGCCGCGCGTGAACCGCTTCAGGTTCACGTCTTGGTTCAGCGTCTCGGCCGCGCCCTTGCCGCCCTTGCCGGCCGCCGCGCCCTTCAGCGGAGCGCGGTTGCTCTTGCCTTCAGACTGGCCGACCACGTCGGTGAGGAACACGCCCTCTTTTCTGAGCAGGGCCTTCAGCGTGCGCGGGCTGTCGGCCTCTTTGAGGCCGGTGATGGTCTTGCCGGCCTGGTTCAGGCCCTTGAACTCGTAGACCGCCATCAGAGATCTTCCTGCGTGACCGAGAGCACCTCGGCGATGGTGGTCTCACCCAGCGCGACGCGGCGCGCGCCGTCGTCGAGCAGAATGAGCATGCCCTTTTCCATCGCCTTCTTCTTGATGGTCGAGCTGTCGACGTTCTTCAAGATCAACTGCCGAATGTCGTCGTCGACGAGCAGCAGCTCGTAGATGCCGGTGCGGCCCCGGTACCCGCGCTTGCCACACTCGGCGCAGCTGCCCGCCTTGAACGCGAGATCGCCGCCGAGCGCCTTGTACCGCTCGCGCGTCATGCCGAGCTTCTCGAGCTCGGTGTCAGAGGGCTTGTACGGCTGCCGGCACGACTCGCAGACGCGGCGCACGAGGCGCTGCGCGAGCACGCCCGTGAGCGACGACGCCACGAGAAACGGCTCGACGCCCATCTCGACGAGGCGCGTGACGGCGCCGGCCGCGTCGTTCGTGTGCACCGTCGAGAACACGAGGTGGCCCGTGAGCGACGCCTGAATCGCGATCTCGGCGGTCTCTTTGTCGCGAATCTCGCCGACCATGATCACGTCGGGGTCTTGCCGCAGAAAGCTGCGCAGCCCGGCCGCGAACGTGAGGTCGATCTTCGGGTTGATCGCCATCTGCCCGATGCCCTTGAGCTGGTACTCGACCGGGTCTTCGACGGTGAGAATGTTCTTGTCGGGCGTGTTGATGCGGCTGAGCGCCGCGTACAGCGTCGTCGTCTTGCCCGAGCCGGTGGGGCCGGTGACCAGCACGATGCCGTGCGGGCGCCGAATGAGATCGTCGATCTGATCGAGAATCTCTTGCCCCATGCCGATCTCGGCGAGGTCGAGCACCGTCGAGCTCTTGTCGAGCAGACGCAGCACGATGCGCTCGCCGTACGCCACCGGCACGGTCGACACACGAATGTCGATGTCGCGGCCGGCCAGCTTGATGCGAATGCGGCCGTCTTGCGGCAGGCGCTTCTCGGCGATGTTGAGCGACGCCATGATCTTCACGCGGCTCAAGATCGAGTTCTGGTACCGCTTCGGCGGCTTGATGACCTCTTGAAGATCGCCGTCGATGCGAAACCGAACCGAGAGCTCGCGCTCCATCGGCTCGATGTGAATGTCCGACGCGCGCTCTTTGGCGGCGCGGTAGAGCAGCGAGTTGACGAGCCGAATGATCGGCGCCTCGTCGTCGTCGCTCTCGATGAGATCTTTGGTCGCCTCGATCTCGGCCTCGGCCTTGTCGAGGTCCAAGGCCTCCATCTCGTCGACGACCTGCTCGGCCTCGTTCATCGACCGGTCGTAGACCTGGTTGATGGCGTCGATGACGGTGCGGGCGGTGGCCAGCGACTGGCTCACGTCGCGCTGCAGCAGCATGCGCGCGTGATCGAGCACGGCGGTGTCGAGCGGGTCGGCGACGGCGACGACGATCGAGTCGCCGCTGTCTTTGAGGGGAATGATGCGGGCCTGCTTCGCGAAGTTGATCGGCACCCGCTTCACGAGCTCGGCGTCGATGTCGTCGATGCCGATGACGGCGAGGTAGGGCAGGTCGAGCTGCGCCGCGAGCGCGCGGGTGACGTCTTCTTCGGTGACCGCCTTCATGCCGACGAGCACCTCGCCGAGGCGGCCACCTTTTTCGGCCTGAACCTTCAGCGCCTCGTCGAGCTTCTCGGGCATGAGCCCGAACGACTGCACGAGAATCTGCCCCAGCGGCCGCCCGTACAGATAGGCCGGGCCGTGCGCGACCACCTGCGTTCGGCTCGGTGGGCTCTCGCCCAGCGACTCATCGGGGACGTTCGACATCACTGCACCTCGAGCTTCTCGGGCGGCGGCCTCTGCTGCCCGCCCTGCGGCGCCACCACCGGCGCCGTACCTTCGCCGGCGCCGTTCGGCGGCGCGGGCTCTTTCACGTCGGCGTCTCTTCCGCCTCCCGGCCCGGGGGCAGGCTGAATCAACTTCTCGCCCGAGACACCGGGCCCGCCGTTCTCGTACTTCGCCAGCTCACGGTTGATCGACTGCGTCATTCTCGCGAGCGGCCCCGGCTTGCGCGAGAAGTCGATGACCACGTCGTACGACGACACCGCACCGTAGAACTGCTCGACGAACTGCTGACGCTCTTTCATCTTGCGCTCGAAGATGCGGCGAAAGTCGCTCGAGTCGCGAATGATGTACGGCGTCAGGAACAGCAGCAGGTTCGTCTTGATCTTCTGCTGCGTCTGCTGCCGAAACAGGTTGCCGAAGAGCGGTATGTCGCCGAGCACCGGCACCTTCTTCACCCCCTCGATGACGCGCTCTTGCATGATGCCGCCGATCACGATCGTCTCTTGATCGCGCGCGACGATGGTCGTCTTCGCGGTGCGCTTCGCCGTGGTCGGGCCGAGCACCGGGTCGCGCGACGCGATCTCTTCGGTCTGCTCGTTCACCGTCATGCG
>JAEUJP010000813.1 GCA_016793725.1 Myxococcaceae bacterium | reverse complement strand
AGGAGCTTCGCGAGGCCGATCGGCAGCCCGAACGTCGTCAGCCGCCCGTTGCCCGTCGCCTTCAGCGCGATGTTCGCATCGGGCAGCGTGATGCAGAACCCCACCGCCTCGTAGTTGATCTCGGCGATCACACACAGCTCGGGGATGAGCACCTGCTTCAGGTCTTTCGCCAGGTGATCGAACTCGCGCTCGGTCATCGGCACGAAGCCCCAGTTCTTCTCCCACGCGTTGTTGTAGACGTCTTTGATGCGGGCGACCTCTTTGTCCCAATCTTTCATGTTGGCCTGACGCACCACCAGGCCCTCACGCGCCCGCACCTTCTCGGCGATGCGCGCCACCTTCTCGGGAATCGGCTTCTGAATGTCGATCTGCCACGCCCACAGGTCTTTCGCCTTCTGCAGCCCCCACGTCTCGAACAGCTTCGGGTAGTAGCGCGGGTTGTACGGCGTCATCAGCACCGGCGTGTGGTCGAACCCCTCGATGAGGGTGCTCCAGTCGGAGTTCGAGCTGAACGACGCCGGCCCCATCAGCTGCTCGAGCCCGCGCCCCTTCACCCACGCCTCAGCCGCGTCGAGCAGCGCGCTCGCCACCGCCTGGTCGTCGATGCACTCGAACAACCCGAACCAGCCCACCTTCACGTTCTGAAACTCGTTGTAGCGCGTGTCTTCGCTCGCGCTGATGCGGCCCACCACCTTGCCGTGCCGCCGCGCCAGAAACAGCTGCGCACGCCCGAACTCGAACCACGGGTTCTTCTTCTCGTTCAGAAAGTCGTTTCGCTCCATCACGAGCGGCGGCACCCAGTTCGGGTCGCCCTTGTAGATGTCGTACTGAAAGGCGATGAACTCCTTCTTCTCGGCCGCCGTGGTGACCGGGGTCACGACGATGTCGGTGGCAGGAGTGGTCGAGGAGTTCGCCATGGACTGGGGCTCGAGCATGCCGCGCCTTGTAGGAGATCGCCTCCAAAACGTCAAAGTGAGCAGAATGTTGCCCGAAATGACGGGCTCGCATGCCCGCGGAGCCCCGTAAGGCTCCGTCAGCGCCGGTTTCCGATCGGAAACATGACGCAGCGCGAGGTTTGACGGCGGCCTCAACGTTTTCGGCACTTGGATGCGACCCCACGATGATTATTGAGCAACAGTTTGCTCGCAATGTCGAGAAACGCGGGTTTCATTCTCTGTGCTCTCAGGCAGTTAGAGGTTCTGGCGACCCCTGAAGGCATGGGTCCAATGCTTGACCCCTCTGGCAACGAAGATCTACACGATGCCGCCCATGGACCACCCCCATCTCGTCGCCGCGTTGGAGGCCTGCGCCAACCGTCTCGAAGGTGGCTTCACCTTCCTCGGCTCCGACGGCATCGAAGAGACCTACTCGTGGCAGCGCCTGCGCGAAGAGGCCAGAAACCGCGCCGCCCACCTGCGCGCCCTCGGCCTCAAGAAGGGCGACCGCCTCGCCCTCGTCATGCCCGACGGCATCGACTTCGTGCCCACCTTCTTCGGCGCCGTCTACGCCGGCGTCATTCCCGTGCCGCTGTACCCGCCGCTGTCGCTCGGCAAGCTCGACGCGTACATCGAGGCCCTCGTCGCGATCATGAACCGCGCCGAGCCCACCCACCTCGCCACCAACTCCAAGCTCGAGGCCGTGCTCTGGAGCGGCGCCGCCCGCGTACCCTCGCTCCAGGGCGTCATCACCGCCGAGAAGCTCCGCACCCCCGCCCCCGCCGACGCCTCGCGCGAAGCTGCCACCGTCACCGGCGACGACATCGTCTTCTTGCAGTTCACCTCGGGCTCGACGTCGACCCCGAAGGGCGTCGAGGTCACCCACGCGTCGCTGAAGGCCAACGCGAAGGCCATCATTCTCGACGGCCTCGAGGCGACGCCGAAGGTCGACCACGGCGTGTCGTGGCTGCCGCTGTACCACGACATGGGGCTCATCGGCTTCGTGCTGGCGCCGATGTTCCACGAAATTTCGTGCACCTTCATTCCCACGCTGTCGTTCGTTCGCAACGCGACGCTGTGGCTCGACATCATCAACAAGAAGCGCGGCACCATCTCGTTCGCGCCGAACTTCGCCTACGCGCTCGCCACCAAGCGCGCGAAGCCCGAGCAGATGGCGAAGTGGGACCTGTCGTGCATGCGCGTCTTCGGCTGCGGCGCCGAGCCCATCAACCCCGTCACCATGCGGGCCTTCACCGACAAGTTCGCCGCGTGCGGCTTGAAGCCCCAGGCCCTGCTGCCCTGCTACGGCATGGCCGAGGCGACGCTCGCCATCAGCTTCATCGGCCTCGAAGACGCCCTGTCGACCGACGTCATCGAAAAAGACGCGTACCAGTCGAACAAGCGCGCCGAGCCCGTGCACGTCTCGAAGCTCGAGGCGAACGAGGCGCTCGAGTTCGTGAACTGCGGCAAGACCTTCCCGGGCCACGACGTCGGCGCCTTCGACGACCAGGGCCGCCGCCTCAAAGACCGCCAGGTCGGCGAGCTGTGGGTGACCGGGCCGAGCATCGCGCGCGGCTACTTCAAAGACGCCGAGGCCACCCAGCGCACGTTCGGCGGCGGCTGGCTGCGCACCGGCGACCTCGGCTACCTCGTGAACGGCAACGTCTACATCACGGGTCGCAAGAAAGACCTCATCATCGTCAACGGGCGCAACTACGACCCGCAGCGCATCGAGTGGCTCGCCGACGAGGTGCCCGAGGTTCGCCGCGGCAGCACCGTCGCGTTCAGCGTGCCCGGCGCGTCGAGTGAAGCCGTGGTGGTCGTCGTCGAGTCGCGCACGCAGACGCCCGACGCGCTCATCGACGCCATCAAGCAGCGCATCAACGAGCAGCTGCAGCTGTCGGTGAACGACGTCGTCGTCGCCCCGCCCGGCTCGCTGCCCAAGACCTCGAGCGGCAAGCTGCAGCGCCAGAAGACGCGCGCTCAGTACCTCGAGAAGACCGTCGGCAAAGAGGGCGCGCGCACGCTCGGCGCCAACGGCGACAAGCTCACGCTCGCGAAGCACGTCGCGCTGTCGTTCGTCGGCCGCGCCCGTCACCGCGTGAAGCGGGTGGCCGCTCATGCCGTCGAAATCCGTTCGGTCACCGATGCCGTGAACAAGCTCCAGCTGGCGTACCGCTGGCTTTCTCCCCCGTCCCCCTAGGGGGGCGATGTTCGTCTGAAGTCTCTGCAGCCTCGAAAGGCAATCACATGTCCGCACCCGTCGACACCATCTCGCTGTTCACCAAGGCCGCGCTCGAAGTCTCGGGCAAGCAGCTGTCGGGCCTCACCAACGACACCGTCATCTCGAAGCTCGGCCTCGACTCGGTCGCCGTGATGGAGCTCGTCAGCTACTTCGAAGAGAAGCTCGAGATTCGTATGCCCGACGAAGACCTCGCGTCGATTCAGACGCTCGGCGACCTGGGCAAGCTCGTGAACCGGCTGGTGGCGCAGAAGGCGGCCTGACCGTCATGGCCCTCTCACGCGCGCTGAAAGACAAGTTTCACCGCGAGTACATGACGTTCTTCGAGCACGCCGAACGCTCGCGCCGGTGGAACCTGTTCACCGACATCGACTGGGCGGCCGTGAAGAACGAGCCCGCCAACGAGAAGCTCGCGCTGTGCGCCGAGACGTTCATGGGCGTCGAGCTGTACCTGCCCGACTACATCGACGGCCACCTCTCGCTCTTCCGCGACAACTTCGCGCGGGCGTGGTTCGGCGCGAACTGGGGGTACGAAGAGTCGAAGCACGCGATGACGCTCTGGCAGTACCTCGTGAAGAGCGGCCACCGCACCGAAGAGCAGATGCGCGACTACTCAGACCGCATTCTGTCGAAGAAGTGGCAGAAGCCGTTCGACAACGGCCGGCAGATGACGGCGTACGGCTGCGCGCAAGAGATGACGACGTTCGTCATCTACAAGAAGCAGCAGCTGCTGGCCGAGGCCGAGGGCAACAAGACGCTCGCCGAGGCCTACAAGCTGATCGCCAAAGACGAGATGGCGCACGCGCAGTACTACATGACCATCTTCCAGCACTACCTCGACGACGACCGCGAGGGCACGCTCGAAGACCTGTCGGCCGTCTTCTACGGCTTCACGATGCCGGCGTACGACCTCGTGCCCGACTACGAGAAGCGCGTCGAGGTCATGCGCACCGCGGGCATCGACCGCGGCGTGTTTCTCACCGAGGTGTGGGGCCCCGTGCTGAAGCGGTTCAAGCTCACCCGCCACGACATTCCGCGCCCGAAGCGGGTGCGTGAAGCCCTCGCCCGCCCGTCACAGGAGCAGCGTGCCGAATAACGGCTCAACCCCGGGGTTCGGTGACATCGCCGTCGTCGGCATGGCGTGCCGCTTTCCGCACGCCCGCGACGTCAACCAGCTCTGGCGCGTCATCAGAGAGGGTGAAATCACCTTCGATGAGATCGGCGACCAGCGGTGGAAGCACGCATCGTTCTACTCGCCCGACGCGCGCGCCATCGACAAGACGTACGTCACCAAGGGCGGCTTCGTCGACGGCGTCGACGAGTTTGCGGCGCTGCACTACGGGCTCGCGCCCCGCCGCGTGCAGGTGACCGACCCACAGCACCGGCTGCTGGTCGAGACGGTGCGCCAGGCGCTGCAAGACGCGGGGTACGAGAAGAAGGCGCTGCCGAAGAGCGAGACCGGCGTGTTCGTCGGTGCGTCGGTCAGCGAGTACAAAGACCTGCTCACGGCCCGCCTGCGCGCGGTCTCGATGATCGACGGCACGTTCGGCGACGCCCTGTCGCCCGCCGAAGCCGACATCGTTCGCGCCTCGGTCGCCGACTCGGTGCCCGCCCGCGCGTTCACCATCGCGGGCAGCCTGCTCAACATGATGGCCGCGACGGTCAGCCAGGTGTTCGACCTGGGCGGCCCGTCGTTCACGCTCGACGCCGCGTGCAGCTCGGCGCTGGTCGCGATTCACGAAGCGACCGTGCACCTGCGCGCGAACCAGTGCGACGTCGCGCTGGCCGGCGGCGTGTACCTGAACCTGACGCCGGACAATCTGGTCGGCTTCTCGCGCATCGGGGCGATCTCGCCTTCGAGCGCGTGTCGGCCCTTCGATGCGAAGGCCGACGGCTTCGTGATGGGAGAGGGGGTCGGCGTAGTGGTGCTGAAGCGCTACGCCGACGCCGTAGCAGACGGTGACCGCATCTATGCGGTCATCAAGGGGAGCGGTTGCAACAACGACGGGCGTGGCGAGGGGCCGATGACCCCCCGCCCCGAGGGCCAGATGGAGGCCATGGCCCGCGCACACAAAGACGTCGCGTGGCCCATCGAGAGCATCGGGTACGTCGAGACGCACGGCACCGCCACCACGGTCGGTGACGTCGTCGAGGTCGGCGCGCTCAAGTCGTTCTGGAACAAGAAGGCCGGCAGCGAGCTGACGAAGCCGTCGTGCTACCTGTCGAGCATCAAGTCCAACATCGGTCACACGATGTCGGCCGCCGGCGTCGCGGGCTTCATCAAGGCCGCGCTCGTGCTGCACCACAAGACGATACCCCCGCAGCCGGCCGTTCAAGAGCTGAACCCCAAGCTCGAGCTGAACCGCTCGCCGTTCAAGCTGTCGACGGCCGCGATACCGTTCGAGAAGAACGGCACGCCGCGGCGCGCTGCCGTCTCGTCGTTCGGGTTCGGCGGCACGAACGCGCACGTGCTGCTCGAAGAGGGCCCCGAGGCGGCCCAGGTCGCCGACGCGCCGCAGCTGTTCGTGCTCTCGGCGCCGACCGAAGAGCTCTTGAAGAAGCACGCGGCCGAGCTGGCGGGCAGCGACGCCCTGCTCGCCGACGGTTCGCTCGCAGACATCGCCAAGACGCTGGCGTCGCGGCAGACCTTCGCCGTGCGCGCCGCGTTCGTCGCCCGCACGCGCGAAGAGCTGAAGGCGAAGCTGCTCTCGGTGACCGGCACGGTGGTGGCCGCGCCGAAGCGGCTGGCGTTTCTCTTCCCCGGCCAGGGGCTGCAGAAGGTCGGCATGCTGCCCGAGCTCGCCGCCCGGGTGCGCGAGCTGGCGGGCGCTGAGGTTCACGACGCGCTGTACCCTCGCGCGCCGTTCGACGCCGAGGCGGCGCAGAAGCACCTGACGCGCACCGAAATCTGCCAGCCCGCCATGGCGGCGCTCGGCATCGCGATGGCCGAGCGGTTGATGGCGTTCGGCCTGAAGCCCGACGTCGTGCTCGGTCACTCGCTCGGCGAGTTCGCGGCCGCGGCCATCGCCGGCAAAATTTCGCCGCGCGAGGCCGTGCAGCTCGTCGCCCGCCGCGGCGCGCTGATGAACGAGCTGGGCCTCGATGACAACGGCCAGATGCTCGCCGTGATGGCCGACAAGGCGGCGGTCGAGCCGCTCGACCCTGAGGTGGTGGTCGCGAACCACAACCACCCGACGCAGGTGGTGCTGTCGGGCACGACGTGGGGCATTCAGACCGCGAAGAAGCGCCTCGAAGGCAAGGGCCTCAAGGTCTCGCTGCTCGACGTGAGCCACGCCTTTCACTCGCCGCTGATGAGCGGCATCGACGACGGCATGCGCGCCGAGCTGAAGAAGTTGAGCGTGCAAGAGGGCCGGCTGCCCGTCATCTCGTGCATCACCGGCCGGCCGCTGAACGGCGACACGCTCGACACCTGGGCGCGCCACGCATCGGCGCCGGTGAACTTCGTCTCGGCGCTGAAGGCGTGCGAGGCCGACGTGTTCGTGCAGGCCGGCGCCGGCAGCACGCTGCTGTCGTTCGCGCGCGGCTCGACCGCCGCGTCTGCATTTCTCTCGGGCGGTGAACTGCTCGAGACGCTGGGCCAGCTGTTCGTGCTCGGCTTCGATGTCGATGTCCGTTCGCTGTCGGGGGGTTCTCTCGTCACCCTGCCGCCCACGCCGCTCGAGGTGCAGAAGTACTGGCCCGTCGAGCGCACGGGGCGAGCCCCTCACAAACCGTTGGCTGCTACCGGAGGCACTCCCGTGAGCCAGGACCTCGTTGCACTCTTCCGCGCCCAGCTGGACATCATCAAGCAGCAGAACGCTGCGCTGGGCATCACCGATGTCTCCGTTCACCCTGAGCGGAGTGCGGACGCAGTCCGCACGGAGTCGAAGGGCGCTGTCGTCGAGGTCGCGCCGGTGAAGGTCCCCAACCTGAGCAACCTCGTCGCTCAAAAAGCCCCGGCCGTCGCGGCCCCGGCCCCCAAGACCGACGACGTGAAGCCGCGCATTCTCGCGTCGGTCGCGCGCATCTCGGCCTTCCCCGAAGGCACGCTGAAGCTCGAGCAGTCGCTCACCGGTGAGCTCGGCTTCGACTCGCTGATGCTGGTCGAGCTCGATCAAGACATCGGCAAGGCCTGGCCGAAGCTCGGCGGCCTGCCGCGCGAGCTGTTCACGCCGAAGACCACCATCGGCGACATCGTCGCGCACGTGACGAAGACGCTCGAGAGCGCGCCCGCCGCCGGCGCCGCCGAGGCCGCCGCGCCGCAGGGCCCGGTGCGCCGCTTCGCCCCGCGCGAGGTGCCCGCGAAGCTCGAGCGGCTGCCCGAGTCGGTCGTCGCGTTCGAGGCGCCGCTGCTCGTCACCGCCGACAAGAAGGGCATCGCCGAGGCGCTGGTCGAAGAGCTGAGCCACCGCGGCGTGCGCGCGCAGCTCGGCAGCTCCGACTCGCCCGGGACGTTCGCCGGCGTCGTTCACGTCGCCGACCTGATGGCGGCCGACGACGTCGGGCCGGTGAAGAACCTGCTCGCGCTGGCGCAGAAGCTCGGCGAGGCCGACGTCTTCTTCACCGTCACGGGCCACGCCGGCGCGCTCGGCTTCACGCGCGCGCTCGCGCAAGAGTGGGCGCAGTCGCACGTTCGGGCCATCTCGCTCGACGTGGGCTTGAGCGCGCACGACGCCGCGAAGGCGCTCGCCGACGAGCTGTTCGCGACCGACACGCTGACCGAGGTGCACCTCTCGAAGGCCGGTCGCACGACGGTCGAGCTCGCGCCCGTCGACGCGAAGCCCGCGGCGTACAAGGTCACGCGCGACAGCACGGTGCTGGTCACCGGCGGCGCGAAGGGCCTGGGCCTGCAGTTCGCGAAGGCGCTGGCGAAGAAGTACGGCTGCTCCATCACGCTGACGGGCCGCTCGGCTGCGGCCGCCGACGCGGTCGCCGCGGTGAAGGCTGCGGGCGCGCGCGAGTGCAGGTACCTCTCTCTCGACGCGCGGGAAGCCGGCGCGGCGCTCGGCAGGTTCGACGTGATGGTTCACGCGGCGGGCGTGCTCGCCGACGGGCCGGTGGCGAAGAAGACGCTGGCCGAGGCCGAGCAGGTGATTCGCACCAAGCTGCCGCGCGCGCTGCTCGAGACGGTGAAGCCGCGGCTGTTCGTCGGCATCGGGTCGTGGTCGGGGCGGTTCGGCAACGCGTTTCAGACCGACTACTCGGCGGCGAACGCGATGCTGGCGCAGCTCGCGAACGTGACGCTCGAGCTGCCGCCGATCGAGGGCAGCGAGATGGTGAAGCGCATTCCCTCGTTCAAGAAGCAAGAGATGGTCGCCTCTGGCGTCTCGTTTCTCACCGAAGACGAGGCGGCTCAGGCGTTCATCGACGTGCTCGAGAACGGCGGGGGCGAGGTGCTGGTCGGCCGGTCGTTGCCGAAGCGCGACGTGGTTCAGCGCGCCCGCTTCCCCGTGTCGCGGCTGAACCACGTGTACCTCAACGACCACACGATGAACGGGCAGCGGGTGCTGCCGCTCGCGTCGGCGCTCGACCACGCGGCGGCGGCTGCGACGCCGGGGCAGTCTTTCACGGTGACCGACTTCAAGCTCGAGCGCCCGGTGCTGGTGCCCGACACGACGTGGCTCGACGTTCAGGTGCGCGCGAACGGCGACGTGACGCTGTCGCAGGGCGACGCGGTCAGCTACCGCGGCAACGTGGGGCCGGCGCGGGGGCTGCTCGAGGCGAGGCCGATCGCCGCTTCGTCGCTGCCGCTGCCGCTCGAGCAGTTCTACGCGGGCATCACGTTTCACGGGCCCAGGCTGCAGGGCATCACGAGCATCGAGGGCATCAGCGACGAGGGCATCACCGGCTGGGTGAAGGGCTGCGCGCCGACCGAGTGGATCAAAGAGCCCCTGCGCAGCGCGTGGGCCATCGACCCGCTCATCATCGACTCGAGCTTCCAGCTCGCGGGCTACTGGGCGTGGGTGAAAGAGCAGCGGGCCGGCTTCCCGCTCGGGTTCGCCGAGTACACGCAGCTGAAGCCGTTTCCTCAAGGCCCCGTGAAGTGCACGGTGCGGTTCGGCAGCCGCAGCGCCGATGGCTTCGTGGGCGACCTGGTCTGGCAAGACGTGAAGGGTGAGGTCATCGCGTCGATGCGCGGGGTGCGCGGCGAGTTCAAGCAGACGTCGGCGCAGCCGGCGGCGGCGGGCATCGACCCGGCGACGTACGACCCGGCGAAGTTCCCCGAGTACGAAGAGCTGACCGAGCGCATTCAGATGGCCGAGGCGTTCGGGCTGAAGAACCCGTACTTCTCGGTGCACGAGCGCATCACGAACGACACGACGGTGGTGAACGGGAAAGAGATGATCAACTTCTCTTCCTACAACTACGTCGGCAACTCGGGCGACCCGGTGGTGAGCGCGGCGGCGAAGGCGGCGATCGAGCGGTACGGCACGAGCGTGTCGGCGTCGCGCGTGGCGTCGGGTGAGAAGCCGCTGCACCGCGAGCTCGAGGCCGAGCTGTCGAAGTTCTTCGGCACCGAAGACACGCTGGTGTTCGTGAGCGGCCACGCGACGAACGTGACGGTCATCGGCCACATCGTGGGCGCGCAAGACCTGATTCTTCACGACGCGCTGGCGCACGACAGCATCATCGGCGGCGCGAAGCTGAGCGGCGCGAAGCGGCGCCCCTTCCCGCACAACGACTGGGAGGCGCTCGACCGTGCCCTCACCCAGCTGCGGCCGCACTACCGGCGCGTGCTCATCTGCATCGAGGGCACGTACTCGATGGACGGTGACATTCCCGACCTGCCGAAGTTCATCGAGGTGAAGAAGAAGCACGGCGCGATGCTGCTGGTCGACGAGGCGCACTCGGCGGGCGTGCTGGGCAAGACGGGGCGCGGCGTCGGCGAGTACTTCGACGTGAACCGCGCTGACGTGGACATGTGGATGGGTACGTTGTCGAAGAGCTTCGCGTCGTGCGGCGGCTACATCTGCGGCTCGAAGGCGCTCATCGAGTACCTGAAGTACACGACGCCGGGCTTCGTGTACTCGGTCGGCATCTCGCCTCCGAACGCGGCGGCGGCGCTGGCGTCGCTGCAGCAGATTCTGAAGCACCCCGAGCGGGTGGCGAAGGCGCAGACGCAGGCGAAGAAGTTTCTCGGCCTGCTGAAGGCGCGCGGCATCGATACGGGCATGTCGAAAGACTCGGCGGTGGTGCCGGCGATCATCGGCAACTCGCTCATCTGCCTGCAGCTGAGCGACCGGCTGAAGAACCGCGGCGTGAACGTGCAGCCGATTCTGTACCCGGCGGTCGAAGAGAGCGCGGCGCGGCTGCGCTTCTTCCTCTGCAGCACGCACACCGATGCGCAGCTCGAGAAGACGGCAGACATTCTGCGCGAAGAGCTCACGGCTCTTCAGCGCGAGCAGGAAAACGACGCAGTGGCTTGAGGTGAGGGAACACGAACCATGACTTCGACGCGACAAGAAGTTGAGATCGGCTACGACATCTCGAACGAGTTCTTCAGGCTGTGGCTCGACGAGCGCATGCACTACACGTCGGCGGTGTTCGACGAGAAGAACACGACGCTCGAGCAGGCGCAGGTGAACAAGTCGAAGTGGCTGGCCGACTTCGCCGAGGTGACGCCCGACTCGCTGGTGATGGACATCGGGTGCGGCTGGGGCGCGAACCTCGAGTACCTGGTGCTCGACCGCAAGGTGAAGCGCGCGCACGGCGTGACGCTGTCGCGGGCGCAGCACGATGAGATCATGGCGCGCAAGCTGCCGGGCGTGACCACGTGGTGCATCGACTACCGCGAGCACAAGCCGGCCGAGAAGTACGACTCGCTCATCAGCATCGAGATGATCGACCACCTCGTGTCGCCCGCGCAGCAGCAGCAGGGCCTCGCGGTGCCCATCTACCGCGAGTACTTCAACACGCTGGCGAAGTGGGTGAAGCCGGGCGCGTGCTTCGGCTTCCAGGCGATTCTGCGCGACCGCGTGCCGCGCAACCGCAAAGACCTCGAAGACCTGAAGTTCACGGCCGACGTCATCTTCCCCGGCGGCCTGAACCCGCGCCTCGAAGAGCTGGTGGCCGCCGCGGGGCAGAGCTGGGAGATCGTGCAGCTCAACACGCGCCGCGAGCACTACGGCAAGACCACCGCCGAGTGGCTGCGCCGCTTCCACCTGCACGAAAAAGAGATTCGGGCGAAGTGGGGCGACACCATCTGGAAGAACTACGACCGGTACCTCTCGACGTGCGTGCGCGCGTTCGAGAACCACTGGTCGAGCGACGTGCAGATGAAGCTGAAGCTGAAGCCCTGACTCAGCCTTCTCGAAGTGCAGCGACGAGCCGCTCGAGCACCGCCGTGTTGGCGGGCTCGGCGGCTCTCAGCTTTCCGACGTCTTTGCCGTGCGTGGCGACGTCGAGGCCGCCGACCTTCAGCCACTCGAGCCAGCCGTCGCCGGTCAGCTCGAGGTGGAACTGCAGGCCGACAGCCTTGCCGATGCGAAACGCTTGCTGCGCGTAGCGGTCGGTCGAGGCGAGCAGGGTCGCGCCGGGCACCGGCGTGAACGTGTCGCCGTGCCAGTGGGCGACGAGCGACTTCGCGCCGACGCCCTTGAAGGCGGGGTCTTCTTGAGCCGCCTTCATCCACTTCACGGGGCCGATGGTGAGCTCTTTGCCGTTCTTGCCTTCGAAGACCTCGGCGCCCGCCGCGGCCGCGAGCAGCTGCGAGCCGAGGCAGATGCCGAGCGTCGGCTTGTCGAGCGCGAGCCGCTCGATGAGAAAGGCGCGCTCGGCGCCGATGAACGGGTGCACGTCGACGTCGTTCGCGCTCATGCTGCCGCCGAGCACGACGACGAGCTCGGCGCCGAGGTCGGCGTGCTCGACGTTGCGAAAACGTTTCGTGAGCGAGTAGCCGGCCGCGGTGAGCACCGGGCCCAGCAGGCCCAGGCCTTCGTGCTGCTCGTGCTGCAAGATGACGGCGCGCATGCGGGGCTTCCTACCAGCCTGGCGCGCCGTTCGCGCGCAGGTGCCACAGGCGCAGCATCACCACCGGCCCCTTCGTGTCATCCGGTCGACACGCGTAGAAGACCGTGAACGGCGTTCGACGCAGCCGCATCTTCCGCAGCTCGCTCGCGCCCCGCTTCTTCACGAGAACCCCGGCCCTGGGAACGGCCACCAGCAGGCCCTGAAGCTGGGCCAGGTCGTCGTGAAGAAGGTCGAGCCACTCGAGACGGTCGGTTCGAACGAGATGAATGACGTTCGCTCGAATGTCGGCACGAAACGCTTCGCTGTGACGCAGCGCTCGGCTCACCGGGCACGCTTGCGCGCGTCTGCGAAGAGACCGGCCAGGTCGGCCGGCACCGACCTCAGCTCGCCGCGCTCGAGCTGCTCCCAGCTCTTGAGCGCCTCGGTCGTCTGCCACCGCTCTGCGAGCGCGAGCGCGTCGGTCAGCTCGAGCTCCTGGAGCCGCTCCATGCAGAGCACCCGAACCGCTGTCGCTTCCTCCAGGCCGCGCGCCTTCGCGTAGCGACTGACCCTGGCGCGAAGCTCTTTCGGAAAGCGGAGGCTCATCGGCGGGCCAAGTGACTTACGACCTGATGCGGGCATGACCCGAAACGTAGTGACAAACACTACGCGCTGCAAACGGGCTGCCTCATGGCAGAATTTTGGGGGCCCAGACGATCGCCGCGCCCGCGACGAGGGTCGGCTGACCCGTGCCGACGAGGCCGATGAGGTCGAGCGACCAGTCGCCCGCGAGCCACACGCGCACGGTGGGGCCGAGCTTCGGCCAGCTCCAGGCGCCGGCGGCGAACGTGGCGCTCTCGCGGCTCGGCAGCAGCTGCCACTGCGCGTCGAGCTCGAGGCCGATGCTGACCCTCTCACCGAGCCGCTGCAGCACCGCGGCCTGCGCGCCTGCCGCGAACGTGCCCTCGGGAGCTCTGCCGGTGACGCCCGCTCTCACGCGCACCGCCGTGGTGCGACCTCGCGCGTAGCCTTCGACGTGCGCGGTGAAGACGGGCGCCACGAACGGCGCGGCGCCGGTGAGGAAGTTCGTGATGCCGCCGCTGACCGCGAGCATGAACGGCCCTGATTCGAGCAACGTCAGCGTGATGAACAGCGGCGCGCCCAGCGAGACGCGGCGTGACACCGTCATGCGGAAGCTGAAGACGGCTCCGGGCGCCGGTGATGCGTCGACGAGGTTCAGCAGCGCACCCGCTCTCGCCTCCATGCGGCCGGGCTCGGGCGGCAGCAGCGCCTGCTCCCACGGCGGGGGTGCGGCAGCGAAGAGCGAGAGCACGAGGGCTGTCACACGCGCAGCTTAGATGCGCTATGGGCAAGCCATGAGCGACGAACCCGACATCATGGAGCCCGGCCTCTGGCGCAAGAACGGGTGGACGGCGCGTGTCGTGCGCAACGAAGACGGTGATGGGTGGGCCGTCGAGATTCACAAGAAGGGCATCAGTGAGCCTGCGCTCGTCAGCCCCTGGGTCATGGGCCGCGACAAGGTGAACCCGAAGCCGTTCGATTCGAACGCGTTTGCGACGTTCGTGAAGACGGCTTCCGAGGTGCTCGACCGCTCGGCTCGCCAGCGCGACCAGGCGCTGAAGAAGAAGCTCGCGATTGCGTGGGAGGGCCGCTGGTACGACGTGACGCTCGAGCTCGTGCCCGACGAGTACGAGCCCTACTCGGTGCTGGCGGCCGTCGATGATTCGGGTGCGACCGTCGCCTCTCATCGCGTCGACGCGAAGCTCGCTTTCAATCGCGACTTCGCGAACGCCTGGGTGCGTGGCGGGTTTCAGGCGCCGTAGCCGGGGCGAGAGGCCGCCCTCGCCTGGTTTCGGCCCGTGGCGGGCAGGCGAAGTGGTTCAGCTCCTGGGCGTGGGACGTACGGCTCGGATCGTCGCGCTCGCCCCGCGGCCAACGCGGAAACGGCGGTTCTTCTCGCTCGCCTCGCCATCATGGCTGGCCTCTGGTCGCGCGCCGGTCCTCAGGGTCCGAGGGGCGAAGACCCACTTTTTGGCGGCGAGTTAGGTACAGGAAACTACCCTCAACTCGCCTCGAAAATGTGACCCTTCCCCACTCGGCTCCCAGGCTCCTCGATGCCTCCCGCCGGCGTGGCCCGCATTTGTCGGTCGACGCGCGGATTCGCCGGTGAGCCTCGTCGGTCATCGCCGCGCACGTCCTCGCCCATCGACGTGCCCACGCCGACTCGCCCCTGCCGTCGGGCTTCTTCGCCTACGCAGACCTCACCTCTCACCCCACGTCGGCCGGCGATGTCAGACCCGTGGTGTCTACTCAACCCATGAGGCTGCACGAGCTGATCAACCACAAGCCAACTCCCGCGGCCTTCATCGCCACGCGCCGCTACTTCCACCAGTCCGAGTTTCTGCAGGCGACAGGCGCGACCGTTCACGCGCTGAAGTACCACCTGACCGCAGGCAGCATCTTCAGCATCCGTCGCGGCACGTATGTGTCCAAGTTCGTGCACGACCACCCTGATCCGTTTCTCCTCGGCAGCCGCCTCGTCTCGGACCTTGGCGCCCTCGGCTACCTCACAGCCCTCTGCTTCCACCTGAACATCCGCACGAAGCAGGTCACCCTCATCTCCGGCAAGAAGCTCCCGAGTTTCGAATACGACGGCGTCACCTACCGCACCGTCCGCGAGCCGCGCGTCCTCGACTCCGTACGCGGCCTCGGAGACGACGTCGTCACCCACCTCCGCGAAGGGCTGTTCATCGGCGTCTGCAGCTTCGAACGCGCCTTCGTCGATTGCCTCCACCGCCTCGACCTCGGACCCGAGCTCGGCCCCCTCGTCGAGCTGCTGCGAAGCCGAGAGTCCTTCGACGTCGATGCCATGATTCGCCACGCGCTGCGCCTCGAAGACCGCGTCACCGCCGCTCGCCTCGGTCGCGTTCTTCTCTGGCACCCCAAGTTCCATCTCAGGTCGCCCGAAGTTCGTGAGCTGCTCTCGTACAAGCCCGACAGCGTCGCCTTGATGGATCCGAGCGTCCCCTTCGACGAGTGCGTTCATGACACCTGGTGGCGCCTCCGCGTGCCCGCTGCGCTCTGGTACCGCTACGCCACGTGATTTCTGCCGTTTGGCGCGGGATAGCCGAACATAGATCTCCGGCCCGCTGGCCCGGCGTACCTTGCGGCGCATGCGCTACCTCATCGCCGTCGCCGCCCTCGCCTTCGCTTGTGGTGAACCCCCGGGCGGTGGAACCGCAGGCGGAGGCAACGCGACAGCCGGCGGCAGCACCGCGACAGCCGGCGGCAGCACCGCGACAGCCGGCGGCAGCACCGCGACTGCCGGCGGCGGCAACACAGCCGGCGGCGGCAACACAGCCGGCGGTAGCAACACAGCCGGCGGCGGCATGGCCACCGCGGGCGGCTCCAGCGGCCCCGGCACCAGCCCGCTCTACGTCAACAACACCGGCACCCCCGCCTGCAGCGACGCCACCTCCAAAGCCAACAACTCACCGCAGAGCCCGTGGTGCACGCTCCACCGCGCCGCGACCGGCGCCGCGCCCGGCGCCACCGCGAACGCCGCTCAAGCCGCCGCCGCCGGCGACACGGTCAACATCACCTGCGGCCAGTACCCAATCTGGGGCACCGGCATCAACGGCTTCGACGGCGTCGCCGTGAAGCCCGTCAACAGCGGCACCGCCACCGCCCCCTTGCGCTTTCAGGCGCTCAACAACGCCTCGAGCTGCGTGCGCCTGCAGTGGGCCACCGCGACCCGCGGCGCCGCGCTCGGCGGCCACAACGTCAGCTACGTGCAGTGGTCTGGCTTCGACATCAACGAGACCGACCTGCCGTGGCCCGCCGGCGGCTTCCAGACCGCCCAGTTCTGGATCTCGGGTGACTCCGGCAGCACCTCGACCCTCGCCCGCGGCGTCGTCATCGAGAACAGCCGCCTGCGCGGCACCGTCACCTCGAGCCGCGACAACGACAACTACTCCCTCATTCGCCTCTCGGGCGTCGACGGCGTCACCCTGCGCAACCTCGACGTCCGCGACGTCGGCGAGACCGACGAGAACTCCAGCGGCTCCACCTGGTACCACGCGTACAACGTGCTCGTCGAAAACTGCCGCTTCGAGAACATGGGCTCCGGCATCTACGTGAAGGGCCAGACCGACCCGGCGCCGAACCACACCAGCATCTTCCGGCGAAACGTGTTTCGAAACGTCGTCTTCGCCCTCGAGCTCTTCACCCTCGCGAACGGCCTGCCGCAAGCTCCCTTCCTCATTCACAACAACGTCTTCGACGGCGCCGCATACGGCGTGCGCTTCAAGACGTTCGGCGACAGCCGCGACCCCAACGACATCAAGGTCATCAACAACACCTTCGTCGGAGCCACCGCCAACTGCATCGACTTCGTCGGCACCCAGCAAGACGAGGCCCACCTCGAGTTCCGCAACAACATCTGCGTCAGCACCGCGCAGGGCATCAGCTCCGAGTCGGCTGCCGTCGTCACCGTCACCGAGGCAGATCGCTTCGCCTCGAACCGAAACGTCTTTCAGACCGTCAACCGCTTCACCCAGATCGGCGCCAACCTCACCTTCACCGAGTGGCAGTCGATGTACGGGCAAGACGCCGACAGCCTCTTCGTCAGCCCGCAGTTCGTCGGGGCCGCCGACTTTCATCTCGCCCCCGCGTCACCCGCACGCACCCTCGGCCGCGCCGTGTTCGGCATCGGCGGCACCAGCGGCACGACCATTCCCGCCGGCGCTTACATCACCGGCAGCGAGGTCATCGGCCCGTACTGACCCCCGCGGCGTGGAATACTCGCGGCGTTGCTCTTACGAACCCAGTCGTTCGTGGTGACCCGGCACGGCTCGCGACTCGTCGTCGCCCGGCGCAGCGTGCACCTCGCCCTCGCCTTCGCCCTCATCGGCGCCATCGACGCGCTGCTCTGGGGCGCCCACGCGCTCGCCGCCCGCTACGACACCGATGGCTTCGACGCCCTCACGCGCTGGGCCGCCATCGCAGTCGCATGTGCCCTCGGTCTGCTCCCGCTCGCCGCCCTGTGGCTGCTCGCGCAGGGCCCCGTCATTCTCGACGCCGCCTCGCGCACCCTTCGGCATCGCCGCCGCACGTACCCCTTCGACGCCCTGTCGGCGCCGCGCATCGAGCCCCGCTCCGTCGCCGGAGTTCCTCTTCACGCGCTCGTCGTCGACGCCCGGGGCCGCCCGCTCGAGCTCGTTCAGGGCGTGCCCCCCGAGCACGCGAAGGCGCTCGACGCCGTGCACGCCGCCGTGCGCGAGCTGCTCGGCGGCCTCGCAGCCGGCACCGCGCCCGCCGCACCTGTCGAAGACCTTCGCATCGGCCCCCTCATCTTGCTCGCCGTCGGTCTCATCTGGTCTGCAGCCGGCTGGCTCGCCGCGCCCGACCTGCTGCTGACGAACCACGACCGCACCGTCGGCTTCGTCTTCTGGCCCATCGGCTTGTGGGTCGCCGGCGCGGGCGCCGTCGAGCTCGCCGGGCTGCGCGTGCTCAGCCGCCTCGCCGGCCAGCCCCGCATCGTGCAGGCGCTCGCCGGCATCGCCTGGCTCACACCCTACTTCCTGCTCTTCACCCGCTTCTGATTCGGCCGAGGGCGCAGCGCCCGTGTGTGTGGCCGGCGAACAGCAGTACCGTTCGTCGGCCTGATGAACAGCGGAGCCCGACCCGGAAGGCCGTCACTTCGGCGAAGAGAACTCTTCGAGCTGCGGCGCCACCTCGACCTTCGACGGCCGGTTCAGCGCGATGATGCCCACCAGCGTCACCAGAAACGCCGCGAGCAGCGCAGCCGCCACCACCCACGACAGCGGCACCGTCGGCGCCCCACCCACCGCCGGCGTTCCCAGCGGAGGCGTCAGCTCCTGATCGTCGTCGCCCCCGGGCGCCGCGTCGGCCATGCCCACGGTCGCAGGCTCGGTCAACATCGACGCGCTCGGGCCCTGGCTGCTCGCGAGCTCTTCGTCGGTCACCGTCATCACCGGCGCTGGCGTCAGCACCGGTATCGGCAGCGCGTGCCGCGACGAGCGCCTCACGCGCGGCTCCTTCGCCGGCTTCACCCGCTCGGGGAACAGCTCCCGCATCGCCGCCGCCAGCGCGCGCGTGCTCGGCATCAGCCGCGCGTACAGCGCGAACACCTCGAGCTCGGCCAGCATCGCGTCGGCCGTCGGGTAGCGGTCGCCCGCCTCGAGCGCGAGAGCGCGCATGATGATGCGCTCGAGCTCGGGGTCGAGCGTCGGGTCGACCTCGCGCGGCTTCGGAAAGTAGCCGGTCGCACACGCCTGCAGCACCGCGTGCGCTTCCGACAGGTGCTCGAACGGGCCCACGCCGGTCACCAGCAGGTAGAGCAGCGTGCCTGCCGCGTAGATGTCGGTGCGCAGGTCGACGGTCAGCCCGCGCGACTGCTCGGGCGACATGTAACCCATCTTCCCCTTCACGTGGCCGGCCTGCGTCACGTGCTCGTGCATGCGCGCCTTCGCGATGCCGAAGTCGAGCAGCTTCAGCGCGCCCGAGTCGGTCACCAGCAGGTTCGACGGGCTCACGTCGCGGTGCACGATGCGCAGCGGAGCCCCTTGGGCATCGCGCAGCGTGTGCACGTAGCTCAAGCACTCGAGCAGCTGCCCCATCAGCTTCAGCGTCGCGTCGAGCGGCAACCGCGTGTTGCGCTCTCGCGCGCGAGACACGATTTTTCGCAGCGGCACCCCGTCGACCCACTCCATCGCGAGGTAGTTGCGCCCGCCGTGCAGCCCCAGCTCGTAGGCCACCGGCAGGTTCGGGTGCGACAGGCTCGCCGTCAGCCGCCCCTCGTCGAGGAACATGCCCGCGTAGTCGGCGCTCTCGGCGAGCTCGGGCAGCACCAGCTTCAGCACCACCTGCTTCTTGTCGCCGAACCGCCCGTCGTACGTCGCCCGAAACACCTCGGCCATGCCGCCTGCGCCGATTCGCTCGACCACCCGGTAGCGACCGACCTCGTCGCCCGGCACGACCTCTTCGACCGGCTCGTCGGCGGCCAGCGGCGGCCCCTCGAACCGCAGGTGCCGATTCGGATCATCGCGAGTCACGCTGCGCACGCCTCGAATTCCCCTTTCGGACGTAATGTTTTGCGTGTACGTGAAAGGGGTCGCGCGTGTCAACCCGCCGAGCGCCGCGAGGCAGCGCCGCCGACGGAGCGTCGCCGTTCCAATGTGGGGTGAACTCTCAACGCAGCGAACCCGAAATGTTTTTGGCAACGCACCGAAACCACTGCCGACCACATGTAGGTACGGCCCCTGCAGCGGAGCGGCGCATGGCCCTCAACAAAGTCCCCTCGAACGGTACTGCTTTGCCCTCGCGTCCCGCCGAAGAGCTCAGGTCGAAACTCTCGAGCGGTGAGAAAGTCGACGCCGGCGCGCTGATCAAAGGTTGGGGCGCGAAGCCGGTGAGCAGCGAAGGCACGCGCGAGCTGAAGCAGGCCGTGCTCGGCAACGCGCAGGGCCTCGACGGCCGCTCGCGCGCGCAGCTGCAGCGCTTCGTCGAGCGCTCCGAAGCGAGGGCGCCCGATCGCAACGCCGCGCATGACCCATGGGCCGACCTGCAGCTGAAGGCGCTCGGCGACGGCCGCATCAGCGAGCGTGACGCCCGCGCCATCACGCAGCGCTGGGCCGCCCGCCCGGTCACCGCACAAGAGGCGCAGAGCATCACGCAGGCCGCGCTCGCGAGCACCGGCACGTTCGCAGGCAAAGAGGCGCTCGGCGTGGTGCAGAAGTTTCTGCAGAACGACCTGCCGCGGCTCACGCTCGAAGGTGGCGCGCGCGACTTCGGCACCGAGCTGCGCGTCGCCCTGATGGACGATGGCCACCTCGACACCCGCGACGTCGAGAACCTCGCCTCGAGGTGGAAGTCGCAGTCGTTCACGCCCGCGCAGGCCAAGGCGCTGTCGGAGGCCGTGCTCAAGACCTCGGCCTCGATCGACCCGGGCGGCGCGCGCAGCCGCATGCAGCTCTTTCTCGAGAAAGAGCTCCCGGCGCTCACCGGCCCGAACCCCGACGGCTCGGCCGCGCGCCGCGACCACTCGCTCGACCTGCGCATTCGCCAGCTCGGCGACGGCAAGATCGATCGCCGCGAGGCCACCGAGCTCACCCGCACCTGGGAAGACACGACCATGACGCCCGCCGAAGGTGAGGCGATTCGTCAGGCCGTGCTCATCGCCGACCCGCGCGATCGCACCACCTCCAGCCTGCTGAAGACCTTCGTCGACCACAACATTCCGCGCCTCATTCTCGGCCAGGCCTTGACGAGCCCGAACAACGCGAAGCTCACGTGGACACCGCCGTTCGCGAACGTCGACGGCTCTGCGCTCACCAACCTCGCCGGCTACACCGTGAAGTACGGCACCCAGCCCGGAGTGTGGGACCGCGCCATGCAGGTCGACGACCCCTCGGCCACCGGCTTCACCGTCGAGAACCTCACGCCCGGCACCTGGTACTTCACCGTCACCGCTCGCAACACCGAGGGCGCCGAGAGCGGCCCCTCGAACGAAGCGTCGAAGACCATTCAATGAGCGCGCACAGACTGCTGTCGCTCGCGGCGGCCCTCTTCGCAGCGGGCTGCACCGGCCTCATCGACGAGCCGGCGCCCGCGCTCGTGCCCGTCGGCGTGGGTGAAATCGACGACACCCCGCGCTGCCGCCACGAGGTGATGGCCAGCGCTCCCACCGACACGTGGACCAAGGCCGGCCCGCCCGGCGCTTCGGTGCACGCGCTGTTGCCGCTCGGTCAGGGCACCCTGCTCGTCGGCACCGGCCTCGCGCGCTCGAGCGGAGTCATGGCCTCGCGCAGCGCCGCCATCTACCGCTCGACCGACTCGGGCCGCACCGTCACGCGCGTGCTCGACCTGCGCGGCGCCACCGTCACCAGCCTCGTCGAGGCCGGCACGCGCGTGCTCGCCGGCACCGTCGGCGACGGTGCCGGCAACGCCGTCTACGAGTCGACCGACCGCGGCCTCACGTTCACGCCCGCCTCGACCGGCCTGCACACCGGCGCCCGCGTGGTGTGGCTCTCGGTCGCGCCGGGCACTCCGGCCCGCGTGTACGCGCTCGTTCAGGGCACCGCGATGGCGCCGCAAGGCGCAGCCACCACGCTCTACCGCCGCGACGGCACCGGCGACTGGCAGCTGCTCGCCGCCGCCGGCCTCGACCCCGACCCCGGCGGCCCGCTCGGCGCCATCACCGCCGACCTCGTCAACCGCGACCGCCTCTACGCCGTCGACGGCGCGCGCCTGTACCGCAGCGACGACGCCGGCGCGACGTTCACCGCGCTCGCGACACGTTTTTATGGCCCACCGAGCGGCCTCGCGAACCCGCGGCGCCTGCTCGCCACGCCGAGCGGCCTGCTCATCGCGACCGTCGAGGTCGGCGTGCTCTCGACCGCCGATGAAGGCGCGACGTTCAGCGAGCTCATCGGCAGGCCCATCGCCGACCTGCCCGCCATCAACGCTCTCGCGACGTCGACCGACGGCGTTCTCATCGGCACGCGCGGCGAGGGCCTCTTGCGGTCGGGCAGCACGGCGCCCATCGGCGACTGCCTGCTCGACCGCGTGGTCGTGACCGTGGCGTCGGAGGGCACGAACGTGTGGGCCGGCACGAACGGCGGCCTGCAGCTGTCGACCGACGGCGCGCGCACGTTCGAGACGGTGGGGCGCGGGCTCGACGAGGTGGTCGGCCGCTTCACCGTCGCAGAGGTCGAGGGCGTGCCGACCGCGTTTTTCACGTCGAGCGCGGGGCTCTACCTCTACACGGCGGCGTCGGGCCGCTGGCAGCGGCAGGGCGACTGGGCGCAGACGATCGGCTTCTCGGACGTGAGCGTCGCTCGGGGCGGTGAGCTCGCGTTTCTGTCGGTCGACGAAGAGCTCTACCCCGGCCGGTACGGCGTGAAGGGCAGCGTCTGGCAGTGGCGCCTGAAGGAGCACAAGGTCTCGCAGCTGCCCGGCATCGAAGACAACGTCGGCGCGGTCGCGGCCGACCCGACGCGGCTCGGCGCGGCGTTCGCGTACCAGCGTGCGGGCGACACGAACGTGACGAACATGACGGGTGTGCTGGTGCGCGCTTCGGGCGCGATGGGCTTCGAGCGCTCGCCGCTGTCGAGCTCGAGCCTGTCGACGTCGTCGAGCTTTCGGTTCGCGCCGCTGGCGGTGGCGGCCGACGGCACGGTGTATGCGGGCGCGCGGCTCGCGACGGGCACGCCGGTGCTGCTCAAGTCGAGCGACAAGGGCGCGACGAGCGCGCAGGTGTGGGCGGGCAGCGGCTGGGTCGTCTACGGCGTGTACGTGGGCCCCGACGGCGCGGTGTACCTGACCGGCTCGCAGGGCAACGTCGGCATTCGCAAGAGCGTCGACCAGGGCGCGACGTTCGCGGCGCACGACGATGGGCTCTCGAGCTTCGGCAAGCTCGTCTATGCGCTCGGCTTCGGCCCGAACGGGGCGCTGCTCGCCGGCACCGAAGACGGGGTGCACCTCGCGGCGAACGGCACGACGTTCACGGCGCTGAACACCGGCCTCGAGCGCGTGCCGGTGTGGAGCGTGACCGTGCTGCCCGCCGCGCCGCGCCCCATCGTGCTCGCCGGCACCGCGCAGGGTGTCTACTGGCGCACGCTGCCGTAGTTGCGCAAAAAAGGGGACAGGCTGGATTTTTGTCCATCGGCGCAAGCGGCGTGCCGCGCTGCGCAGAAAAGTAGCCTGTCCCCTTTTTTTTCGGCCCGCTACTGGCAGTTCGTCGGCCAGCCGCGCTTCGCCGTGTAGCGGGTCATGATGCCCTTGATGACCGAGTCGACGGCGGCGTCGGTGCCGCGGTTCGTCAGCACGACGATGCCTTCGCCGCGCGTCGGGTTGCCGCACATCCACGTGCGGGCGCGGTCGGTGTGCGAGCCGTTGTGGTTGAACGAGCGGTCGGTGCCCTCGAGCGCGCTGTTGCCGCCTTCGAAGAACATGCCGAAGCCCGCGTTGCGATCGACGCCGTTCAGCATCGCGTTGATGCTCGACGGCGAGATGCGCGACACGCCCTTCGAGTCGGTGCCCTGGTTGAGCGCGAGAATCACGAGCTCGGCGTAGTCGCCCGCCGACGCGTGCAGGCCGCCGGCCCAGATGAACGGGTACAGCGTGCGGTACGAGCGCGGGTCGCCGTCGGTGTCGTGCTGCCACGCGGTGCGCGCCTCGAACGACGCCGCCAGCGGCACGCGGGCCGACGTGTTGGTGAGGCCCATCGGGCTGAAGAGCTTCTGCTCCATCAGCTCGACGGCGCGCTTGCCCGAGGCGTCTTCGGCGATCGCCATCAGCACGAGGTAGTTCTGGTTCGAGTACGTGCTGGGCCCGTTCGGAGCCGAGGTCACCCACGCCCACGTCGCGTCGCCGTAGCTGCAGCCGAAGAGACTGCCGCAGTCCCACCCGAACATCTGGTTGAGCGTGCGGCTGTTCGACGAGAACTCGCCCCAGTTGTTCGGGTGCGCGTCGGGCGAGCCGCCCTGCGGGTCCATGCCGGCGCGGTGGCGCATCAGGCGCGCGGGCGTGATGCCGGCCGGCAGCGCCGTGCCGGGCATGCCGTAGCCGCTCGCGATGCCCGGGTTCTGCCCGAGCGCGCGCCACGCGCTGATCAGCGGGCCGGGCGACGTCAGAATGTCACCGTTCAGCGAGACCTTGCCCTCGTCGACCTGCGTCAGCGTGGTGAGCGACGCCACGTACTTCGTGAGCGAGGCGAGGTCGTACGGCGTGGTGGCGAGCACCGGGTCTTCTTCGCCCGCCTTGCGCAGCCCGTAGCCGCGCACGCTGGTGACCTGGTTGTTCTCGATGATCGCGATGCTGAGGCCCGGCACCTTCGCGTCGGTCATCGCCTGCCACAACGTCTTGCCGCCGACGTCGTACTCGATGGCCTCGGCGACCGAGCTCGAGGTCGGCGACGCCGTGCCGTGCGACGCGACCACGTAGTTGTCGCCGCGACCGGTGTACACGCGCGAGATGAAGCGGCGCTCGCGCGCCATCGTGCGCAGGCGACCGCGCAAGCGGTCGGGAATGCCGCCGGCGGCGGTCTCTTGATCCGACACGACGACCCAGCTGCCGTCGAGGCCCAGGTCGACCTGGCGCACCTTTCGCTTCGACGCGTGCCGGTCGTACAGCACGGCCTCGGCGGGGTGCGCACCGGGCAGGCTGTAGCTGACGGTGCCTCCGCTGCCGACGACGACGTAGCCGTCGGTGGTGACGTCGACGTCTTCCAACGCCCAGCCGTTGGTGCGGTACTCGGCGATCTTGTCTTTCAGCGACTGCGGCACCGCCCCGCCGTACGTCTGCGCCGTGGTGGTGACGACGACCCAGCCGCCGGCCGAGTTGAAGTCGATGGCCACGAACTTGTGGCGACCCGCGATGTAGCTCTCGATGGCGGTGCGCGTCGCGCTGGGGAAGCTGCCCGAGTACCAGCGCGCTCCGCCGCTGACCGCCGCCCACGACCCGTTCGGCGCCGTCGCGAACGCGTCGAGGTCGTTCTGGTTGTTCTGCAGGCTGTCGAGCACCGACACCAGCGTGTCGCGCGAGACGAAGTCAGACGTCACGCGGTAGATGACGTGGCTGTTGCCCGCAATCGCGAGCCCGTCGTTCGACGAGTCGAGCGGCTCGGCCGGCGGCTGCTCCAGGCTGGCCATGCTGTCGGGGCCGCACGCAGCGGCGATGAGGAGGGCGGGGACGAGGCGCATGAGCGGATTCATCCCTCTCTTCTCGTGCGTCGAGCCGATGTCGGTGCGTGTGTTTGGTGAATAAAATTGAAGTGTTGTCTGGCGAGCCTCAGGTGTGGGGTCGAGTGTGACGGGCGGGGTCACTCTTCATCGCTTTTCTCTAAGCGATGCCTCGAATCATTGGCTTCGCCGATGAGTCGCGGGGCGGGTCTCTCCCGTCCATGCACTCCACGTGTGAAATTTGCGGTCGATTTGCCCCGACGAAGCAGGTCTCGCTGTACCGGAACATCGGCATGCTGGTGGCGCGCCAGCTGACGACGACGAAGGGGCAGATGTGTCGAACCTGCGCGCGCGACAAGTGGCTGTCGGAGTCGCTGCTGACGTTCTTCTTCGGCTGGTGGGGCATGATCTCGTTCGTCGTGAACATCTTCTGCGTGCTCAACGCGCTCGCGCAGATTCCGACGGTGTTCTCGATTCCTGCATCAGACGAGGGTGACGAGCGGGAGCAGAGCAGTGGCGCGCTGCTCAAGCTCGGCGTCGTCGGCGTGTGCCTCGCGATGGCCGGCGCCGGCATCGTCTTCGCGTCGGGCGGCAAGAGCCGCCGCCTCACCGAGCTCGAGAAGCGCACCGCGACGGCGCGCACCGAGCGCGAGCTCTCGAAGTTCACAGCGTGCGACCTCGTCGAGGCGCAGCTGCTCGCCGGCAAGGTCGGCGACCGCACCGTCGCGACGTTCGGCTGCGCCGGGCCGCTTCACGTCGACGGCGCACAGGCCATGCTCGAGGGCGTAACGACGCGCGAGGGGGCAGTGCCGTTCTCGATGTGCCTCGAGCGCGGGCCGCAGCGCTGGTTCGTGTCGACCGTCGGCGGCTGTGCGAAGGCCGAGCTGAACACCGACATCTCGCTGTCGATCGATCAGCAGGAAGACGTGTGGCGCCTCGCGCAGGCCGAGGCGCTGGTGCGCGAGCGCCGCGCCGGGCTCGACGCGACGCTGGCGAAGCTCGAGAAGCAGCTCGATGAAGATGAAGAGACCGTGCCGCTGTGCTCGAGCGAGGTGCTCGCCGGCTACGAGAAGTCGTCGGCGTGGCGGGTGCCGACAATCGACGCGTTCGCGCTGGCCGCGCCGCACCAGGGCCGCGGCGGTGACCTCGGGTTTCTCACGTCGAGCGACGTGACGAGCGCACTCAGCGCGGCCGGCGGCACCACCGAGTCGCGGCTCGAGGCGATCGCGAAGCTCGAGCAGACGAAGCTGGTCGCCGTCGTCGCGCGCCACGCCTCGGTCAGCGCGCCGAAGCTCACGGGCACCCGCGACTACGAGAGCGGCATGTTCCTGGGCCGCATCTACCTCGCCGACCTGACCGAGGGTCGCGCCGTGTGCAGCAAGGTGCTCGTGTTCCAGTCTGGCAAAGACATCTCAATCATCACCACCCGCCGCACCAGCGAGCTCACCAAGGAGTCGATGTTCCGCTCGAAGCTGAAGAGCGACTTCGAGTCGCAGTACGTCGCCGCGCTGCGCAAGGCCGTCGAGGGTGCGTTCAAGCCCGAGGCGCAGGCGCTCGCCGATGATCGTGCGCAGCTGCAGGGCCTTTTCAGCGCGCTGGGTGGTGACGAGGCCGGCGGCATCGTCGCGGAGTGAGTCACGTGGGCGCACAGGCGAGAGTCCACCCTCGCCTCTCACGCACCGTGGCGGGACGCCGGGCTGATTCAGCTCCTGGGCCTGGGTCACTTGCGGTGGCTCCGCGCGCTCGTCACGCGGCCAGCGTGGAAACGGCGGTCCTTCCCGCTCGCCTCGCCTTCAACCCCTGCAGAGCTCGAAGGCGCAGGGGGGTGAGGCTTGTCCGACAATCGGCCTCATATTGTTGGACATAGGTTCCCCCTCACCGGCCAGGTCCCACCTCCGATGGCGAGCGCAGCGGCGACGAGCGCGCAGCACCAAGGCTCCTCGAGGCTTCTGCACTCCCGTTTCCGCGCCAGAGGCGCGGAGCTCAGGGGCCGAGGGGCGGAGACCCACTTTTTCGATCGGCGTTAAGTACAGAAAACTACCCCTATCGCCGCTCCAAAATGTGACCTCTTCCCAGTCGCCCCCAAGCTCCGCGACGCGTGCTGCTGACGCTGCGCGAGGCCACCTGTTGGTTCGCGAAACCGAATCGCGCGCGGCCTCCTCTCGCGCTGATGACGCTCACCTCGCAGGTTCACCTGTCTCCCTGGTACCCGAGGCTCGTCGGAGTTCCCCGTAAAACGTGGCCTGCCTTTGTCGGTCGACGTGCGGACTCGCCGCAGCGCTCGTCGACCAAGGCAGCGCCGGGCATCACGTCGCACACGACGACGTGGGCGCGAGCTCAGCCGTCGAGCGTTCGCACGCACGTCGACCTCACTTCCCGCCCCTGTCGGCCAGCGCGCTCACGGCCCATTCACCTCACGGCGCGTCGTGAAGTACCGCCCCGTCAGCTCCACCGAGTACTCGAGCTCGACGGTCGGCGCCGACGCCGCCACCAGGTGCTGACGAAAGCCGAGCCGCTTGCCGGGGATGCCAGCGCCTGCCGACGCCTCAGCCGGCTCGAGGCTGCCGCCCAGCCGCCGGTACTCGAACACCGCCGGCAGGTTCACCGCCGCCTCCACCTGCGCGACCGGCCACGACGCCTTCGGCAGCTCGAGGTCGAGCCGCCCCGACAGATGAAACACGCCGAGCTCTCGCGACAGCTGCAGCTCGACCGTGCCGTTCGTGTCGTGGCTCGGCGACGCGACCACGTCGAGCCCACCTTTCCGCGCCACCCCGTTCACGAACACGCGCTCGACCTTCCACCCCGCCGGCGCCGTGAACGACAGCGGCTGCTCACGGTCGAGCTTCAAGTAGTACGTCACGTTCAGCTGCGCGTGGCCCTCGACCGTCGAGACCAGCTGCGCGACGGCCTTCGGGCACGAGGGCTCCATCGGCGGGCGCTCTTCGGCGACCACCACCTTCTTCTTCGGCACGAACGACCAGCCGCCCTCGGCCTGCGGCACCGCCTCACCTTCGAAGCTCGCCGTGCTCCACAGCGCGTCTCTGCCCGCGGTCATGCGCGTGCCCCGCACCATCAGCTTCACGTCGAACGTGTAGTTGCCCGGCGTCTGCGACAAGAAGCACAGCTGCCCGTTCAGCGGAGCGAGCGTCGCATGGTCCACGTGCGGCAGCTCGGCGAGCTGGGTGCCGGGCTCGAGCTTCAGCACGCAGAGGGTGCTCCACGTCGAGGCCAGCACGTCGACCGCGAAGTGCGCCTCGACGTCGGTGCCGCCGGCGGTCGCCCGCGCCGAGAGCCGCTGGTCGGTGACGACGGCCGCGACCGGCGGCGCCGCGGTCGCCGCTGCCTTCTTCTCGGTGAGCTGCAGGTAGTGCTCGAGCGGCACCGTGACGGTGGTGTCGACCGCGGGCCCTACGGCGAGCAGCAAAGCGACGAGCGTGTTC